>NZ_LGRP01000017.1:0-85982 GCF_001636635.1 Paenibacillus sp. O199
TGCTGCCAGGCGAACAAGTGCAGGAGCTGGCACCGTTTCTGCCTTATGCAGGGGTGCCACGCTCCACCCCAGACATCCGCGCTGAGCTCGCGGAAGCCATTCGCGGCGCGGATTGGATCGGTGTCCCCATCTCGCGTGCGCCTACTTTTCAGGGACTTTTATTTCCAGTATTGCGCCATTTCGGCATTGACTGGTCCCGTCTGAATCTGACCAGTTCCACGATTAACTACAGCCTGCATCATTCGGGTCTGTTGTTGCCTGTGGTACAGGGGCGCCGGGTGCTGCTGATTGGAAGCCAAGCTGCAGAGCTCGGGGCGTTGTTGAACGGCCACGGGGTGCAAGTGACAGGCATTATAGGAACAGTGGATGGTGTTGTGGATATCCCGAGAGTGATGCAGCAGACTGCGGAGCATTCGTTCGATATCGCTCTGGTAGCAGCGGGAATTCCGGCCGTCATTCTGTGCCGCCGAATCGCTGGTGAACTGGGGCGGGTTGCCATAGATTTTGGACATTTGGCTGACAAATTGGTTACAGGAGAGCTTCATCTCTAATGGACGATCTGGTGCGACGTTCATCGTAACGCGCATTTGGATGAGGGGAAATGGAGGAAGCAACATGAGCACATCAGGCAGACGTTCAAAACAGCGGAAAGCATCATCATCCGAAACCGTTGTTTTGCATGCAGCTCGAAGCCGGAGTGGAGGGAAGATTAGACGCCAAGGCTCAGGCAAACGGGCAGCCAAGAACGCAAAACTGTATAAGCAGGGCTACCATAGAGGCTATGATGAGGGCGTACGACAGGGGGAAAGCTCATTCGGGCTGGTATTCGAAGGCGTAAGCATTATTATTCCGACGTATAACCAGCGCGAATATGTCTTGCAATGTGTGTCCAGTATTGAAAAGCATACACCGGCCCCCTTTGAAATTATTGTTGTGGATAACGCATCCAAGGATGGCACGGCTGAAGCCATGCTTCGCAAAGGTGGCATGGTAAGGGTCGCTGCGCTGGATAAGAATCGTGGTTTTGCCGGCGGTGTCAATCATGGACTGATGATGGCGAGGGGGCGACATATCGTCGTGCTAAACAACGATACACTGGTCACCCCGGGCTGGTTGGAAAACATGATGACCTGTCTTGACAGTCATCCCGAGATGGGAGTTGTGGGTCCGGTTACAAATTACATCGGCGGAGATCAGCAGATTGAAGTCCCGTACAGTGATGTGGAGGACATGTGGTCTTTTGCTGCCCGACATAATCGCCCGGATGCCACGAAACATCGGGAGACCGACAGGCTGGTCGGATTTTGCTGGCTTTTCTCACGGGAATTGCTGGAGCGGGTAGGTTATCTTGATGAAGGTTACGCCGTGGGCAATTTTGAAGATGACGACTGGATCATTCGGGCGAAGCTGGCGGGATACAGGCTGGGGGTAGCCGGAGATGCCTTCATACATCACTACGGAAGTGTAAGCATGAAGGCGCTGGGAGAACAGGATTATGAAGTCGTAAATAAGGATAATGAACAGTTTTATACTCAAAAATGGGGAGATCCCCATGCGTTGGTTGCCGATACTTCCCGGCTCTCGTTGCGTGCCAAGGTGTCGACCAGTCAGCAGGAGAACAAGACACCCCTGGGCAAGACAGACACCCCTGACCTGCGACAGCGCATTTCCACTAAGGGCAGCAGCGATGTAACTCATAAGCTGAGACGGAGTACGGACTTTTACCCGGAGGGTTGTTTCATCTCTGATATCAAGGGCGATGTTTATCGACTGATGCGTGGACAGCGACGTAAGCTGAATATCCCGGTTCCACGCGGCATTTCTCCTGTTTTGGTTGCAAAACCGGATCTGCTCGGCGTACCCGCAGGTGAGCCGCTGGTATCTGCGGGTGAGGTACAGGGCTGGCCCCTGGAAAGAAGTCATGTTCATGCTCAATCCGTTCAGAGCAACCGGGATGCGCTGGAGGAAGGCATGATTGTTGCCGCGACGAATGAAAGGGATACATGGTACCAGATTAGTGGCAATAAACGCAGGAGGTTTGCAACCCCTTATGCTGCGGAACGGTGGGGAGTGCAATTCGGGCATATCGTTCATGTATCTGCGAACCAATTGCGTACGATCGAAGAAGGCTGGCCCATTATAGCTCCTCCCCAGCTCTTGAACGAAGATTTGTAATGACCGGGTTCGGCTGCCTTGTATATCGGCACGACAGCATGATGCGGAATGTGATGTAAAGCGTATCGCTATACATCTGTCCGCATCCGAACTATACATATATCACGAATCACGAAATGAAACGATAGAGAGATTAGCAAATTACTTTTCCACGAGCATTTTGTATAAACTCCAAGAGCGTCATCCGAACATTTTCAACATGGTTAGGGATGCGTTCAAGGGATAATGGGAGCTCTTGCAGAGCTCTTTTCAAATTTAAAATTTAATCTTTCTATCCTCTTATAGGTTTATTCTATTGGAAGATCCATTGACGCTTGAAGAGGTGAGGAGTACATTTATAGCCATAATTCTTATTTAACAGATAGGAATTAATGGTCTGGGTGGTAATCCATCCTGATCTGACAATGAATCAATCAGGAGGTATGCCGATGTCTTCTACATCGAAAAAAGTAGTGCTCTGGAGCAAAACAGGCTGTCATTTCTGCGGAGAGGTTAAGGCATTCCTAACGGCCCGCAACCAGCCTTTTGAGAACATCGAAGTGCAAGGGAACGATGTGCTGAGGGACGTGCTTGAAGCCAAATATGGCATTCGACATGTACCTGTCATTGAGGTGGGTGGAGACGGCAAGTATGAAGCATTGCTGGAGCCCGATCTGGAGAAACTGGCGGAACTTCTCGCCCAGCCTGATGAAGCAGCAGTCTGACCGGACGTGGCAGATCTCTTGATAAAGCAGTTTCCGGCTGCTAAAGGCTGACATATCAGTGTGCAGCAGTCGGGGACTTTTATAAGCTCTAATCCATCCTCTTATTCAGATATCCAATCCTTATATAGAAAAGTTCTATAAGCAACGCTGTTGACCGATGTGCGGGGCAGTGATAAGATTTGTGAAATTAAAGCTGACCAAACTCATAGGAATAGTTAACTTTTGAATTTTCTTCATTCGTAATCCATATCAGATCGGACTTTAGAAATTTCTTGATATATCCTAATCCAAGGAAGGCGGAATGTAATATGACGGCTCAGCGCAGTTTGAAATTTGGAGCGATTGTCCACGGTGTCGGAGGTAGCATGACGACTTGGAGACACCCGGAGATTCAATCGGATGCCAGTGTGAATTTTGAATTTTACAAACGCCAAACGTTGAAGGCAGAAGAAGGCAAATTCGATCTCGTTTTTATCGCTGACGGTCTTTATATTACCGAGAAATCCATACCTCACTTCTTGAATCGATTTGAGCCAATCAGTTTGTTGTCCGCCCTGGCCGCCATTACGTCACGAATCGGTCTGGTTGGAACACTTTCCACCTCCTATAGTGATCCATTCACAGTTGCCAGACAGTTCGGTTCCCTTGATCTGATCAGTAATGGCCGCGCTGGTTGGAACGTGGTTACATCCCCGCTTGAAGGCTCAGCCAAAAACTACAGTAAAAGCAACCATCCTACCCACCCGGAACGTTACCGGATTGCAACGGAATATTTGCAGGTGACCAAGGGCTTATGGGATTCGTGGGAAGACGATGCTTTTGTAAGAGACAAAGAAAGCGGCGTTTTCTTCGATCCATCCAAGCTGCACACACTCAATCATGAAGGAGAGTTCTTCTCCGTACAGGGTCCACTTAACATTGCACGTTCAAAGCAGGGGCAGCCGGTTATTTTCCAGGCAGGTTCTTCAGAAGATGGCAAGACCCTTGCTGCTAAAGAAGCGGATGCTGTTTTCACAGGACATGATTCAATTGAGGATGCACAGGCCTTCTACAAAGATGTCAAATCCCGCGCAACAACCTATGGACGTTCCACACAGGATATCGTCATTTTGCCAGGGATCAATCCAATTATCGGACGGACAGAAGAAGAAGCAGAACAGAAATATCAGGAGATTGCCAGCCTGGTCACTATCGATAAAGCGCTGGATTACCTGGGACGTTTCTTCGAGCATCATGACTTCTCCCAGTATCCGCTGGATGAACCATTCCCTGAATTGAATGGCATCGGTAGCAACAGCTTCCGTAGTGGTACGGACAAAATCAAGCGGGATGCCAAAGAGCAAGGATTGACGCTGCGTGAAGTAGCCCTGCGGGCAGCAACACCGAAGAGCAAATTCCTTGGTACACCGGAGCAGGTGGCTGACAAGATCCAGGAATGGTTCGAAGCCGAAGCGGCGGATGGATTCATTATTCATTCCGAACTGCCAAGTGGATTGGCCGATTTTGTGGAACTGGTTGTTCCGATTCTGCAAGAGCGTGGCATCTATCGCACCGAATATGAGCATGACACATTGCGTGGCAATCTCGGTGTGCAAATTCCGGTGAATCGTTACACGGCTGCCCGGGAGCAAGTTGGAACCGAGGCTTAAGAAACTGGGAAGCTGAAATTCGGCACAGCCAAGGAATGAGGGATCCGGGTGAACTATTCGGATTGCATATGCGGAAAGTGCCGAATGATGCTGCAAAACCAAGTTAACGGATAGGTTATGTTGATAAAAACCTATAATTCATTAAATCATTAATTCAATGAATCAATGACACCTGTATACACAGAGGGGGAAGCTATATGAACAGGTCTATCTCATGGATGAAATATATGGCATTGGCGGCAGTATTGGTACTGGTATTATCCGGTTGCGGAGCGGCAGGTAACTCGAACAGTGCAGTTCAGGCTTCCGGTGGGGAGCAGGCGGCTGGGCAAGCAGAAGGTGGGAATCTAACCTACGCACTCGCCACATCGCCGGATACGCTGGACCCACATCGAAGTGGCCTTGCAGTAACCGTACGTGCGATCCGAACGATCTATGACAATCTGGTGGTACAGCTGCCGGATGGTTCCATTAAACCTTGGCTCGCCAAGGAGTGGAGTGTATCGGAGGATGGCAAAAGTTATACGTTTAAGCTGCGTGAAGATGTGAAGTTCCATGATGGCACACCATTTAACGCGGAAGCCGTGAAGTTCAATCTGGATCGGGTAATCGATCCGGCTACCAAAGCCGCCAATTCCCTTGCCCTGATTAGACCTTATAGCTCCTCGGAGGTCATTGATGAATACACCATTAAGGTGAATCTGGAACAACCTTCGCAAGCTTTTCTCGGTAACTTGAGTCAGGCCTTGCTAGGAATCGTATCACCTACAGCCGCCAAGAAATATGGGGATCAACTGGGTAAAAATCCTGTGGGGACCGGTCCGTATACCTTTGTGAAATGGGATGAAAATGCGGATATCGTTGTCGCCAAAAACAAGGATTACAACTGGGCTCCCGCAACTGTTGAAAACGAAGGTGCCCCGCATATTGATACGATTACGTTCAAAATTGTACCGGAAGAAGCAACGCGTATCGGCAGTGTTCAGAGTAAGCAAGTACTCGCAGCGGAGACTGTTCCGCCGCAAAATATTGCTGCCCTGAAGAACGATCCGAACCAGCAATTGCTTCAAGCCAATACCGTTGGTTTGCCGTATACTCTCTTCTTCAATCTGCGCAAAGCGCCTTGGGATGATGTGAAAGTCAGACAGGCGGTGCAATCTGCAGTTGATGTGGAGTCCATCGTGAAGACACTGTATCTGGGCAACTACGAACGCGCGTGGTCTGCACTGTCTCCGGGAATCCTCGGTTATGATACTTCTCTGGAAGGAAGTATCAATCCGGATATCAACAAGGCCAATCAGCTGCTTGATGAGCAAGGTTGGGTCAAGGGAGCAGATGGCATTCGTGAAAAAGATGGTAAGAAGCTGACCCTGCATTATGTGGACGGTTCGCCGAACCGGGAGAAGCGTAACGACATTGCAGCGATTATTCAGCAGCAACTCAAGCAGGTGGGTATAGCTGTTGAGGTTGAAATTACGAAGGACGTTGCTACGGTCATTTATCAGAACTGGGATTATGATCTCTATGGCAACAGCCAGGTCAATTCTGATCCGAATGCGCTCTATGCCTTCTATCATACGAGTGCAGAAGGTGAACGTCCGACTTTATCCGGTTTATCTGATCCGAAGATCGATAAACTGCTGGAACAGGGAGCGGTGGAGACTGATCCGGATAAACGCGTGGATATCTATAATCAGATTCAACAATATCTGATCGAGCAGGCTGTAATTTTGCCAATCTATGTGTTCCCTTATACGGTGGCTGCATCCAAGTCGGTGCAGGGCATCAAGTTTGATTCACTCGGTTATCCGTTGTTCAACGATGTTCGGATTCAGCCATAATACGAAACGTCAATTATGCAGACAGGAAGGAGACGACCCGGTATGGTTCAAACGATACTGACAAGACTTGCTACATCGCTTCTGGTTATTTTGGGAGCTTCGGTGTTGGTGTACTGCATCATGTATCTGCTGCCGGGTGATCCGGTCCTGCTTATGCTGGACCCGTCATCGGCAACACCCGAGATGATTCAGAATCTGCGGGTTCAGCTGGGTCTGGATCAGCCGTTTTACATCCAGTTTGCCAACTATTTCGGAGACATGCTGCGCGGCGATTTCGGCAAATCAATGATCAATTCCGACCCGGTGCTGCCCAAAATATTGGAACATTTCCCTGCCACACTGGCGCTGACCGCGCTCAGCTCAATCATAGCGATAACCATTGGTATTACGCTCGGCGTATTGTCTGCCATTCATCGTAATGGCGTGATTGATTTCATCGCCCGGCTCGTTGGATTGTTTGGCATCTCCATGCCCACCTTCTGGACCGGCATTCTGTTGATCCTGTTGTTCTCGGTTCAGCTCGGCTGGTTCCCGGCGATGGGCTCCGACGGATTCAGTTCATTGGTGCTTCCTGCTGCAACACTAGGCCTCGTCGGTGCGGGTTTCATCGTACGTATGGTGCGTAACAGCATGCTGGAAGTGGTGAACGAGCCGTTTATCGTAGCATTGCGAGCAAAAGGTCTTTCACAGCGAACCATCATGTACGGTCATGCACTGCGTAATGCACTGATTCCTGCGGTGACGGTCATCGGCATGTTGATTGGTGATTTGCTTGCAGGAACCGTCGTGGTGGAGACGGTCTTCTCCAGACAGGGCATAGGCAGAATCATCGCGGATGCGTTGATGGCCAAAGACCTGCCTGTTGTGCAGGGCGTAGTCTTTTTCACAGCAATTATCTATGTCGTGTTGAATTTACTGGTGGATATCTCTTATGCGTACATTGATCCCAGAGTTAGGCGTGCAGTCCGAACGTGAGGACGGATGGAACAGTCTGAAACATCTGAACGCGTAGTGAGGAAGGAGGAGTCTTATGAGCATGAAACCATTGGTGGGTGACGAAAAAGGTTGGACGGCCAGAACAGGGCGTTTACGCCTCTGGAGTCGCCGTCCCCTGCGTCAACGCGTCTCATTCACGGTATCCCGTTTATTCTTTTATGCAGCTTTGCTGGTCGTGGTGTTTACCGTCACTTGTGCAATCGTGCCGGGATGGATTGCACCTTATGATCCAACTCAGATGATGACGGATGCCATCCTGCAGGCTCCCTCTGCTGCGCACCTGTTTGGGACCGATTATTTTGGCAGGGATATCTTCAGTGTGGTTGTGCATGGCAGCAGGGATTCACTGCTGATTGGATTTGCCTCGGTGCTGGTGGGTGGTCTTGTGGGCAGTGCTCTTGGCATTATTGCCGGCTATGCAGGAGGTGTTTTGGACACAATCACCATGCGTGCCGTCGATATTCTGATGGCTGTTCCAGGCGTGTTACTGGCATTATCCGTTGCGGCAGCGTTGGGACCTGGACTGCTTAACATTGCACTGGCTGTTGCGGTATCCTCCATTCCAGGATATGCACGGGTGATGCGTGGGCAGGTCATGTCCGTTAAAGGTTTGCCTTTTATTACAGCTACACGTTCACTTGGGGGCTCCAATGCCCGTATTTTCTGGAAGCATGTACTGCCTCATTCGTTGTCACCTTTGCTGGTTATGGCGACGCTGGGCGTGGGTACCTCCATTCTGACAGGCTCCGGGCTCAGCTTTCTTGGACTTGGTGTGTTGAAGGAAATTCCGGATTGGGGAGCGTTGCTCTCGCAAGGGAGAGGTTATCTGACGGTTGCCTGGTGGATCTGTACCTTCCCGGGACTTGCAATTACCATGTTTGTGCTGGCGGTTAATCTGATTGGAGACGATATTCGCGATCGGTTGGACCCCAAAGTAAATGGAGCGGCTTGACCGCTATTCCAAGGAGGAATCATGATGTCACATGTCGTTATTATTGCCGGATCGCCTTCCAAACGTTCGCGTCTGACAGGCCTTACGGATTACAGCAGCAATAAATTAAAAGAGGCAGGCATTACCGTTGAGGTGATTCATGTAGCAGACCTGCCAGCGGAAGATCTAGTGCAGGCCAAGTTTGATAGCTCTTTCATTCGTGATGCGCTCGCTGTTGTTGAAGCAGCGGATGCAGTCATCGTGGCAACACCGGTATACAAAGCATCATACTCAGGTGTGCTGAAGCTGTTCCTGGATCTGATCCCTCAGGACGGACTGCGGGGCAAGCTTGCTCTTCCATTAGTCATCGGCGGCTCGATTGCCCATCTTCTCGCCATCGATTATGCATTGAAGCCTGTTCTGGCAGCACTTGGTGGAAGACATATTCTCGGCGGAGTATACGCAGTTGATCAGGGAATTGATCGGCTTGATGACGGGAAATATGTGCTTTCGGCGGACATTACTACAAGATTAAATCGTTCCCTGGAAGAATTGATATTGACTCTGGAAAAGAATGGTATTACGATATCATAAAACCAAGTAAATTCATTGGATAAATAGATATAGATAACGTCTGCGGACGTGGATTCGGGGGGCGCTTATGAATATTGAGAACATTGAAGCATTTGTATACATCAATCATTACGGAAGCTTCAATAAGGCTGCCGAGGTACTCTTTTTGTCCCAACCTTCTGTCACCGCTCGTATTCAGTCCCTTGAACGTGAACTCGGCTGCAAATTGTTTGACCGTCTTGGCAAACAGATTGTGCTCACGGAAGAGGGGAGAAAGTTCCTTCCCTACGCCCAGCAGGTGCTGCAAGTGATTCAGAAGGGCAGACAGAAAATACAGCAACGCCGTACGACGCCCGATGCACTTCGACTCGGCAGTACGGTATCCGTATCTAACTATGTCATTCCCGACTTTCTGCCCAAAATCAAGGAAGCTTACCCTGAGGTGAACATCAAACTGACTACAGCGACGACGGACCAACTCGTCGCCAAGCTGCTGGGTCAGGAAATCGATCTTGCTTTTGTGCGGAAGGTCATGCATCCTGCGATCCGTACGGTTGCTTTTTATGAAGATCCAATCCAGTTATACGTGTACAAAGGCCATCCATTTATTGAACGCGGGCATGTCAGCATGGAGGCGATCAGGAATGAGCAGCTGGTCTTTTTTGAATGTGGTTCATTGGACTGGCTGCGCATTCACCGGGCCTTTGACTCGCTGGAGCACCCGCCGGATATTACATATCACGTTGATAATTCGGAAACGGCGAAGAAGCTGGTGAAGCAAGGAGCAGGTATTGCGTTTCTCCCAGGTCTGACAGTGCAAAAGGAAGTGCAGGATCAGGAGCTGTTTCCTATTCAGGTACATGAGGTTGCAGGTGTATCATTGCAGATCAGCGTCGTTACGTTAAAAGAAGAACATTCGCCTTTTGCAGAGCCTTTCGGGGAACTGCTGCGGCAGCTATAGAGACTTATTAACGGAAGTAAGAACGGATTTTAAAAAGTCAGGTTCGGCATGATCGAAGGAGGAGAATATGATGGGTATTCGTGTTGGCATATTAGATCAAACCCCGATCTATGAAGGGGAGACGCCGATTGATGCTTTTCGGCATACGATTGAATTGGTACAGCGGGCTGAACAGCTTGGATTTCATCGTTTCTGGGTATCGGAACATCATGATTCAGGTCATGTTGCCGGCTCCTCACCGGAAGTGCTCATTTCTCACTTGCTGGCGCATACAGAGCGGATTCGTCTCGGTTCTGGCGGGGTGATGCTGCAACATTATAGTCCTTACAAAGTGGCCGAGAACTTCAATGTGCTTTCTGCGCTTGGTCCGGGGAGAATTGATCTGGGTATTGGACGTGCACCGGGAGGATTGCCCCGCTCCACGCAGGCACTACAGCAAGGGATTCAGGAGGCCGCTTCACTGAAAGAGAAAATCAATCAGGTGAAGCAGTTCATTCATAATGAACCGTATGAAGACGAAACACATCCTTTGGCCGGCTTGAGCGCTGCGCCGGTATCCGAAATCCCGGCCGAGCTATACGTGCTTGGAGCAAGTATCGATAGCGCAGGCATGGCGGCAGAATTGGGACTGCCTTATGTATTTTCATTGTTTATTAATAGCAATACGGAGGTTGCTCTGGAGGCTCTGCGAACTTATAGGGAACAATTCGACCGCTCACATGGACGGGAGCCATATGCCATCCTCGCTATATCATTGATTGTGGCGGAAAGTGCGGAAGAAGCGGAAGGACTGGCAAGTGAACACATGCTGGTCAAGATCCATCTGGAGAATGGCAAGGTATTGACGGTTGGTTCCGTGGAGCAGGCGGAAGAATTCGGACGGCAATCGAACGAGAAGTATCGGATCGAGATTCTGGAGCCAAGTGTGACGAGAGGTACGAAGGAAACGGTTGGTCCGACTCTGGCGAAGTTCCAGCAGGATTTTGCCGTGGATGAACTGATTGTTACCACAGCCACACGTGATTTTGCCAAGCGTATTCGTTCATTTGAATTATTGCGTGAGGCGCTGGATGAGCAGGGACTGGGCGAATTTGCGCATGAGTCGACACCTGCGCAAGCGGTGATCGGTTAGGCATATACATGGTATAGAGCATACCTGTTGAAGTGACCCGTGTATTATATTAACCCATCTTACATGGCACATACGATGATAAAAGGAGGCAATGTCGTGAGCAGTGATCTGAAACAGCCTGAGCAACAGGCAGAGCAAGAAGAACAGAGCCGCAAGCATGAATTTTACGTTGGGCAGGATGAAGGATTTGCAGAGCACTTAACCGCGATTCGGCGACATTTGCATCGTAACCCCGAGCTATCCGGAGAGGAACGGGAAACGACAGAAGCTATTCGAGGCTGGTTGGTGGAGGAAGGGGTACGGATCGCAGATGAATATTCACTGCGAACGGGCCTTATCGCTGAAATTGGGCAGGGTAATGGCCCGGTAGTGGCCTTACGCGCAGATATTGATGCCCTGCCGATCCAGGAAGAAACGAAGCTGGAGTATGCCTCGCAAATCGCTGGCCGGATGCACGCCTGCGGTCATGATGCACACACCGCCATTCTGATCGGTGCTGCACGATTGTTGAAACAGCGAGAGTCCCGGCTGCCGGGCAAGATTCGTTTGATTTTCCAGCCTTCGGAGGAGAAGGCGACGGGGGCACGGCAGGTTATTCAGAGCGGAGCGCTATCCGAAGTTCAATCTATTTTTGGGTTGCATAACAAACCGGATCTGCAGGTCGGTACGGTAGGTATCCGTGAAGGAGCGCTGCTTGCAGCGGCAGATGGTTTTGTGGTTAAAGTGGAGGGTGTCGGAACCCATGCGGCAGTTCCGGAAGCGGGCATTGACCCGATTGTGGTGGCCTCTCATATTGTGACTGCATTACAGGCCATCGTGAGTCGTAATGTTGGAGCACAGGAGAGCGCCGTGATCAGTGTGACCAAAATTAACAGCGGCACCGCTTGGAACGTCATTCCCGAAGAAGCCATATTGGACGGCACCGTGCGTACCTTTGACGAGAAGGTGCGTGCCCGGATTCGCGAGCGTTTCAATCAGGTGGTTGCCGGTGTCGCAGCAGCCTATGGGACACGGGCTACCGTGCGCTGGATTCAGGGACCACCTGCCGTGGTCAATGATGCGTCATTGGCTGCAGCGGCTGAGCAAGTCGCGAGCGAGGTGGGGTTGAACAGTATCCGACCGATACCTTCCCCGGCTGGCGAAGATTTTTCCTTTTACCAAAAGGAGGTTCCGGGACTGTTCCTCTTCCTCGGAACGTCAGGCCCACACGAATGGCATCATCCTGCATTCGATGTGGACGAACGGGCACTGCCGCTTGGCGCACATCTTCTGGCAGCGCTGGCTGAAGAGTCACTGCAAAAGTTGCAGTCAAATGGCGAGTAACTGATAACTGCTAGTTAAATACGTGAATACGTAAGTACGTGAATAATGAATAAGATAATATGCTAATACAATAGCGAATGGACGTAAAAAACGGTGACCTCAATCAGGTGGCCGTTTTTTGCAGTTTCCGTATTTTTAATTTAGTAGTTGTGGTTCTCCATATTGTATGAACGAAGAGTGCGGGATCAATCTGACATCGGGCGTAGCAGACCACGGCTGATCAGCAGTGTAGTCATGCTGTTTGCTTCATACGTATTTGGAGCCACCACGACCTTTCTTCCGCTGTATATGGTATCGACCGTGAAGGAGAGCGGGGGTGTTTTTAACGATGACCTATTTGTCATATATGCTGCCTGCCGATTCCAGATATGAGACAACAACGATCGGAGGACGATCCGTGACCCAAGCGGCCACCTCGCGCGAGAAAAACAAAAATGATTTGACAACATGGTTCAACAGGATTATAGTCATTGTTGTTAATCGTAATGATTACTATTAAGGTCAGAGGTATATGGACCACAACCATAAGGAGTAGATACACATGACACAAAAGCAGGTTCCGGTAACTGTTCTTAGCGGTTACCTCGGTTCAGGTAAAACAACCGTTCTTAATCACGTACTGCACAATCGGCAGGGGCTCAAGGTCGCCGTCATCGTTAATGACATGAGTGAGGTCAACATCGATGCCGCTCTGGTGAAGGGTGAGGCGACGTTGTCGCGCACCGAAGAAAAGCTGGTGGAGCTGTCCAATGGCTGCATCTGCTGCACCTTGCGGGATGATCTGATGCAGGAGATTGAGAAGCTGGTGAACGAAGGCAGGTTTGATTATATCCTGATTGAATCCACAGGCATCAGTGAACCTGTGCCGGTAGCACAGACCTTTACATATGCAGACGAGGAGTCAGGTATTGATCTGACAAGTCTGGCGAAGCTGGATTGTCTGGTAACCGTCGTGGATGCCCATCGATTCTGGCATGATTTTG
Organism: Paenibacillus sp. O199; assembly: GCF_001636635.1. Classification (NCBI taxonomy): domain Bacteria; kingdom Bacillati; phylum Bacillota; class Bacilli; order Caryophanales; family Paenibacillaceae; genus Paenibacillus; species Paenibacillus sp. O199. The sequence continues at coordinate 13,269 of NZ_LGRP01000017.1, forward strand.
CCTCAGGGCAGAGTCTGCTGGATCGGAACCAGGCCACAGGTGAGGAAGATACCCGCGATGTTGTGGACCTGCTGATTGATCAGATAGAGACTTGTGATGTCCTGTTGCTGAACAAATGTGATCTGGTCGATGACGTGGAGCTGAACAAGCTTGAAGGTGTCATCCGCAAGCTTCAGCCTAAGGCCAAAATCATTCGGACTGTGAACGGACAGGTCAACCCGTCTGAAATTTTGAATACAGGTCTCTTCAACTTCGAGAAAGCAAGCATGTCCGCCGGGTGGATTCAGGAACTGGAGAAGGAATCACATACACCGGAGACCGAGGAATACGGTATTGGTTCCTTCGTGTATCGTCGTCGGAAACCATTTCATCCTTCTCGTCTGGCTGAATTCATGAGCTACTGGCCGGAAGAAGTGGTGCGTGCCAAAGGGCTGGTCTGGCTTGCGGCAGAAGGGGATGTGGCTGCAAGTCTGAGTCAGGCGGGATCGTCGATCCAGTTTGGCCCTGCCGGACATTGGGTTGCGGCGTTGCCGGAAGCGGACAAGGAAGAAATTTTGCGTACTGAGCCAGATGTACTGGAGAAATGGGATGCGCAGTGGGGAGACCGTCAGACTGAGCTGGTCATGATCGGGATTGAAATGGAGCGCGCCATTATTGAAGATGAACTCGACCAATGCCTGCTCAGTGATGAAGAAATGCAGGCCGATTGGGGGCATTTCGACAATCCTCTGCCTTGGCCAGTTGAAGTCGTATAAAAAATAAATTTATAAAAGGAGCTGTAAACCATGGCCAAAAAATCAAAAGTGGTACGTGAAAAACAACGTCAGGCAACCGTAGCCAAATATGCGGAGCTGCGCCGGGAACTGAAAGAAAAAGGGGATTATGAAGCGCTGCAGAAACTGCCGCGCAATGCTTCACCGACCCGATTGAAAAATCGCTGTGAACTGACAGGCCGCCCCAGAGGATATTTGCGCAAGTTCAAGGTATCGCGGATTGTGTTCCGTGAGCTGGCACATCAAGGGCAAATTCCGGGTGTCACGAAGTCAAGCTGGTAAGACCCATGCATGATCCATTTGATTATGATTGTGTAATTGTTGGAGGGGGGCCAGCCGGGATCGGCATGGCCTCTGTCCTGCAGGATATGGGGATGTCTCGTTTTACCGTGCTGGAACGCAGTGAGGTGGGGGCAACTTTTCTGGCGTGGCCGGAGGAAATGCGTCTGATCACCCCTTCGTTCACCAGCAATGCCTATGGCATGATGGATCTGAACGCTGTAGCTTTGAACACGTCTCCGGCGTATACACTGGGAACAGAACATCCGACAGGGGTGGAGTATGCGAAGTATTTGCAGGTGGTAAGCCAGTTCAAGAAATTGCCTGTGCAAACGGGGGTAGACGTTACGGAGGTTATTCCGGAGGAGAATGGCTTCCGGGTCGTGGCATCCATTGGACAAATGCGCACACGTTATGTCATCTGGGCAGCAGGTGAATTTCAATATCCGAGACTGGACCTATTTCCTGGGGCTGAGTATGGTGTGCACAGCAGTTTATTTTCCAGCTGGACGGCGATTCAGGGAGAAGAATGTGTCATCGTTGGTGGCTATGAGAGCGGTGTGGATGCAGCCATTCACCTGAGTAAACTGGGGAAAAACGTAACGGTAATTGACCGTAATGGACGAGGACTCGCCAAGGGCAGCAGTGATCCCAGTGTGGAACTAAGCCCCTATACGAAGGATCGCCTGCGCGCGGCGATGATGGATAAGCGAATACACATGATGCAAGGTTATGAGGTCAAGTGGATTGAACCGGATGAACCGGGCGGTTATGTTCTCTATTGCGAGAACGATTCAGGCGAGTCCCGTTTACTTAAGACGGGTCAGGCTCCTATTTTGGCGACCGGGTTCCGCAGCAGTCTGCACCTGATTGAGAATCTCGTCGAGCGCAGCAAGGAAGGTCAGCTGCAATTGGGAGCGGCAGATGAATCGACGATTGCCCCCGGACTGTTTATTACCGGACCACAGGTCATGCATGGCCAACTCCAATTTTGCTTCATTTATAAATTCAGACAGCGCTTTGCAGTTGTGGCCCAGGCCATGGGTGAGAGACTCGGGTTGGATCTGACTCCACTGGAAACCTATCGCAAAGAAGGCATGTTTCTGGATGATCTGTCCTGCTGCGGTGAAGATTGCACATGCTGAATTCGGTTGTGGAGCAACCCGAAGAACTTCGTAAAGTGGTGCTGGTTGGCTTCGAATCCGCGGGCAAATCGGCTCTGTTTCGAGGACTTACGGGCAGAGATACGGGAGAGGAGTCCAATGTTCGGGGCTCCACGGTGACCGTCCGCAGGGCGGAGCTGCTTGCGCACCAGCTTGAACTGCTCGATACACCTGGAATCCGGATGAAGGATGATAGTGTAACGACCATGCTGACGTTAAAACAGCTCGCAGCCGGTGATACAGTGATCTTGGTCGTCCGCGGTACAGATTTGGTGCAGGAACTGCCTTTACTGCTGGGCATGCTGGATGTCACAGGCAAAAATGCTGTACTGGTGCTTACGTTTGCCGACAAATGTGGTCCCGAATTATCTGCTCAGGTTAACTATTACCGTAAAGGTCTGGGAATTTCCGTTCTGCCGCTCAATACAAGGGAAATGGATGGAAACGCTCAAGACCTGATATGCCGTGCGATTGTTGCCGCCAGATCCATGAAGAGGCATTCTGAGCTCGCATCACCTCCTGAATCCTCTGTGATCGAACCGCAGACTACGATGTTTGAGCATACGGTTTGGGGACGTTTTGTGGCTTTGGCTGCATTGGTATTATTATTTGCAGCACCAGTGTATGTGGCCTATCTGTTCTCCGGCTGGATACAACCGCTCGCAGATGCCTGGATTCTTGAACCGCTCCATCGCATGACTGCGGGATTATGGAGCCCGCTGCAGGCGATAATGCTCGGAGATTACGGCATGATTAGTCTGGGCTTGTATTCGTTTATATGGGCATTTCCGGTCGTATTCCTGATTGGGATCAGTGTGGCGGTGACGGAGGAGAGCGGACTGAAAGACCGGATTACCGACTCGCTGGATGGGTGGATGCGCAAAATCGGGTTGAACGGCAAGGATCTGATTCCGGTTCTCAGCGGTTTTGGCTGTAATGTCGTGGCTGTGTTCCAGAGCCGTACTTGCAGCTCCTGTACACGAAAGTCCTGTGTCTCCATGATCTCCTTCGGTTCAGCGTGCAGCTACCAGATTGGAGCTTCTCTATCCATATTCAGTTCCGGCGGCAAACCGTGGCTGTTCTTTCCTTATATGCTTGTACTGGTACTTGCGGGCGCAATTCATACCCGTCTATGGAATCGAAATCGGCTGGATGACAAGCTCCCGTTACATGCCAAACGTACCTTTCTGCAAAAGCCATCATGGCGCTCTGTAAACTGGCGCGTTCGGTCTGTCATGAAACAGTTTCTCGTGCAGGCGATGCCTATTTTCATCGGTATTTGTGTGGTGGCCACGCTGCTGGAGCAGACGGGGGTGCTGTCTGTCCTGACTGGGGCGTTTACGCCGACACTTGCAATCTTTCATCTGCCGGGCGATGCCGCAGGCGGCATTCTGTTTTCCATTTTGCGAAAAGACGGATTGTTGGTGCTGAATCAGGATCAGGGTTCCTTCGTTGAAGACTTGAGCGGCGGGCAGCTGTTTATTCTTGTGTACCTGGCTTCCACGTTAACGGCATGTCTGGTGACGATGTGGACCATTCGCAAGGAGTTGGGAGCAGTCTTTGCCATGCAACTGGCAGGCAAACAGCTCGTAACGTCACTAGGCAGTGCATTTGTACTGGCATGGCTATGGAACTGGATTGCATAACGATGTTGATGAAAGGGTGTGATCTCCATGCTGGACTCGTTTACCATTCGGAGAATTCAATCGGTGATGAACGGTTATATCCATGAGAAGGTCCCGGCACCACTGCGCACCATGGTGAAATTAACGTATGAGATGAATGACAATGAACTGATTTTGACCGAAGAAAGGCCCGCTGAAGAACGATATCAATGGGAAAAACTGCATATTTCCCGATTTTACTGGGAAGAGAATCAGTGGAAGGTATATGCCAAAGACGGACACAGTAGCTGGAATGTGGTAGACGTTATTGAGCCTTGTCCTGATTTTGAAGATCTGCTAGAGCAGGTTGAGCGGGACGAAGCGGGTCTGTTCTGGCGCTGAATGCGCGGTTTTTAACGCAAATATGTGCTGGAGGGAGGATTTGTAATGCAAAAGGTACAACAGAATAACAGGATTAGCCGAGTAGTGAACGATTCTTTTATCATACCGGATAAAGCTGAGCGCTTGCGGTTATTCGGCTCCGTTGATCCCATACAGGGAGATAAGCCTGTACGGAAAGAAGAGATGCAAGATTTGCAGAATAGCAAAAATGATTTTCTATTTGAGCTGCAGCAAGTCGGTATTGATCAGGTGAAGTATCCTTTGGATGTCATTTCGGCCAAAGATCCCGTTCGATTGTCCAGCATCGGAACGTTCCGGCTGACGACTTCGCTGGATCGCGAATCGAAAGGCATTAACATGAGCCGCTTGATGGAGCAGCTTCAGCACAGTCGCGGTGAAGGGTTAAGTGACCGGATTCCGGTTCTCGTTGCGCTGACGCAGCAGATGGCCGAACAGATGAATCAGGCGAAGGCAGAGCTGAAAGTGACCTATCCCTGGTTCTACGAACGAACCGCCCCCGTAACCGGTTTGTCTGGACTAAATCATTCTTTGGCTACGGTTCATGTCATCTGGGAAGCTGGAAAATCTCCTGTTCTGAGAACAGGTTTACATATACAGGTCACGACGTTATGCCCATGTTCAAAGGAGATCAGCGAATTTAGCGCGCACAACCAGCGGGGGTTATTGCGTATCCAGGTCCAAGCCAACCCGGGAGAAGCGCTGCCGGGCTATTGGAAGGAAGAGCTGTTGAATGTGGCCGAATCCAATGCAAGTAGCTGTCTTTACCCCATACTCAAAAGGCCTGATGAGAAACGGGTCACGGAACGTGCATATGAGAACCCGCGATTTGTGGAAGATATCGTCAGGCTGGTGGCGGCAGATCTGTATGAGAAGCACTGGGTAAATAAATTTAAGGTAGACTGCAAAAATGAAGAGTCCATTCATCAACATGATGCCGTAGCTCGTATCGTATATGACAAGTCGAGATAACGATAGTGTGAGGGATAAGGAATTCATTTATATCACTTTACAATATGAAGAGAAAACAGAAGAACCACCGTCAGAGCTTCAGCGGCGGTTCTTCTGTTTTTTTTAGTGATCCTATGAGCAATCCAAGTGCCATTGCACTAGACTTCATACAAAATTTCACCCGTTCGGGATACATCATATCCCTCAAATGATTGCAGTTCCTGCCTGAATGCCGGTGATTGCAGAATGCGCAGTACCGATTCGATCCACGCTTCGTTCCCTTGTTTCTTCAGCATGACCAGATCGTAACGTTCCTGAACAAGTGGAATAAAATCAACCTGACCGACAAGTCGTGCAGCCTTCTCGCTGCCGATCCCTACATCGGCTTCACCGGAACTGACCTTGGCAGCTACACCCATGTGACTGGTTTCTTCCACGTCATACCCAATCAGCTGGGAAGCAGGGATACCATGCAGACGCAATTGTTCATCCAGTAATACACGTGCACCCGACCCTTTCTCCCGGTTAGCCAATCGCAGCTCAGGCTGCTTCAGATCTGTCCAGTTTTGCAAGCCCCGCGGGTTACCTCGTTGCACATACAGCCCGGCAGGCCGTGTTAGCAGATTCACGACGACATATGACCAGCCAATCAGGATTTTGCGAATGTAGGGCAGATTATATTCTCCTGTATCTCCATCCAGCAGATGGGTACTGACCAGATCGGATTCCCCACGGTACATGGAGATCAAGCCGTCGAGACTGCCCATGAACGAACGCAGTGGACGAATATCCCGTGTGTGCTTTTCCATATATCGCATGAGAATATCGAGGCTGACATCCTGTCCTGTAATGACCAGATGACGGGCCGAATGCGCTGTCGAAGGGTTGCTCGTCATGGAGCTTGAAGCTGCGAATGTCCCTCTGGATAGAGGTGAAGCACTTGTAGCGGAATGAACAGCATGATTGGTCGGATCACTTCCCGTCCCGGAATAAGACTCAGAAGGGGGAACTGAATCCACAGCGGCCCGGTGCGTTGGCGATTGAAGCTGCTTGGAGCGCTGTTTATAAGCCTCCAGATCGGTGGCGTCAACACGCATTTGTTTGCCGACGCGATAAGCGACGAGGTCTCCCTTTTTAATCAGATCGTAGACCGTTAGTTTGGATATTTTGAGTAGCTTGGATATTTCTTCGGTGGTATAGGATTGCTCCTCCGTCATCAGTGAAGATCCTCCTTCAAGGTGCAGATCATATAACGTTTCGTTTCATCAACGCTCATCGTCCCGGATAAACGCTGGGGTCTCTTGTACTATACCATTAACAGCCAAAGGGGATAAACTCGCCCATCACAATTCAGCTATCGATGGCTTGCCCATCAACAGACACGTCAAAGACTACCTTCCTATTTCAATGATCTTATGTATAATGAAATATAATTAATTATATCTAGTTATAACTAAACATAACATCGGGGGAGAAGTAGATGAAAAAGAGTATTGGATATGTGTTGGGGAGTATGTCACTTGGAATGGCTCTCGTATTGGCCGGTTGTGGTGCAAGCACAGACAGTAAAGATACATCCACAGCAATGGAACAAACGGGTACAACACCAGCGACATCAGGTGAGAGTTCAACGGCTGGGGCAACAGATCCTCAGGAAAAGGTGGAGCTAACGATCTCAGCGGCAGCCAGTCTCACGGATGCCATGAAGGAAATTGAAACGAACTTTGAAGCCGCGAATCCCAATGTGGAGCTTAACTTCAACTTTGGTGCATCCGGTGCATTACAACAGCAAATTGAACAAGGCGCGCCAGCAGATGTTTTTGTATCGGCTGCGACCAAAAATATGAACGCGCTCGTGGATGAGAAGCTGATTGCATCCGGTGATCAGAAGAATTTGCTCCAAAATTCATTGGTAGCCATCATTCCAGCGGATCGTTCAGATACCGTAACAAGCGAAAAGGATCTGACGGCTGATTCTATCAAGACCGTAGCGATTGGTATACCGGAAAGTGTGCCTGCAGGAACCTATGCGAAGGAAGCACTGACCAATGCCAAACTGTGGGATCAGTTGGAAGGTAAGCTTGTACAGGGCAAGGATGTCAGACAGGTTCTGCAATATGTAGAAACAGGCAATGCGGATGCGGGGTTTGTGTACAAAACGGATGCACTCACTTCTGATCAGGTGAAAATTGCTTTTGAAGTGGACAAGAACAGCTATACACCAGCCAATTATCCAGTAGGGATTATTGAAGGTACGAAGCACCGGACAGAAGCAGAACAATTCTACACGTATTTGCAAACGCCTGAAGTGCTTGATGTATTTGCTAAATACGGGTTCTCCATTCCGAAATGAATGTGAGCGCAATAGACTGGGCGGTATTCTGGCCACCGGTTCGTCTTTCTCTTCAAGTTGCGTTGCTGTCCAGTGTGATCGCAGCAGTGTTTGGCATCGCTGTGGCCTGGAAGATGTCGCGTACCTCGTTCCGTGGCAAAATTTTTCTGGAAACGGCATTTATGCTTCCGCTTGTGCTTCCGCCGACCGTGGTCGGATTCATCTTACTCGTGTTACTGGGGCGTAAGAGCCTGCTCGGACAGTGGATTGAAGCCATCTTTTCCGCACCTGTCATTTTCTCCTGGTGGGCTGCCGTGATTGCCTCGGTGGTGGTGGCTTTCCCATTGGTATATCAGACGATGAAATCCGGCTTTAGCGGGATTGATAAGGATCTGGAAGATGCAGGCCGCTCCATCGGAGCGAATGAATGGCAGGTATTTCGTTATATCTCACTTCCGCTTGCAGGGAGAGCGTTGATGACAGCGTTCATCCTGGGTTTCGCTCGTGCACTGGGGGAATTCGGCGCCACACTCATGATCGCAGGTAATATTCCGGGCAAAACGCAAACCGTACCCACTGCGATCTATGTTGCTGTGGATTCGGGCAATCAGACAATGGCCTGGATGTGGACCGGCTCTATTATTATCATTTCGTTTATCATGCTGCTCTTAACCAGACAGCCGCGCGACGGGAAGGCATAATGTGGGCTATATAAAATGAAAGCGATAAGGATTAGCATTCAAAAACCCGCTCAAGGAATCTTTCCTCGGAGCGGGTTTTCATTTACACAGGCCGCGTATATCGTATATCATGTATGTTTACGTTCATCCAAGCCGCTATTTGTTCAGCCTGTCTGAACAGAAGGCGTCTTATAACGGGAAGGATCGAGTGTTTTGACCATAAATACAATCTCTTCCTGCCGTTCAGGTGTCTGTACTGTTTTGTGATGAAAGGGTTCATATCCCCGCCGTTCATACATGGGAGCAAGCCAGGGATGGCGGGTCGCCGTTGCCAGAAATACGGCAGGAGCATCAAGCTTCTGTAGAATGATATGTTGCTCAACCCAATCCAATAGTTTAGAGCCATAGCCCTGGCTTTTATGGGCCGGACTTACCGCGAACCAGCGGATGAAAGGATAGGGGCTGATGGCTTGCCGCTGTACATCTTCGGCTCGATCAAGGGTAACCGTGGCAATGATTTCTCCGGCTTTTTCAAGAATATAGCATTCATGCTGTACAATATTATTCTGTATAACTTCCAGTGTAGCGTGTCCGGCTGGAAAAGGAATGTTCAGGGCCCGAATCGTTTCATAGGCATCAACGGTAACAGCCTGCAATTGTTCGGCATCTTCAAGTGTTGCCAATCGGTATTGTTCGGTCATGGTCGATCAATCCCTTCTATGAAAATTAACTATTCCAACCTGTTAAGTTGGTTTAATATTTTGGTGTTATTTTATCATGAAATTCATGGTTGGAATATAATTCTCGAATCAGATCTGTCTATAAGCCCATCGAAAGCTTCTATATGTAAAAATGACAAAACTTTTTCCAATTTTACTCGTTTCAGGACTCGCCTAAACCATGCTCTATCCTGTAAAATAGAACTAACTGATTCCAGCCAAGAACTGAAATAAGGAGAGACGACTAATGAATACGAAACCTGATTGCGGTATATCGTTGCAAATCGACGACTATCTGGATCTTTTGCATTTTGCCATCCAAATCGAGGATCAGGAATGGCAGCAGTCCCTTATCCACCAGCTCAAAATATTTCAGCCGGAAGCGGAGCAGCGCACACCTGAAGAAGAATTATGGATGAGATTTGATTATATCAACAGTAAACTAACAGGTCTCTGCCACCAGATTCACGCGGCCCATTCAACGGATGAACGCAAGAAGTTTGAAGAACGAATCGGACTCTTGCAACTGCAGCGTATAGAAGTAGCTCGTAAAATTAAATGGGCTAGTCGCAGATAGATGCGTATTTGAATTTAATATGATCTGCAATTGAAGAAGCGATCCCCAGCCTGGTTGGGGGATCGCTTCTTTTGGTTTACTTTTGGATCAGGGAACGGGTGAAGCATAGAGAAGTTCTATAACGTTATCAGGATGTCCTATTAACATATATATTGCCTAGGTATGACATACGATGCTATTCTTTGTTCAACCTAATTCCGACTATACAAGTGTGAATGGTTAGTTAAATCAAAGATGAGGAATGGGAGTACACATCATATTGGCTGAAATAACAGCCTGTGGAGGAGATCGGGAATGGTTAATCAATGGGGGATTCAGAAATTCCGGACAGCATTGCTGTTCATTACTATGTTGGTGGTACTGGCGGGTTGCAGTTCAGGCAATGCATCGAATGAATCGGATTCCGCATCTGCGTCCGGTCAAGATAAAGTGAAGAAGATCATTGTGGGTACAGGTACTCAATTCCCGAATGTTTGCTTTATTGATGAGAATGGCAAGCTGACGGGGTACGATGTAGAACTGATCCGCGAGATTGATAAACGATTGCCTGAATATGAATTCGAGTTCAGTACAATGGAATTTAAAAACCTGCTGCTTAGTCTTGAAACGAAGAAAATAGACCTGATCGCTCACCAAATGGAAGTGAATGAAGAGAGACAGGCCAAGTTCCTTTTTAATGACGAGGCATATAACATTTTCCCTAATAAAATCGTTGTAAGCGAGAAAAACCAGGATGTAAAATCCATCGAGGATCTGAAAGGTAAAAAACTGATTGTTGGCGCTACGAGTAATGCGGCTGTACTGGCTGAGAAATGGAATGCAGCGAATGGAAATGCCATCGACATTGTGTATTCCGGAGCAGGAGAAGATACGAATACCCAGATCAAAACAGGCCGGGTGGATGCAACCATCAGCACGCAGTTTGCCATCGATTATCAAAATAAAGTGGTGGATGCACAGTTAAAGACTGTGGGAGAGGCTCTGTCCAACTCCAAAGTGTATTTCATTCTGAACAAGGATGAGGAAGAACTCAAAACAAAAATTGATGAAGCGCTCAAATCAATCAAGGAAGATGGAACATTGAGCAAATTGAGCACAGAGTGGCTGGGAGCCGACTACACGGTTGAGGAATAGTTCGTTGAGAAAGGTGAGCGACGGTTATGGGTAAATCATTCGATCTGTCATTGGTTCTGGATTTCGTCCCTGAACTGCTGCGATATTTGCATATTACACTGATTGTACTGGGCGGTTCCATTGTGTTCGGTTTGGTGGGCGGTGTACTTCTGGCGGTTCCGAGGTTATACCGGATTCCGGTGCTGAGCCAGCTCGCCACCCTGTACGTCTCTTTCATGCGGGGCACACCGATTCTCATCAAGTTGTTTCTGGTCTACTACGGATTACCTGAATTGCTCAAGCCTATAGGAGTCGATCTGTCCAGGACCGATCCGCTGGTATTTGTCATCGTGACTTATGCGTTAAGTGATGCAGCGTCCTTTGCGGAAATCTTTCGCGGAGCTGTACGCAGTGTGGACAAGGGTCAGACGGAAGCGGCTTATGCTGCGGGCTTGACCACGTTTCAGTCGTTTCGGCGCATTGTGGTTCCGCAGGCGCTCATCGTTGCTTTTCCAAATATGGCGAATACGTTGATTGGTTCGTTAAAGGATACGTCACTTGCTTTCTCGATTGGGGTCATGGACATGGTGGGCAGGGGGCAAACGCTGATCTCGGCTACATCGCATGCACTTGAAGTGTATATCAGTCTGTCGATTGTTTACTATGTTATCGTGCTTGTACTTGAAAAAGGGTTTGCTATCGCAGAGCGCAGACTCCAGCGTCACGAACGTAAGAAAGAAGTCCCTGGGCCAGTGGTTAGAGCTGAACGCCTGAAACGAATAGCGGGGTGAGCGAATGTCTATTGATTTCAACTTTATCTACACATCTTTTTTCCAGATTCTAAAGGCATTGCCACTAACACTCGTCATTACGATTGTACCGTTGATCGCAGGCTTTGGCATTGGTCTGGTTACTGCTTTAATTCGAATCTATAAGGTTCCCTGGGTCTACCGGATCGCTGATTTCTATGTTTCGTTTTTTCGGGGGACACCGATGCTGATGCACTTGTTTCTAATCTATTACGGGATTCCGTTGATCATCGACAAGCTTGCAGCCCGGTACGGCTGGGCCTTTCAGTCTTCCTCCATCCCGATTCTGGTGTTCGTGCTCATCGCCTTCTCGTTGACTGCCGGATCTTATATGTCCGAGATTATCCGTTCCGGTATTCTTGCAGTGGACACTGGGCAGATGGAAGCTGCACATGCCGTGGGCATGAGTACCTCCCAGGCAATGAGACGCATTATTTTACCGCAGGCGGTGGGTGCGGTTCTGCCGAATCTGTGCAGTATGTTTGTTGGTTTCCTGCATGGATCAACACTCGCGTTTACCGTATCACAGATGGATATTCTCGGGAAAGCGGATGTGGTGGCTTCGGTCAGTCTGAAATTTCTGGAGGCTTTCATTGCTGCCGCATTGATCTATTGGGGTCTGACGGTGATTGTCGAACGGATTACAGCTTTGCTGGAACGCAGAGTTGCCGTGTACAGCAAAGGAGGGGTGTCATGATATCACTGACGAATATACACAAATCTTTTGGTCAGCAGGAAGTGTTGAAAGGTATTGATCTGACTGTGGAGCAGGGGGATGTTGTTGCCATTCTTGGACCGAGCGGGTCCGGCAAAACGACATTGCTGCGCTGTGTGAATTTTCTTGAACGTGCCGATGAGGGCAAGGTACAGATCAGCGGATTAACCGTAGACTGCAAGCATGCCCGCAAACATGACATTGTGCAGTTGCGGCGAAAAACGGCGATGGTGTTCCAGCACTATAACCTGTTCAAACATAAAACGGTACTGGATAACGTAACGGAAGGATTAATCGTCGCTCAGAAAATGTCCAAAGCCGATGCTCGTGAACGAGCCTTGCGTGTACTTGAACAAGTGGGCCTGTCCACCAAAATTAATGAGTATCCCAGCATGCTGTCAGGTGGACAACAGCAGCGGGTAGGCATTGCTCGGGCGCTGGCACTGAATCCAGAGGTAATTCTTTTCGATGAACCAACCTCGGCGCTTGATCCTGAACTTGTAGGTGAGGTGCTGTCGGTCATTCGATCGATTGCCCAGGAGGGTATCACCATGATTGTTGTCACCCATGAAATGGGTTTTGCCCGCGAGGTGGCAAATCGAGTTGTATTCATGGATGGGGGTTCCGTAGTGGAAGAAGGAACACCGGAGGAAGTATTTGCGCGGCCCAAACAGGAACGTACCCGCCAATTCCTCAGCCGGTACTCATCCGATTGGAGTTACGTCATCTGACGATATAGGCGCAAGCTGGAGTAACTGACGATCCCGGCCCGGCATATGCTGTAGCAGGCAAATGCTGATAGGCCGGGTTTTTCTATGGGTGAAGCAGGCCGTGACGGTAAGGAGGAGGACCATGCAGAGCAAAATCGATGAAATACTCACACATATTGCACATTCTCACCAGCAGGTTGCACGTGTACTGGATGCCAAACGTCAAGTCGCTGTGCGCATGTCTGAAATCATCAATCATTTGCCGGATATCGAACCGGAGCTGGATGGCGTTGACGGTCTGCTGGATAGCTCGGGACAAATCAACAAAAGCATCATCTCCTATTTGGGAGGCCTGGCAGACTTGGAAGAAGCCGTAGCCGAAACGCTGACTCAGGTGATGCGGGAGATGGCGGGTCAAGAGGAAGAATAAGCCCGGAAGGCGGGTGAATGGACATGAGCAGAGAACAAAGTCTCATACTGATGCTGGATGCAGCAGCCAAGATGCAGTGGAATATTGCCCTGATTTTGGAGGCCAAGGCGATTGAAGCCGAGAAGGTAAGGAACTGGGCGTTAAATCATTTGAATGGTGAGTCTTTTCTGACGCATAGCGATCAGGTGGCAGAGCCACTCAAAATGCATGATCAACTGGTGGAAATACTAGAAGGATTGACCCGAATGGAAACCGGATTATGCAACAACCTGAAGGCCATCATGGTGCAGAACGATGGTGAAGAAGGCGGCATGGATGGTGGCATGTTTGGCGGCATGGATATGGGGGATCTCGGAAAATGAGTCTGTTGCGGCGTGAGCAGGAAGCGAAACTGTCCCTCATTGAGTCCATTGCACACAGTCAGCAGGCGCTCGCCCGCATTCTGGACAGTGTGGCCAGCGTGTCTGCCCACTCGGAAGTATCCGCCCGCAGTCTGGCCGAGAACATTCGTTTGCTAAGCCGTTATCAAGAGGAGATGTCCCGGATGGTTACGGGGATAAGGCTGGCCCGAATCCAGCATGGGGAGCCTGGTGTGCCATGGCTCAAAGACCCTGGATATGCGATACGCATGGTCCGGAACATACAGGAGGAATGTTGACATGTTAAAGAAGAAAAAAATACGTCTGAGAACCAAAAGAGCTTTGCTTGCTCGCGGGGCCCGTCTGCGTAAAATCCGTAAACTGCGTGCGGTCAAAGGCAAACGTGTGCTTCACAAACGTACCCTCAAAGGACGCAGTGCGTGGCTCAAAAAAAAGAAACGTGCGGTACGACGGCACCGGAGTGTGAAGCCCGCACAACCTGTCGTCCCGGCTACCCCTACCGATCCGAACCCGGACAGCGCGTACAGCCAGGGGTACAACGAGGCGTACAACGAAGGATTCAACGCGGGTTTCGCCAAGGGATTCGAGGACGGACATCAGTTGGCTTACAAAGCGCAATAACAGAGTAGGTGTACATTTTCGGATGACTATAGATGCATGTCCAGTGTATGACGATTGCCCGGGGGGACGGATCCCTCCGGGTTATTTGTATCGCTGCAAAAGCGGACATGCCCGTGCAGGCGGTTGTGGAGGGCAGACGCCAATTTTGCGCCTTGCAGGACACCCGTCCATGATGCATCTGACCCCGGGGCATATCCTTTAGAGGGAACACCAATCTCGGGGAGAATCTGAAAGTGGGATCTCCTGAAGGAAGACAGGGTGAAGGATGTGGCAAAACGACGACACCGGCCGCCTACAGAAGCGGAGATAGCTTACCGTGGCGGATATGCAGAAGGCCGCAGATTTGGCGGCTGTCAGGCCATGATGGAGCGAGTGCAGATGTTTGAGCCGACCGTGCGGAATATGAAAGTGCTGTACATTCCGCAAGGATTCGATGCCATCGATGAAGGCGTCATTGGAGCCTTGCAGCAATCTGTTCGTGAATGTGTTGTCGGATCGCCGGCAAACATGCTGCAGGAAGCCAGCCAGCACATGCCCGATCTGGTGCTGGTCATGAATGGACTACACGTATTTCCTCCCGATCATCTGGAACAGGTGAATGGCATAAGGGGACTTGGAATACGAACAGCAGTATGGTTTGTGGATGACCCGTATTTTACCGAAGATACGACAACCATCTGTCAGCATTACGATGTCGTGTTCACGCATGAGGAAGCGGCCGTGCCGTTCTATACTGCACATGGAGCAGGTCGGGTGATCTATATGCCGCTGGCAGTGAACCCGGGAATGTTTCAACCAAGGCGTACGGCGCCGCAGCATCAGTATGACATTTGTTTTATCGGCACCGGATTCTGGAACCGAATTGCACTGTTCGATGAGCTGGCTCCTTTTCTGGCGGACAAAAAGGTATTCATTGCCGGCAGCCAGTGGAACCGGCTGAAACGCTCCGACATCCTGGGCCGATTCATCCATGAAGGCTGGATTGATCCTGGAGCGACAGTGGATTATTACAATGGCGCCAAAATCGTGATTAACGTACACCGGACTTGCGAGAATGGGGAAGACAATCGCAATACGCATCATCTCCAAGGCCATTCCATTAATCCGCGGACGTATGAGATCAGCGCCTGTGGCACGATGCAGATAACGGATGCACGCAATGATCTGCCACGTTACTACCGGCCTGGATATGACATCGAGACCTTTACAACCGCGGCTGAACTTCAGCGCAAAATCAAATATTATCTGCACCATGAAGAGGAACGGCGAGCCCTGGCTTGGCGAGGGCTGCTTACCACACTGAACCAGCATACGTTCACTCGTCGTATTGCTCAGCTGCTGGAGCACGTGTAAATTCTCTTTCTGCAGGGCAACAGCGTTAGAAAACCCTATCCCAAAAATAAAAGGAGTGGCGGTATGTCTCTCAAACACCGTAAAACGAGAAAGTCTCATGCACCAGTGCTCAGTCTGGCTGACCAAGCACGCAAAAACGGGCAACATGCCGGATATGATGCGGGCAAGGAAGAAGGATATTTACGTGGCCGTGCCAACTATATCGTCAATTGTGCACAGGAGCCATTGCCTTTCCGGCAGCTTCACGTGCTGTATGTATCTTCGGGTAAAGGATTCCCGTATTCCCCACTGGACGAAGCCATCATGGCAACATTGCAGGGCATGGTTGCCCAAGTAACTCTTTCCGATCCACGTCAGCCTGTATCCGAAATTGCGTTGCAAACCCGTCCTGACCTGGTGCTTGTGCTGGATGGCATGGATATTCCGCTGGAACATCTCGATGCGATTCGCCAAGCAGGCATTCAGACGGCAATTTGGCTCACGGATGATCCGTACTATACGGATATGACGCTTGAGACAGTACAGCATTTCGATCATGTGTTCACATTGGAACTGAACTGTGTCGAGTTGTACCGACAAAACGGCTGCCCTTCTGTTCACTACCTGCCCTTTGCTGCATTCACTAATCATTACTTCCCAATCACCACACCATCTGCATTACACCGGGATGTCAGTTTTATCGGATCGGCCTACTGGAACCGGGTGTATTTCTTCAATCCGATCATGGCACAGCTGATGTCACACAATACCGTATTTAATGGCATCTGGTGGGATCGCCTGCCTGACTATGCTGCTTACGGTGAGAAGATCGAACTGGGTCGCTGGATGAGTCCGCAGGAAACGAATGATGTCTATAACGGCACCAAAATTGTCATCAACCTTCACCGCTCCCATGAAGACGATTCCGTTAACAACAACCATGTTAAAATTTCACCAGCTTCCCCGAATCCGAGAACATTTGAAATTGCGGCGTCTACGACCCTTCAATTGACCGATGCGCGGGATGACCTGGCACGTTTCTATAAACCGGGTGTGGAGATCGAGACCTACTCTTCCCCTCAGGAGTTGCTCGATAAGGTTGAATACTACCTCACTCATGAGAAAGAGCGCCGTGAAATTGCACTTCGAGGGCTGGAACGGACATTGAAGGATCACACGTATGGCAAAAGAATCAACGAAATATTGAGCATTATATTCCCTTAATCTTGTCCGGAAGGAGGTGTGCACAGAACCCTGCATATTCGTATTCAGGGTCCGTGCGGCCATGGCGACTAAACCCAAACTCATGTTGTTTTCCCATGTGTGCAACACCCGCAGCATTACGGGTGCGGAGAAGCTGTTGCTTCATTTTATGAGGGAGATGGGTTCCATCTTTGATTGTGTACTCGTGGTTCCTCAGGAAGGAAAGCTTGCCGGACTTGCACGGAGATTCGATATCCAGGTCAAAGTATGCTTCCTGCCGATGCTTCACGGTGTGTACACACCTTACCGGGGGATTGCAACGGATGCAGAACAGCTTCGCCATAAACCAGCTTATCAGGACGTGGTCTCCCTCATCAGGGAGACTGCACCTGATCTGGTGTTAACGAATACCTGTGTCAATGTGATGCCTGCCGTAGCAGCGAAGTCTCTGCAAATTCCGGTGATCTGGAAGATTACCGAGATTATTGCGTTGAATGAACATACAAACGAAGCTGTACAGATGATTGAGCGTTACTCCGATTGGATCATAGGCATATCCGAAAGTGCAGTAGCACCATTCAAACAAGCCGGCATGAGTGCCAAATTAACCGTGATCTCCCCAACCTGGGACCCGGCCTTACCGGACCCGGAGCGATGGGTTCACTTGAGGGAACGCAAACGCAAAGAGCTTGGTTTTAAGCCATCACAGATCTGTATCGGTTACATCTCTTCCTTCATATATGATGCCAAAGGTCTGAAACCTTTTGTGGATATGGCTTTGCAATTGTGTGAAACCCATCCGCGCTGCCGTTTCTGGATTATTGGTACATCAGCGGACAAAAAGTACTATGACGAATGTGTATCACGGGTGAAAAAATCCGGTTATTATCGCAGATTTACCTTTACGCCGTTTGAAGAGAATGTATCTCTAGCCTATACGGCTATGGACATGGTGGTCATTCCGAGCATGGTCAAAGAAGGATTTGGCATGACCGCGCTGGAGGGGCTTTATTTCGCCAAACCGGTTATCGCTTTTGCCCAGGGCGGACTAAAGGAATTGTTGGAATCGGTAGGCAGCGGTGCATTTTTGGCCCCGGCCGGGGATTCTCAGGCGCTTACTACTCTGGCAACAACTCTGCTGAATGATCCTGAACTGGCCTCCGACACCGGTTGGCGTAATCGGACAGAAGCGGAAAAGCTGTACGGTATTGAAACCTACAGGGCAAAGCTGCATACGATGGTGACACAGTGGTTGATTCGTTTTCCCGGATGGTTTCCGTACATTCAGCCTCCGAATGGTCCAGTGTACGCATGGGGTGAGGGTCGTTTGCGAACCGTGCTGATTCTGGAACCGGCTTCGGTTCGGGCACGATTGTTCCCATTGACTGTGATTCAGGCGTTGCCACTCTCGCCCTTGCCTCCGCTTGCCATAGGTCAGCCTGTTCATGAAGATACAGAACCTCGCTCAAGCCATAGATCAGGACGAAGTCGTTACCCGCATTCAACCCACCGCAGCAGGATCCGTGACCGAATGAAACGAGGAACGGGAACAGGCAGGAGGAAGCTGAAGGCAAGCAAAAAGAGGAAACAACGTGTGCGCGTGGTGCAACCGACTGTTCGCAAACGTGCGCCTGGCAAAGCCAAACGAAGCCGGGTTCGCCGGAGATTATCCAATAGACGATGAAGGCAGGGATTACGATGAAGATCATGACGGTGCTGGGTACGCGACCTGAAATTATACGGCTCAGCCTGATCATTTCCAAGCTGGACCAGTACGCGTCCAAACATATTCTGGTACACACGGGACAGAACTTCACGGAAAGTCTCAGCGGTCTTTTCTTCAAGGAAATGGGCTTGCGTGCGCCGGACTACGTCCTTCAGGATGAAGCGGCCTCGTTGGGTCGACAGTTATCCTCGATGTTTACGCAAATGGAAGATTTATTAAATCAGGAGAAACCGGATAAAGTGCTGCTGCTCGGCGATACGAACAGTGCATTATGTGCTGTTCTGGCTGAACGGATGGGCATACCCGTCATTCATATGGAAGCAGGCAATCGATGCTTTGACCTGGATGTGCCCGAAGAGAAAAATCGCAGGGTTATCGACGCCATTTCCACCATTAATATGCCGTATACCGAACAGAGTAAGAAACATCTGATTAGTGAAGGGGTACCTAGTCGCCGAATTGTGCTGACAGGGAACCCGATCTATGAAGTGATGCGTCACTACGACGCACAGGTAAGTTCCAGCAAAATACTGAAGAAATTGAAGCTGAAGTCCGGGCAATATTTTTTGGTTACGGCCCACCGGGCGGAGAATGTGGATCACCCTCCTCATTTGCTGGAGATTATGAAAGGTTTGAATCAGGTTGCTGAAGAACATGCCATGCGAGTCATATGCAGCATTCACCCTCGAACGGCTATTCGAATCGCCGAGCATCTGCAACTGGAGATGCACCCGCTGGTGGAATTTCACGAACCATTCGGTTTTTTCGACTTCGTGATGCTGGAGCGACATGCACGCTGTGCACTTACGGATAGTGGTACCGTACAAGAGGAGTGCTGCATCATGGGTGTGCCAACGGTAACCATGCGTCGCACGACAGAACGACCGGAGACGGTGGATTGCGGCAGCAATGTGGTCTCAGGTCTGGATGCGGAGCGTATTGCGGGTTGTGTGAAAGTAATGACCGAAATGTCAAACGACTGGGATTGTCCACAAGGCTACAAAGCAACCGATGTATCCAGTAAAGTGGTCAAATTTCTGCTTGGAGGGAAATTGCATGTTTGAAAATAAGCGTATACTCGTGACTGGCGGTACGGGATCATGGGGTTATGAACTTGTGGCTCAACTGCTGCCCCAGCAGCCCAAGGAGATTATCGTTTACTCCCGGAATGAGTCCAGCCAAGTGGCGATGAGTCGTGAATTCGAAGACTCGCGTCTTCATTTTCGCATTGGTGATATTCGAGACAAGGATGCTTTAACCGTTGCATGTCAACATGTGGATTATGTATTTCATCTCGCAGCACTCAAGCATGTACCGGTGTGTGAAGACCAACCTTATGAAGCACTCAAAACCAATGTGATCGGAACACAAAATGTCATCGAAGCTGCGATTGAAAATAATGTAGAAAAAGTCATTTACATCTCGACCGACAAGGCCGCCAATCCATCCAATTTCTACGGCATGACAAAGGCGATCGGTGAGAAGTTGATCGTATATGCCAATCTGCTTCACAGCAATACGCGGTTTGTCACCGTACGTGGTGGCAATGTACTTGGAACGAACGGCAGTGTCGTGCACTTATTCAAAAATCAGATTCGATCCAAAGGCCAAGTATCCATCACGGATATGAAAATGACTCGATTTTTTCTCACGCTGAAAGATGCGATCACTTTGCTGTTCAAAGCTTCGGTGGAAAGTGTCGGTGGTGAGATTTTTGTCATGACGATGCCAACGTGCAAAATCGTAGATCTGGCAGAAGTACTGATTGAGGACTCAGGTGTGGAGAATGTCTCCATTGTGGAGCGTGGTACTCGGCCAGGTGAGAAGATTCACGAGATTCTGATGAGTGAATTCGAGAGCATGACCACAGTGGTATACGATGAGCAATACTTGGTGATCTTGCCTACACTCGGCATACCGGGGTTGAAGGAGCATTATACGAACTGTCCTCCAGTATCCTTCAGCAGCTTCAGTTCCGAGCATCAGCTAATGACCAAACAGGAGATTCGTGACATTCTGCAACGCGGAGGGTTCCTGTCATGAAGTTGTTGATACTTGGGGGAAACGGAATGGCCGGCCATATTATGGTCGACTATTTCCGCCGTCAAGGCGTCCACAGCGTCTTCTATACGACCCGAGATGTATCGGACCCTAATGGTCTTCTGTTGGATGTAAATGACTGCTTTATGGTTGACCGTCTGGTGGAGGTGGTGCACCCGGATGTCATCGTTAACGCGGTGGGTGTTTTGAACAGTTTTGCAGATGAAGACAAAATTACCGCTTATCATATTAATGGATTTCTGCCGCATCGTTTGCGGCGGATCGCTGACACGATCGGTGCACGTCTGATCCACATCAGTACAGATTGTGTGTTTAGTGGGGACCGGGGGGCGTACCGGGAGGATGATGTTACCGATGGAACATCTGCCTATGCAATCACGAAAGCACTGGGTGAAGTTCAGGATGCGGGTCATCTGACGATCCGTACGTCCATTATAGGACCCGAAATTCGGAAAGGCGGCATTGGTCTGATGCATTGGTTCATGTCCTGCACAGGTGAGGTTGGCGGATATGCACGCGTCTTCTGGAATGGGGTGACCACCCTTGAACTGGCCAAATGGGTAGATCATTATCTGGCATCTCCGGTCAGTGGTCTAATCCATCTGGCTCATCCGGTGCCTGTCAGCAAGCATGACCTGCTTGTGCTGTTCAAGCAGATATGGGATAAACAGGATGTTGTTATCTTACCCGATGATAGCGTTGTGCAGGACCGCACGTTAGTTTCCACACGTGAGGATGTGAAGACAGACCTTCCGGATTATTCTACGATGCTGAAGGAGCTGGCATTATGGATGGAGCAGAGCTAACAGGCAAAAAGGTACTGATCACGGGTGCTTCTGGCTTCACTGGTCGGCATGCGGTTGCTTATTTCAAGGCAGCCGGTACGGTAGTCGCAGCAGTGGTCAGGCGGTCAGGTATACATTCGTTTGGCGATGGTGTGGCTGTACATGTCTGTGATCTTAACGATAAGCAGCAAGTCCGCCTTCTGATTGAAGAAGTGAAGCCGGATTATGTGCTGCATCTTGCAGGTAAAAATTCCGTGCCCGATTCGTGGTCCAATCCGCTGCTGGTGCTAGAGACTAATGTGATGGCTGTTCTCTATTTGCTGGATGCACTAAGAAGCTGTCCGGCGGCACGGACCGTTATTGTGGGCTCCCGATTAAAGTATACTCCTGAACCCGGTCGGCCACCGCAGCCTCCGCACCCGTATAGTCTCAGCAAAGCATTAGAGGAAATGGTATCTCTATCATGGATGTCTCTTTTTGGACAGCAGATTATGCTGGCCGAGCCGGGGAATCTGATCGGGGCAGGCCCTTCAACGGGCATATGTTCGCTGCTGGCACGTCATATTGTTGCCTGTGAACAGGAAGGTAAGACGGAGGCCTTTCGTCTATCCGGCCGGGATAATACCCGTGATTTTCTAGATGTGCGGGACGCAGTCCGGGCCTATGCAACCTTGCTTGTTCAAGGCACAACGGGCAACGTATATCCGGTTGTATCGGGCACCGAGCGCAGCCTCGGAGAGATTGCGGATACGCTGCTAACCATGACCGAAGCGGAGGTGCCGGTACGCTGGGACGGAGCTTCTTCCGGGCCGGACGGGGCGGGAGATCAGGAGGAGTTCTCGGCACTGCGCAAGTTGGGCTGGCAGCCGCTGATTCCATTTACCCAATCTCTTCAGGACATTCTGAGCGATGTTCGTACTCAGCAGGGGAGGGCGACTTAATGAATCCGAGCGTGTCCATTGTCATTCCGTTTTACAATGATCCTTATGTACCTCAAGCGATCCAGAGTGCACTGAACCAGACATATACCGATGTGGAGATCATTATCGTCAACGATGGCTCTACCCGGAATGAAGAACTGCTTCAGCCGTATCTTCCCTACATTTATGTTCTTGGCAAAAGCAACGGCGGTACAGCTTCGGCTCTGAATCACGGCATTCGTCATGCTTCCGGGGACTATATCGCCTGGCTGAGTTCAGATGACCTCTTATATCCAGATAAGATTCGTCATCAGGTTGAATTTATGCAACGGGAGAATGCGCTCATCTCACATACCAACTTTAATTACATTAATGAGCACTCTACAGTGACCAAGCTGAACGGTGGAGCTCAAGCGATGGCCGAACCGGATTGGCTGCGCCTCTTCGTAAACGGCAATCCGGTGAATGGCTGTACCGTGATGATCCGCAGGGATCTGTTTAGTGGGGTGGGTCTGTTCGATGAACTATTGCCTTATACGCATGATTTGGATCTATGGATGCGTATTCTGCTGAACGGCCATCGTTTTCCATATCTGAATGAATCGCTTACGGCATATCGTCGGCACGGGGGAATGGGGACGGTACGTCACGCGGATGCCATCGGCCGAGAGGCCTCTATGGTATGGTCCAGATATCGGGAGCCTTTGTTGCAGCGCATTGCTGCCATGGGAGGATAAAGAACTTTGGTGGGGGTTATGGAGGCCGTGAGCTGGCCGAATAACGCCCTCTTTATTTATATGCATTTCGATCTATATCTTAATGATGGAAAGCCGCTCTTTGGATTGATGCAAAATGCTCCATGTGCGTAATTTATACGTCGCTATGCAACAGATGCCTGATACCTAACGGACCTATCTACATATAATAGGGAGAATGGTATTATTCACGCGGGGAAAGGGGAGGACCAAATGGAGCCGAAAGTATCAATTGTCATTCCTTTTTATAATTGCGCGTACATCGAGCAGGCTGTTCACAGCGCCATTCACCAGACGTATCCGCATATTGAGGTCATTGTGGTGGATGACGGCTCTACGAAGCATGTGGAGCGGCTGCAACCATTCATGGATCGCATTCGCTATATTCGAAAAAAGAATGGTGGAACAGCAACCGCGTTAAACGAGGGAATTAAGCAGGCGACAGGTGATTACTTTGTCTGGCTCAGCTCCGATGATGTAATGTTGCTGGACCGGGTAGAGAAACAACTGAAGTTCATGCTTGACGTTAAGGCTTCGTTCTGTCACGGGGCTTATCATTATGTTGATGCGAACAGCGTATGGATGGACACGGTGAGACCAGAAGTAGGGAGTCGTCTGGAGATGCTTCAGGTACTGACCGAAGGTTGCCCAATCAACGGTTGCACCGTGATGCTTGAGATGGATGCATTTCGAAAGTTCGGCTTATTTGACACCGATTTTCGCTACACGCATGACTATGAGATGTGGTTGAGACTGTTTCCGCTCTATGAGCTGTTCTATTACAATGAGCCACTGATGTGTTATCGGGTTCATGAATCGATGGGAACCAAGAAGCACTTCGAGGCATTAAAAGCCGAGATGGAACTTGTTCAAGCGAAGCATCGGCCCGTTTTACTTAATCTGCTGCAGGTTGGCGGTTACTGGAAGTAGAGGCTAGAAGTCTTGGAATCACGAATGCTAGACATATGAACCTAACTGCAATAAAAAGAGGGTATTCGGTTGCCGTTAAGTGATTGCGGCACGAACGAATATCCTCTTATTTGTTCCTGTTTGTAAAATACTTGATTCTAATTTTTCTCGGATGTGAGAATGTGCATGGTTGCCGGATCAGGGAAAACGTACCCTTTGGGCAGCTTCCTCATTAATTCGTTCATTACAGCGTAATCTACCTCAATATGTGTCGTCGACACAGGGATGGAGAACCAACGATTATACAAATCACTGGGGACGAGCAATGTCATATCCTCTGACCTCCCAACTGAATGGCTTCCTGGTAGACATGCAGGGTGCGCAATCCCATCTCGTCCAGTGATCGATGTTGTTCAGCCCATGCTTTGGCTGCTGCTCCTACCTTTGCACGGGTGGCACCATCCTGCAGAAGGGCATTTAACAGTGCGCTAAGAGCTTCGACATCCTGTGGTGGCACGACCCAACCAGTATGTTCAGGCTGCACCATCTCAGGCATACCTGCCGTACCGCTTACAATGACAGGCAATCCGGCGAGCTGAGCCTCTGTAACCGAGAAAGGCTGCGTATCCTGCAAGCTGGGCTGTACATAAATGTCAGCATGGCGTAAGAATGAAGGGATGTTGTCTAGTTTACCCCAGAAAACGATGTCAGCACCTACTCCAAGATCATTGGCTAGGGAGCGCAAATCCTCCATCAGATTGCCTTCCCCAGCAATCCAGCAGATCCAATCCGAGCGATTCTTCTTCAGGCTGGAGAGCGCTTTAACCAGAATATGAACCCCTTTGATGTGCTCCAGTCTGCCCGTAAAGGCGATCACTTTTTTGCCCGCTGGCTTCCTCTGACGGAACTTGACTGCTGCTTGGGCACGGTAGGCTGGAATATCCACAGCATAAGGAATAATTCGAAATTTGGACTCGGGAACATGGAGGTCCGTAAGGGTGCTCTTAATCCAATGGCTGGAGACCAGAATAAGCTGGGATTGCTCAGCACTTCGCTCTTCCAGTGACAGGAAGTAACGTCCACGTGTGGATTGCAAATATTCGGGAAGCGTGAGCTTCGCGTTAGAGTTTTGAGCATCGTAAAAGGCTTCGCGCGCAAGCGCTCCGTGATAACTCGTTACCATGGGTGTATTGCGGTTTAATATACGTCTCATCGCGACCGCTGCTACCGGGTCTTGCGCATGGATGACATCGTAATGATCAACGCCGAGATAGGCGGCTCCCATTTCAAAGGCATACCTGTTCAATTCATAATAAGCCACGAGAGAATCGGCAGTGAATTGAGGCAAATCTGTCGGATTAAGTTTGGCTTGAAGCATGGGCCATACTTTATCTTTGGAGAAGGAACGATTGAGATTGCGAATGTATACTTCATTTTTGGCTCCGTTGGTGCCCATAATATCCACCTCTACGCCAAGAGCCATCAGCCTGTCAGCTAGCTGTTTCACATATGTCCATATTCCACCCATCTGTGTAAGCTCCCAATAGGTCACGAGCAGAACTCTCATAGGTACCTCCTTGTCACGGCCTGCACAGGCCGATCTTCTATCCTGTTAGTCTATGAAAAAAAGCAGACGAAAGGGTGGGCATTTCCGTGGAATTGATTAAAATGGGTGATTGCAAATAGCAATGGACGAGAGCAGGCATACCATATCTAGAGAAAGGTTCAACTCTACTCTACAGGAGGGATATACCGTGGCCGCATATGTGCTGGAGATTCACGAAAACTTGCTGCAAACCGTTGTTCCGGTGAGATATATGGACATTGAATTGTCATTTGTGGGGAATGACGATGTGGATATCTTTGTCGGAGGAATCAGTCACACCCATGGGGAGTTGTATCGCTATCTTTGTCGGATTGGGGCGGATACGGGAAATCACATTATTCATAATCTCGCGGTCTCATCCGATCCATCCGAACTACGCATCATTAGCAACAGTTCTATACCAAGTCATCTGGTTATTCGCATGTACTGCAGAAGTCACCAAGGCCAGACCCTGGGTATACTTTCGGAGCATCAGATGATCAAATTGGCAGATTAGCAAAGATCACCATAATGAGCATCGATTAACCAAATGGGTGGAGCAGGATAAGACCTGGTCCATTTTTTGGCATACATACGTGATCCGTTATCCAATAAAAAATAGCTTGACAGCAAAGGTATTTTCATTAGAATTAACCTATGCTCAAACAAGAGTTTAAAACGACGGTTTAAAACAAGAGTTTGAAACGTCGTGAATATAAGGCCAATGGAGAGGCACATACAAAGATAATGCCTCCAGGCCGGAAAAGAGAGTGGAGAGATTGAAACAACAAACAGCAGTACCCCAGGACCCGGCGGAATTCTCGATTAAAACGATTATTCTGCCGCTACTGGCTATTATCGTCGGGATGATTATGGTCATCTTGGACAGCACGGTGGTTAACGTGGCGATTCCGAATCTGGTTCAATATTTTGAGACCGATCTGAAGACCATTCAATGGACGGTTACAGGTTACACGTTGGCCTTGTCAGCCGTCATTCCGCTGGCGGGATGGTTGACCGACCGATTCGGTGCCAAAAGAGTATTTCTGTTCACGATTGCGATGTTTACTCTGGGTTCGGTCTTATGTTCGATCGCGCAATCGCCTGAACAATTAATTATTTACCGTATCATTCAGGGACTTGGCGGAGGCATGGTTGCTCCGATTGGTATGGCGATGGTATTCCGCCTGGCTCCTCCTGAAAGAAGAGGTTCTATCATGGGTATGCTCGGGATTCCGATGCTGTTGGCTCCTGCACTGGGTCCGGTATTATCGGGCTGGTTCATTGAATCATTCAGCTGGCACTGGATCTTCCTGATCAATCTGCCGATTGGTATTGCCGCTTTTATTCTATGTATCAAATTCCTGCCGGATACGGATCGTGGACGCACGCCTGCGCTTGATCTGCTCGGTATGATTCTGGCACCAATCGCATTCTCGATGCTCGCATACGGTGTAAGTGAAGGCGGAACAAGCTGGACGTCTGCAACAACACTGACAGGTGTGATTGTCGGAGGCGTGGCGCTGATCCTGTTCGTTATCGTGGAACTTCGTCACAAAAATCCGCTGTTGGAACTTCGGGTGTTCAAATCATCTGATTTCACACGGGGTATTATTCTGGCATGGGTATCACAAGTCGCTTTGTTTGGGGCGATGATTTTGATCCCACTTTATCTGCAACAAATCAAAGGCTACACTGCATTGGAAACAGGACTCATTCTGCTCCCGCAGGCGCTGGCTTCGGGTGTGGGTATGCCACTTGGTGGACGTTTGTTTGATAAAATTGGTGCAAGACCACTTGCTTTCGTGGGTCTGGGTATCATCTCGGGTGCACTGTTCATTCTGTCTTCAATTACGGCGGAAACGGGCCTTGGTCTGATCATTCTTAGCCTTGTCATGATGGGATTGGGTATGGGCTTCTCCATGATGCCACTCAATACGCATGTACTGAATGCTGCTCCACGTAAGCTGGTAGGTCGGGTTACCCCGCTTACTGCTGCTGCACAACAAGTGGTTGTGTCCTTTGCAGTTGCTGGCCTGACTGGATTCCTGACCTCCCATATTGCAAGCAATACAGCTGGAGCTACTGACGCTACAGGTATGGTGAATGGATTAGTGGCTGGTTTTAACGACACCTTCTTCCTGGCCGCGTGTATTGCCTTGTTTGGATGCCTGCTCAGTCTGATTCTGCGCAAACCAAAACGGATGGAGGAAGATACCCTTCAAACAGGGGATCAACCTGATCCTGCAATGATGATGGGACACTAATTTTTATAAGCCGATCTTAAGAAAATAAATTAAGGCAGTTCAGAGCATCCTTCTGAACTGCCTTTTTTGTTTTGTTTAAAAGAAAATGCTCAAGGCTGTCATCATTTCTCGAAATGAAGTGGCGTAACGATCAGGGGAGAAGGAGATGGCCATATGCTGTCTGCCCTGAATACGTATATACTCCCGCAGCTTTTTGTTGCGCATAAGGTCTGCAGCTTCGGATACAGCCGTATTCACGTTGCCAATCGGATAGAATTTACCCGTTCGGTTATGTGTAATAAAGGACCTTACGCCATCCGAATCGGTACTGAGTACCGGACAGCCGCAGCTGATGGCTTCAGCAACGGCGTATCCAAAGCCTTCAAGCAGCGATGTAGATAGCATGATACCCCCGGAAGCTGCAACCATGGAGTAGAATGTAGGCATCTGGGAATGGGGCACGTTGATAAAGATGCCAATCCGATCTTCAAGCCCGTACTCCGCAAGCATGTGTCGGAACATGACCTCGTCCTCGGGATTAGCCAAGGTCGGATCGTGGAACAACCATAGTCTGGCTTTTGGAATTTTTTTAATGATTTCACTGGATATCATCAAATATTCCCGCCAGTTTTTGTTGTGTTCAAGCCTTCCTACCCATGCAATTACTGGATAGGGAGGGGTATCCACCGAAATTGGGGCAAAGGTATTGGTATCCAGCATATTGGGAATGACAAACCGGTGAAGCCATGGGCACATATGGATGAACAGCTCCAGTAAATGATCCGTTGGAGGAATGAGCGCAGCATTACAGTGGGCTTGCAGATAAGGTACTCCCATCTGAATGGTTTCCATAGCTTGCTCACGTGTCCCAAGTCCCTGTGCTTCATAGATAATGCGTCCTTTATACCCGAGGGCTCTTAATCTGCCCGGCATGGCAATATCGGAGGTAACAATAATGGCATCATAACGATGATGATGAATCAAACTGTGAATTTCCTCATCACTGGAAGCGGTGAAGACCGGCGTGCTGGTATTGTTCTGCATTCCCGAGCCAGGGTACAGATACAATACATGCGCTTCGATGCCATGGCGTTGCAGAACGGCTGTGCGCAATCGATTTAAAGTATCCACACCGCCGCTTGGAACAAAAAATGTGAATAGTACTTTCACACGGTTCACCCTCTGACTTTTGTGCAGGTGCTCATGCTCCTGTACTTTAAGGTACGTTGCCCCAGAGTGCAGGGTGTGGGTGAATGAAGTGTTGTTCACATTTTAGACACATATTTTTAAGCTCTCTTTTAAGTGACTTTAAGCTGCATTTAGGATACAACACGTAAGATACAAGGAACTTCCCGTGTTGACCATCAGAAGAAAGCGATGATGGCACACGGGTATTTTAACGGGAAAGGATGAATGATGTGCTCGAAGTGAAACAGGTAAGCAAAGTATTTGATGGACGGCGCGGCGTGCATCAACTGGATTTCACAATGGAGCGCGGTGAGATTGTTGGATTTTTGGGACCGAATGGTGCCGGGAAAACCACCACGATGCGAATGATTACAGGCTATTTACATCCAACGGCAGGCTCCATTGTAGTGGATGGCATCTCAGTGCACGATCAGGGCAGGAGCGTCCGTTCCAAGATTGGTTATCTGCCGGAGACACCGCCGCTTTATCCAGATATGACGGTACAGTCGTATCTGAAGTTCGTCGCTAATCTGAGGGATGTCCCGACACGTGAAGTGAAATTGCGAATCAGTGAAATGGTGAGCAGGCTGGGTCTTCAAGGTCGTGAGAAGCAATTGGTTCGCGGGCTGTCCAAAGGGTACAAGCAGCGTCTGGGTCTGGCTGGAGCCATTATTCACAAGCCGGATCTGCTCGTGCTGGATGAGCCGACTTCAGGACTTGATCCAAATCAGATTATGGAGATACGGGATCTGATCCGTGAACTGGGTGAGAATCATACAGTGCTGCTCAGTACACATATTTTGCCGGAAGTGAGCACGTTGTGTAATCGCATGTTGATTATTAATCAGGGACAGCTCGTATTGGACGGTTCACCGCAGCATTTTGGCTCAGCGATGGGGGATCAGTTCAAGGTGTCCATTGAAGTGAAGGCAACAGAGCAGCAATTACATAATGTGCTGACACCATGGGAGAAGGTACGGAGTGAAGTCATTCAAGCAGCAGATGGACAGACCTCCACTGGTTCTACTGATACGGTCAAAATGCTGCTTACCGGTGAATCTTCCGAGGATTATCGAGAAGAACTGTTCTATCTTTTGTCTGGTGCAGGCTTGCCGATCCTGGAGATGAAGAAAGAAAATCTCAGTCTGGAACAGATTTTCCTGAAGCTGACCACAACGGAAACGGAATCCGAAGTGAAACTGGCAACGCAGGAGACTGAAGCTGATAGAGTGCAGCTCGCCAATCAGGCAACAGAAGAAGAGGCCAATTTGGACACCACTTCAGATCTGAAGCAATCGACTAAGTCCGAGAGCGCTTCATCTGATTCTCACACAGGGGAGGGTTCCAAATGAGACGAATGATGGCGGTTTGCAATAAAGAACTGCAGGCATACTTCCTGTCACCGACGTCGTATTTCGCTTTTGCCGTATATGTACTGATGACAAGTTTGCTGTTCTATTCCAGCTTTGTGTATTACCAGCCAAGCATTGTGGATTATCGCCTGGTGCTCGGAGACACGTTATCCATGCTGCTGTTTGTGGTGCCGTTGCTGACGATGCGACTGGTGGCAGAGGAATTCCGGCAGGGAACGGACGAACTGTTGTTGACTTCACCTGCACGGGTGACCGAGATTATTTTCGGTAAATATTTGGCGTCACTCGCCATTCTTGTTGTACTTATCCTGTGCAGTCTCGTTTATCCGTTTATTATGTCCTTCTTTGGTGAACTAGATCTGACATCCGTATGGTTGTCTGCACTGGGTCTCTTTTTCCTGGGCGGAAGCATGATGGCGATTGGACTGTTTGCTTCCACGTTATCTCAGCACCAGATGGTGTCTGCGGTAGCCGGTTTTATTATTTTGCTCGTATTGTGGATGCTTGATTCATTTGCAGGCAATTCCGGATCTACGTTACAGCAATGGCTGGATCCATTTGCGTTGACGAACCGGTTTGACAGCTTCACGAAGGGTGTACTTAGTGGCCCAGATATATTGTATTACGTGACGCTCTCAGGTGTGTTTCTGCTATTAAGCATTCAAATTGTGGAACGGAAGCGGTGGAGGTGAGAAGATGAAAAAATGGTTGAGTCATACCAACAGTACCGTGCTGTCTGTAGCGGTGATTGGCATCTTTATTTTGCTGACCCTGTTTCTGAATTCGCTTGGCGGCTTCCAACTGGATCTGACCTCGAATAAACAATATACCTTGTCAGACCAGTCTCTTACCGCGATCAAAAATGTAAAAGAAGACGTCAACATTCTGGTATTAACCGTCGAAAATGCGAATAATACGGTCTTGAACCGCGAAGTATCGGATATGGTTCAGGAATATACAAAACGCAACAGTAAACTGACGATGAAGCAATACAATCTGACGCAGGAGCCTACACTGGCCTCCAAATATGGCATCACAGGCAGCTCCATTGTATTAGAGCAGGGCGATCAGCATAAAGTCATTGATATCGCCAGTCTATTCACGGCTGTCGGGGATGGAAGCGATGGATCGTACCAGTTCACAGGTGAGGAAAAGCTGACACAAGCCCTTATGAATCTGTCTTCCACGGAGATGCACAAGATGGTTTTCCTGACAGGACATGAAGAGCTCGGCCTGGATCAACTGACTACACTGCGCTCATCTCTGGAACAGAATAATATCACGACTGAAGAACTTCAGCTGAATCAGGCAGGTCAGGTTCCGGAAGATGCGGATGTACTCGCGATTATTGGACCACAGCGGGATATTAGTGATACAGAATTGAAGGCTATTCGGACTTATCTAAGTAACGGAGGAAAATTGCTGTTATCCCTCGGTTTTCATGAAGACATGAAGTTGACTTGGAAAAATATCGATGCACTCATGACGGATTATGGCGTGGTTGATGAGCATGCAGTCATGGTGGATAATCAGCAAGCCAGCACAATGGGCCCACTGTGGGTTGTGCCGGAGTATGGCACACATGCCATCACGGATAAACTATCAGAAAGCAAACTTTACCCGATATTATCTTTGTCCATTGCTTTGACGAGCAAAGAACAGGATAAATACACCTTGTCGCCGCTCATTCATTCATCGGATGACAGTTATGGCGAGACGAACATTGCAGGTTTATTGCAAAACGAAACAACCAACGATCCGGATCAGGATGTACAAGGTCCTGTTGAGCTTGGATATGCGGTGGATACAACAGATGGCAAACCGAAGGCTGTAATTCTGGGTTCATCTATTTTCATGCAGGACTCGGAAATAGTGAACGGTGGGAACCGAGATTTTATTCTGAATACCGTCAATTATTTAAGTGAAAAAGAAGATGGATTAACGATCCGGCCACGGGTGCAATCCGGTTATCAAACGGCGTACCTGGATGGTAAACAAGCCAGAACCATTTTCTTCGTGGCGATTGTCGCATTCCCGCTCATCTTTGTTATGATAGGTGTACTCTTATGGTGGAGGCGCAGACGCGTATGAAAAAATGGGTTCCAACGATTCTAGTCTTATTGGTCTTGATTATCGGGTGGGTCTATGCGGCCAGTCAGAATTATTTTCGTGAAGAGGAAGCGGAGAAGGTCAAGTTACTTGGTATTAAGTCTGCCGATATACAGTCCATCACGATTCATGATAACAATACAGACACATCAGGTGCTTCAAACCCCTCATCTTCACAATTGGAACTAAAAAATGGCGTGTGGAGTATGGTGGAACCCAAGGCATATCCTCTGAATGGGTATACGGTTAGCAGCTGGCTTGATGCCTTAAGTGGTGCAAATCAGGAACTGGTTGTGGAGGAAGAGCCGAAGGATCTCGCCAAATATGGATTGGGTTCAGATGCAACGTTGCTGGATATCCAACTGAAGGATAACCGTGAGATCAAACTGAGCATCGGTGGTCAGCTGCCAGCAGATGACGCTCGTTATGTGCGAGTAGACTCTGGACCTGTCGTAGCAGTACAAACGGAATCCATAAGTAATATAGAAAAATCACGGCAGGATCTGCTGGATACAACTCCGTTTAATCTGGATGAAACCAATGTCACTACGCTGGAATGGGAAGGCGAAGCAGCCACCTGGATGCTCAAATCTTCCTCCGAGGAAGGTGCGGCAGAGCAGACGTGGAAGCTTAATGGTGAAGCGGTTGAAGCTACCGATGCTGTATCGCTGATTGGCAAAATTAAAAACCTGTCCACAGCTGACGATGTGCGCAAAGCCTCTGAACTGAAAGGCACCGTGCCACGCTTTACTTTATCTGTTGAGCAGACGGTTAATGGAGAAGCTGTTACGGATGTGTACCGGGGACTTACTATTCCATCAGAACCGGATCAGATCTGGGTAGTCACACCGGACGGTAAGTGGGCCTATCCGATGGATGCAGCTAGTCTGAAGGAAGCAGAGCAATTTCCGAATTCGATCAAAAAATCAGAATCAGATGCAACCTCTTCTTCGAGTGGAGAAGGTGCTGATGCGAATTCCTCATCCACATCCAAGTAAGGGAATGGCTCCTTCAACATAATAATGAAGGTTCTCACTTGAACAGGAAATACGCGGTTATAAAGAGCGGTGCTGCACTTTGTGCAAGCATCGCTTTTTTATGTGGAAGAGAACCCATTGAGCCCAGATAAAGGAGGCTAATGTTCCATATCCTTTCAGCATATCGCTCCGTACAGAAGAGCATCCTATCCTTGTGACCAAAACCAACATAATTGGAGGATGAGACATGCCAGCAGCCAAAAAGGCGACAGCAATCAGCTTATCTTTGTCTACTGCAATCTTCGTAATGGCCGGATTGACGGGTTGTGGAACAAGTACAAAAGATAACAATCTGCACACCCAAAGTGTTCGTCATGAAGTGAAAGGCATTAACCGTTATGGTGTTGAATCCAATGGGATGGATGGCATTCGTGCGAAAAGTTATCGGACGCATAACGTCACCGACCTGAAATCAAGTGACGAGCTGGCTAAACGTATTACGGAAATGAAGGAAGTGAAGTCAGCACATGTTATGCTGACCGATCGTAACGCGTATGTTGCAGTCCGTTTGACAGATGGTCACACTGGCAAATTGGAGAGCAAATCTTTGCGTAACCGGGCAAATGGCACTATGCGTACAGAAAGCATGGGTCAGGATATGGGCGGTTTGCGTGTAAATGGTGGTAATGGAACCATGTCTCCATACAGCACCAGTGGCATTGCTCCGGGACTGAACACCAATGCAGCTACGGATCGCAGCCACATGGGCAATGACCGCAGTATCTATGGCACCATGGGTACCGGATCTTATGGCATGATGCGTGGTCTGACTAACAGTGGCAATGGCAATGCACGTACAATGACCGAAGGTCACTACGGGATGAAGAGTGAAACATCGCGTATTGACAGCACGGATGACAACACATCCGAAGAGATTAAATCCAAAATCTCGGCGAAAATCAAACAATTTGCACCTAACGTCGAGAACGTATATGTATCGGCTAACCCGGAATTTGTTCAACATGTGGAGAGCTATGCCACAGATATCCGTAACGGCAAACCGGTTAGCGGCATGATTAACACGTTCCAATCGATGGTTGAACGTATTTTCCCAACGAATGCGATGAACACAAATCACCGTGACGGCGTGCTTGATGATGGCATCATGAATCGTAACAACAACGATGGCATGATGAACCGCATGAATCGGTAATTTAAGTTGAACAAGTATGCCTTTGCGCTGATGGTCAACATTAGTTGCAGGGGCATGTTTGTTTTTTAAGGGTTATTGAAAATAACGATTAAGAAGGATGATACATAGTATGCTCATATAATACTTAGTCCAAATTGACGATTTTGGATTACTACGTTTGTACCTACATAGCGATTATTCGTTCAAATTACAATTCACTGCCCATTTTTTTGATAAAACTGAACCAACGCCCTTGACCTTACATAAGATGAGTTGACTGTATCCCCTTAACCTTGTTACACCAACACAACCCAGGCAAGGAGGGGTGAACATTGAAGGGTATCGATCATAAAAGCAAATTTCTGTTGACCCACCGTGAACGCGAAGTATTCGAATTACTGGTTCAGGACAAAACGACGCGTGACATCGCAGGGCAGTTATTCATCAGCGAGAAAACGGTGCGCAACCATATTTCGAATGTGATGCAAAAACTCAATGTTAAGGGTCGTTCGCAAGCAGTTGTAGAGCTGATTAAGCTCGGAGAACTGAAGATCTGACGCGATACTGCACAGCTGATTGAAGCAGCATGAAAGTCTTTTTCTATTCTTCATCATGAAGAATGGGGAAAGACTTTTTTGTTTTAGGTTGGAAAGCAAAAACAAGCGAATTCCTAAAATGAAGGAATCGCTTGTTTTAAATAGTCATTCTCAGAAGTCTGAATTCAGAAGCTGCTGAGTGCAGTCCGCTATTCTGCTTAGCTCGGATTTAGGATAGCCTAGCCGCTTTGTCTTTTCGCAGCACCACCAGCAGGAACAATGAATTTTTCCTTTGGCAAAGATCCCTTCGAACTTGTAGGACCAACCGTACCGAATAGCGAGCTGTTTTTTTCGTTGAATAACACGCTTTCTGTGGTGCCTGTAGTAGGCTTGATTTCTTTGCTGAGATTTCATGGATCATCACGCTCCCTTGGGAAAAGGCTCAGCCCGCAGAAATTCCAAGGGTATAGATTGCTACGGGCAGAGCGTGATGGAAATCGTAATCGTATATGGCATAAGGGTTCACCTACATATGGTTATTGGAATATTCCTCAATAAAGGATCTCCATTGTTTCTTTGAAAAAGGCTGATAGAAGAGCTGCTCCAGTTCCCTGTATTGTGTTTCATCTAGGTGCAGATAGAGTGCTTTTTTCGCAATTTTGGCAGCAGGTTGGGAGGAAGATTTTGTACCGCCAGTTTTACGTTTGATTGGAATATGAAACTGCAGCAAGTCTGCGAGGCTATTCCAACCTTCCCAGCTCAGTCGCGCTCCGCGCTTCCAGTCGATGGCATAGAGGACATAGTATTTACGAGCTTCGGTCTGTTTTATGGCAATAATCCAGGTGGAAGGAATCATTTTTTGACGTTGTCGTTGATTCATCGAGTGTACTCCTTCCTTAGAAATGAAAATGTCCACATTCACTTCAAGGTTTATCTCCAATATAAGCGGAATCCCATTTCTTAATCAAGAAGATACCTTTTTAAAAATTTCATTATACATACCGCGAATACATGGTTAAAATCCTCTTGATTTGCAACAACGTATTGATTAAAATGAAAATATAAAAATAATTTTCTTTATTTATAATGAATTAATAAAAATAATTTTCATAAAAGGAGAACTCATGGCAGCCATACTACATGCGTTGCAGCAAGAGCTGAATGAACTTCCGTCTCAGGAACGACGAATCGCAGAGGTGATTTTACAGTCCCCATCTGATATTCCTGGCTGGACCATTAACCATCTTGCACAGCAAAGCGGAACAAGTGCGGCTACGGTAACCCGCTTCTGCAAATCATTCCATTTCAAAGGTTTTCCTGATTTCAAAATGAAGCTGGCCGCAGAATTGTCGCATTCCACCAATGAAACAGCATATCAGGATATCGTGGCAGGTAATCCTTTATCCAAAATTGTGGAAGCCATCGAAGCCAATCATCTTGCATCCATTGCGGACACCACCCGTTTGCTGGATCTAGGAAGGCTGGAGCATGCAGTTCAGTTACTATGTCATGCCCGTCGTATCGATCTCTACGGTGTCGCAACCTCTTCCATTGTTACGCAGGATTTCTATCAGAAACTTGTGCGGATCGGCAAAAGCTGTACTGCCTTCTCGGATTCACATATGCAAATTACGTCGGCTTCTTCACTGGGTGAGGGAGATGTGGCGATGGCGGTATCTTATTCGGGTGAAACACCGGAGACGATCGATGCCTTGCATTGTGCCAAACAGGCGGGAGCCTCTACCATTTCACTGACATCCTATGGAAATAACAAACTTGCGGGGGTGTCTGATATTCCGCTCTTTACGTCTTCGTTGGAAGAAGGCATGAGACGGGGGGATATGGCTTCACGTATTGCACTGCTGCATGTCGTCGATATTCTATTCACGGGCATGGTTAGTGCCGACTTTGACCGTTTTATCCCCAAATTGGAACAATCGTATCACAATGTACAGTCTTATCGAGTTCAACATAACGGAGGTGCCTAAGAAGATGAATATTCGTATTTTTGAAAATGAAGAAGATTTGAATGCAACGGGTGCAGGGGTGATTGCCAGTTTGCTACAGACAAAACCCCGGGCTGTACTGGGACTCGCGACTGGAAGTTCTCCTGTGGGTATCTATAAACAGCTTATTGCTTTGTATCAGAAAGGTCTGGTCAGCTTTGCGCAGGCCTCTTCCTTCAATCTGGATGAATATGTCGGTCTTCCTGTAGAACATCGCGAAAGCTACCGAAGCTTTATGAATGAGCAACTGTTTTCGCATATTGATATCGATCTCGCCAGAACCCAGGTGCCGAATGGACAGGCTTCGGATTTAAATGAGGAGTGTGTTTCCTATGAACAACGGATTGATGATCGTGGACCAGTAGATCTGCAATTGTTGGGTATCGGACATAATGGCCACATTGGCTTCAATGAACCCGGAACCGAGCTTACAGGACGGACACATGTGGTGGATCTCAAAGAAGAGACAAGAAAAGCAAACGCCCGCTTTTTTAATCATATTGATGAAGTTCCAACTCAGGCCATTACGATGGGGGTAGGTACAATTCTGAAAGCCAAACAAATTCTGCTGATCGCCCGTGGTGAGGAGAAAGCCGAAATTATTCGTGAAGCCTTTATGGGGCCGATTACGACACAATGTCCCGCTTCGCTGCTGCAATGTCATCCTAATGTGGTCGTGTTACTGGACCGTGCGGCTGGGAGGCTGGTGAAATGAACGTAGCTATGGAAAACCAGGAGCAAGAGAGTGAAAAAACCATTTCACTTCTTCGAGGTAAAATCGTACTGCCCGATGGTGTAATGGAGGATGGTGTACTGGTCTGGACGGATGGGAAGATCCTTTATGCTGGCGCACCCGAGGGATTATCTGAACATATTCGCCGTGAAGCCGTATCTGTGCCTGTTTCCAAGCATGGCGTCATTGTGCCTGGATTTATAGATATCCACGTACATGGTGGCAATGGCGAAGACTTTATGGACGCGAGTAAGGATGTGATGGATAAAATCACTTCATTCCACAGCACACAGGGGACCACTGCCATGCTGGCAACGTCTATGACAGCGCCCAAAGATAGTCTGGACCGGGTATTGGCTGAAGTGGACAGCTACCGTTCCGGTGACATGCCTTATGCACAGCTGGAAGGTGTACATCTGGAGGGTCCTTTTTTCAGTCCGAAGTGGCCCGGCGCACAAAACCCGGATCATATTGTATTGCCTAATGTGTCCTGGCTGGACGCGTGGGAAAAACAATATCCCGGCCTGATTCGTCAAGTTACCCTGGCGCCGGAACGTGAGGGAGCACTCGAAGTCATTTCATGGCTGCGCGAGCAGCGAATTACGGCAGCATTAGGACATACGGATGCGACCTATGAAGAAGTACAGCTTGCGGTCGAGGCCGGGCTGCACCATGCCGTGCATACATTCAATGCGATGACACCGCTCCATCACCGGAATCCCGGAGCTGCCGGCGCAGTGCTTAGTGATTCCCGCATCAGTGCAGAGATCATTGCAGACGGTATCCATGTGCATCCGGCGGCGATGTCTATTTTGGCTCAACTGAAAGAACAAGCAGATCAGCTTGTGTTAATCACAGACGCGATGTCTGCTGCCGGGCTGGATGATGGTGAATACAAAATTGGCGATCTGCCTGTGATTGTTACGGAAGGTGTGGCACGTTTGAAAGACGGAGGCGCACTGGCAGGAAGCACGCTCACGATGATTCGTGGTTTCCGCTATCTGGTACAGGAAGTAGGCTTGAGTCTGAATGCAGCTTCACGCGCAGCCAGCCTGACGCCGGCACGTCTGCTCGGCATTGATCACCGCACGGGTTCCTTTGCTAAAGGCAAACAGGCGGACGTCGTTTTGCTGAATGGTGATTTGAAAATTGAGGAAGTGTGGGTGAAGGGAAGACGAATCGGCGGTTAATTCTACATTTGTAGTGTTGTCGTGTGCCTCAACAGGCAATAGCTTGCGTAATGTGTTAAAATAGATCTCAAAAAAGCCGGGATCTGCGGATCACGCATTACGGAGGCGTGAAACATGGAACGTAACGCTATGCTCGAATTCGACCCGTTCATCACAGAGCTGGCGGAAAAGCTGCACGTACACGGATATTATGCCTTTTATGGCGAGCACTACAATGAGACCGATATGGAGCAGTACCGTAGACACCTGTTCACCTCATTCAGCAATATCGTATGGGTGGAGCTGGATGCACGCAAAAAGTATATGATTGTGGATCATCGTGGACGCAACACGGTCATGAAGTTAATCGACGGTATGCTGAACACCCGTAGAACGCTGCGGGCCAATCTGGCGATGGCTGGTACAGACACCTCCGAAGTCCAGCAGGAAATCACGCACATGATGCAGCTTGTGCATATGTTAAATTTCACAACCTTCCGCTCATAAGTGGAGGATACAGGATTAAAATCTAGAGGATGTCTCCGGAAGTTTGTATACTTCTTCTAGTCACAACGCTAACGAATCTGTCGCACCAATTATAAAAGGGGCGTGCCGTCATGAATATAGACGGCACACCCCTTTTATCTATCTATATATCTACCTACTATCCTTCATTTGTAAAGTAGGTTCAATCTTAAAATAAGTCATGGAAAAGCTGCAAAGTAGTGAAGGAGACGAAATCGATTCTGAAGAAGCGAAGCGTTCGCCTTTATCCCCGGATTTTACCTTTGTCAAAAGGAATCAAAGAAATCCGGGGATAACAGCGATCGAAAGAACGATTCGGCACCGGAACGTCAACCCAGCACGCTTTCCAATACTTATTTTTCACATGAACTATACTTTACAAACTTTTTAAAAACTGAACAATCGTCAACAACCCTTTATCAAAGTTCTCCAGGTTGAAATGCTCATTCGGTGCATGCAGGTTCTCATCTGGCAAACCGAAGCCCATCATAACAGCCGGAATACCAAGCACGCGTGAAAGTTTCTCCACGATCGGAATGGAGCCGCCATCTTTCGTAAACAGGGCACGAACGCCGTACACTTGCTCATAGGCATCAGCTGCTTTTTGCAGTACCGGATCGGAAGGATCAGTATTGAACGCAAAGGCTTTCTCGATCTGTTTCACATGCAGCGTTGCGCCAGGTTGAACGTGCGCGCGCAGATGTGCTTCGATACGGTCCAGCACCTGCTGTGGATCTTGATCCGCAACAAGGCGGCATGTAATTTTGGCATGAGCTTCCTTCGGAATAACGGTTTTGGTACCTTCACCTTGGAATCCGCCCCATACGCCATTCAGTTCCAGCGTTGGACGTGCGCCAATACGCTCTACGAACGAGTAGCCTTCTTCCCCGTACAATTGCTCCAATCCGAGGTCTTGACGAAGCTGTTCTTCATTGAAGCCTTGCTTCACGAACTCTTCTCTCATCTCAGGAGAGAGCGGCAGAACGCCATCATAGAAACCATCTACGCTCACGCGACCTTGCTCATCATGCAGCGAAGCGAGCAGGGATACGAGTGCGTGCAGTGCGTTCGGTACACCGCCTCCAAATGAACCGGAGTGCAGGTCCGTGTTGGCTGTATTCAGATCCACTTCGAGCGAGCAAAGACCACGCAGACCCGTAGAGATCGCCGGTTTTCCTTTTTCGAGCAGGGACGTATCCGAGATTAGTACCATATCTGCACGCAGCTTGTCTGTATTGTCGTTCAGGTAGATCGGCAGGTTCGGGCTGGAGATTTCCTCTTCACCTTCGATGCAGAATTTCACATTAACAGGAAGTTCCTTGTTTTCGGCAAGCAGAGCTTCAACCGCCTTGATATGTATGAAGATTTGTCCTTTATCATCCGTAGCACCACGTGCAAACAGTTTGCCATCACGAACGGTAGGTTCGAATGGAGGTGTTTCCCACAGGTTAAGCGGATCGACAGGCTGAACATCATAGTGTCCATAGATCAGTGCGGTTGGTTTGCCGGGTGCATGCAGGTGATCTGCATATACAATCGGATGTCCCGCTGTTGGAATTACCTCTACATTTTCCATACCTGCACGAGTGAGTGCATCTGCAGCCCATTGTGCCGCACGGTTAATATCCTCTTTATGTGCCGAAATGGCTGAAATACTCGGAATGGACAACCATTCGTTCAATTCCGCCAGGTGTTTCTCTCTATTTTCTTGAAAATAAGTTTGTTCCTTCATTAAAAGGCCTCCTTCATGTTTTGCTTTATCCTATTGTAATCCATTTTGATGCGTTAATAAAACATTGGTTAAAAAATGATCTGCTACATACCGTTTCATTCCCCCGGAAATTATGCGTATAATACAAGAAACGGATTTCATCCATATATTCTCATGTAAACCATTCAGCAGGGGAGTTGAGGGAGTTCCCATGACAGTCAGAGCATACGCAAGCAAGCAGGTGAGCACTGATGGAACCAGTTAGGAAGGTAAGATCCTCCGGCAGACTCACGCGTTGGCCAGGGTTAACCACAGGACGACATAAAGGGCGTTTTTATCGAAACAGCCTGATGCTTATTTTGCTCATTGCCAGCATTCCCGGACTGATTACAGGAATCGTGATGTATCAGTTGGTCGTTGGCCGGATGGAAAATGAATTTAATCAGATGCACCAAAGCCAGATTGAGAACCGGGCGCGCAACGTGGACGACCAACTCGCTTATTTGGAGATGACCTTGTCCCATTGGGCTTTTGAACCCAGGTTTGGCAATGCGCTGCGAACACTGGATTTTGTGTATTATTTCAACGAAACACAGGAGATCGTCACCACACTATACGTGTTGCAAGGCTCTCATCCGCTCATCAAATCCGCGCAGCTATATTTGCAGGAACCGAAACCGATTTTGTTTAACCGGGATTATAACGAATTGAAGGATGATGCAAAAATACAGGCCTACAACCGCTATCTGACGATGGGCAACCATGTGTATTGGACAGACTGGATTGCGAGCCAGAGTAGTGATAAAGCATCTCAAACGAATGATAGTATACTGCATACCGATCCGGGTAATGCACTGGTTCTTGTACATAAGATTCCGGGTGAAAGCATTAATCCATTTGGTGCGCTGATCATTACGCTGGATAATGAGAAAGTCGCCAGCTTGTTGAAAACGCTTACTCCTTATGATGAAGGGTTAACGTTCCTCATGGATAAACAGGGTAATACACTGGTTACCGGTAATCTGGTAGCAGGGAAGACCGATCTTGCTTTTGAGCAGCAGCTAAAAGAAGAAGTAGCCCTGCATGCAGACAACCATTCATTCCTGTTCAAATATGAGGACGAAACCTATTCCGTGTCCTATGGATCACTGAGTCGGATTGATTCGGACTGGACGTATGTCTCCGCAGCTCCGCTGACATCGGTGACCTCACCGGTGAAGCTCGTATCCAAAATCATCGTCATTGCGAGTGCTGGCAGTCTTATCCTGGGGTTGGTATTATCCTGGTTTGCTTCACGCAGAATATACTCTCCCGTAGCAAGGATGCTCCATTTATTGACGCCGGGCAGGAGTGAAACGACAACAGATACCAGGCTAGATGAATTCCAGCTGCTGGAACAACAGTGGAACGAATTGACTTCGCAGAGTCTGACCGCCCATCGACAATTACAGGAGCAGCTTCCCCATTTGCGGGACAGTTTTGTATTACAACTGGTGCAGGGGCATCTGTATGCCTATAACGAGCAGGATCTTCAGCAGCGGATGAGGAATCTTGGATTTGAGGTGGAAGACCAGCAGTTTTTGCTGCTTCAGATG
This sequence comes from Paenibacillus sp. O199, assembly GCF_001636635.1. NCBI lineage: Bacteria > Bacillati > Bacillota > Bacilli > Caryophanales > Paenibacillaceae > Paenibacillus > Paenibacillus sp. O199. The sequence goes on from NZ_LGRP01000017.1 coordinate 56,181, forward strand.
TATTTTACGGGCTATGCCCAGTTACAGGGTCGATTTGGGAGCCAGGATACAGGGCTGGTTACCTTTGCAGCAGTTAATATCATTGAAGAAGTTGCCAAAAATGTTTTCAGTCAAATTAGTGTAATGAACTTTCACGACCTGTCTTCAGCCATGCTTGTGATTGCTCCCAACGACGAGCCTGTGAAATCACAAGCGTTATTATGGGGACAAGAGTTGGTGGAGGTCATAGGTCAGACTTTGAAAATGAACGTGACGGTGATCGTAAGTCGTCCTGCTGCTTCCCCGCAGGAATTGCCGGGATTATTCATGGAGATGGAGCAGGCGGTTGCTTATCGCAGCGTGGAGGACGGGAGCCAGATTCTCGATTTGGAGGATGAGCAATGTTTCCGCAGAACGGAAGAAGCCTCGTATCCACTGGGGCTGGAACGTGAGATCCTTCAGGCGATCAGGCTTGGGAAGAAGGATGAGTCTGAGCGTGTACTGGAGCAATTTGTGACCGAGATCACCCAAGCGGGCAGTTCCGAATTCCAGGTGCAGCAGATGATGCTTCAATTGCTGGGAAGTATTCAGCATATGATGCTGCAGACCGGGGTAACGCCTTACAAGCTGTTTGGTGGCTGCAACATGTATGAGCGCTTGTCCACGATTCGCGAACCTGCACAAATGATGAAATGGATGATCGGAGAAGTATTGCTGCCATATGTTCAGGAGATCGAGATGCGTTCCCAGGAGCCGCTGAAGCAGGTAGTGGAACGTACGATGTTGTTTATTGATGAGAATTATAGAAACGAACTTTCCCTGGAAGGCTGTGCAGATGCGGAGCAGATGACCCCTTATGCATTAAGCAAGGCATTCAAGCAAGTATCGGGCATGAATTTCATTGATTATTTAACACGGGTACGAATGGATGCGGCGAAGCAATTGCTGCGTGAGACCACGATGAAAATCAATGATATCGCAGGAGCTGTTGGATACCAGCACAGTTACTTTAATCGGATTTTCAAGAAACAGGAAGGTTTAACCCCGAGCCAGTATCGGGATCAATGGCTAGGTAAATAAACCTGTTCATAAGACTTCATCATTGACCGGAATCCCGCTTCATGGGACTCCGGTTTTTCATGTTTCACCTCGGAAACAAAGAAGGATAATGCTGCAAAAATGTGCAATAACCTTTGCCAAAGTATATCCAAATTGAAGAAGGAATGGCGTTATAGCGGGCTTTCGGACCACTTTGCGCAACCATGCAAAAAATGAAGGTTGCCGGAAACAAGGCAGCTGTATAGTCTGAATAACAGGTCGATTGATAACGCTTACATAAATGGGGAGGGGAGACATTATGAACGGGAAGACGGACTGGAATGGAAATGGCGCTACAGCAGCTCAAGTGGATATGGCCGCATTGCCGATGAAGCGGGAGTCCAACTGGAAGAGGCAGATCAAACGAAATAAATGGCTGTACGTGCTTGTGCTTCCCGGATTTTTGTACTTTGTCATTTTTAAATACTTGCCTATGTGGGGGATCGTTATTGCCTTCCAGGACTATCAACCTTTTCTGGGCATTCGCGACAGTCAATGGGTGGGTATGGAGAACTTTACGAATTTCTTCTCCAATCCGGACTTCTTCCGATTGCTGAGGAATACGCTCGTCCTTGCCCTATATGATCTTATATTCTTTTTCCCGGCACCGATTATCATCGCTTTGTTACTTAATGAAATCCGGGTCGCTTTCTTCAAAAGAACGATTCAGACGCTGGTCTATGTACCTCACTTTGTTTCCATGGTCATTATCGCGAGTATCACTTATGTATTCCTGACTCCGCAAGGCGGGGTACTCTATGACCTGATTTCCTGGATCACAGGCAAACCGATCGATGTATTGGCAAGTCCGGGGTCATTCCGTCCGCTCATTATTGTTCAGATGATGTGGAAAGAGATGGGCTGGGGAACAATTATCTTCCTTGCAGCACTGGCAGGTGTGGATACAGAGCAGTATGAGGCTTCGATTGTGGATGGTGCAGGTCGATTACGGCGCATGTGGCACATCACGCTTCCAGCGATTCGCACGACCATTGTTATCTTGCTCATTCTCAGGCTGGGGAACTTTCTGGATACCGGTTTTGAACAGATCTATCTGATGACCAACTCGCTGAATCGTGATGTGGCAGATGTATTTGATACGTATGTATACACCGTCGGGATTACGCAAGGTGCATTCAGTTACAGTACCGCGGTTGGGTTATTCAAGTCAGTGGTCGGCATTATTCTGGTGCTGGGCAGCAACAAACTGGCCAAGAAATTCGGGCATCCTGGGATCTATTAAGCGTGTGTTGACATCCATTCATAAGGAGGAAATCGCCCATGAACAGCCGTCTATACAACAGCCCTTCCGGCAGAGTATTTGATATTTTCAATTACGTCATTCTGGGGATTCTGGGCATATTAACCGTCCTTCCTTTCCTGTATATTATAGGAAATTCATTCGCGACCGAAGCCGAGATTACCGAACGCAGTTTTTTCCTTATTCCGAAGGTGTTTTCGTTCAGTGCGTATGAGTATATTTTTTCCTCGTCCACCATCTTCCGCAGTATAGGGGTTTCGATATTTGTTACGGTTGCAGGTACATTGGTCAATCTCTTCTTCACACTGACGATGGCTTACCCACTGTCCCGAAGTGACTTCTGGGGCCGAAATGTCATGATGAACATGGTGATTTTCTCCATGTTGTTCGGCGGCGGGATGATCCCGACCTATCTCGTCATTCGTGGACTTGGACTTCTGGATTCCTACTGGGCCCTCATGCTTCCTGGCGCGATCAGCGCTTTTAACTTAATTGTTGTCAAAAACTTTTTTCAACAAATGCCGCCAGGGCTGGAGGAAGCGGCCCGCATCGACGGCTGTTCGGATCTTGGGGTACTGTGGCGAATTGTTCTGCCATTGTCCAAACCGGTGATTGCCACCTTTGCGTTATTCTACGCCGTAGGCCACTGGAACAACTTTTTCTCGGCACTCCTGTACATTTCCGACAGTGACAAATGGCCATTGCAAGTCATGCTGAGACAGATCGTTCTGCTCTCACAGGCCAGTGTCGGAGATATGGCAAACATGGACCCCAATTTTGTACAGCCACCGGAGCAGTCCATTAAAATGGCGGTAATTGTGGTTGGTACCATCCCGATTTTGCTGGTGTATCCGTTTTTGCAGAAGCATTTTGCCAAGGGTGTCATGTTAGGTTCAATTAAAGGTTAAAGCCAAGGGGGAGAACGTATGGGACAAAAGACGGGATTCAAAAAAGGCGCATTGCTACTCTCTGCATCATTGGTATTGAGTACGATTCTGGGAGCTTGCTCAACGGACAAAGCAGGTTCAGGAACAGCTGCGGGTGGCACGGATCAGATCACGATTATGCTTCCGAACTTTGAAGCGGAGAATCCGCCGGATAACAGTCCTGTGATTCAGAAGCTTGAGGAATTGACCAAGATGGATGTGAATCTGCAATGGGTACCGAGTAGCTCCTATGAGGATAAATTCAATATCACACTGGCTTCGGGCAAGCTGCCCGATGTTATGGTTGTGCTGGGTAAGTCCCCAAGTTTCATTAATGCGGCTCGTACTGGAGCTTTCTGGGAGCTTGGACCTTATTTGAAAGACTATCCGAACCTCAGCAAGATGAATGAAATTATCACTAACAATGCTTCTATTGATGGCAAAACCTATGGCATCTACCGCGCACGTGCTCTCGGACGTAACGGTGTCACGATCCGCAAGGATTGGCTGGAGAAGCTTGGTCTGGAAGAGCCAAAGACCATTGACGAGTTCTACAATGTATTGAGAGCGTTCACGAAGGATGATCCAGACGGCAACGGTAAAGACGATACCTACGGTCTGGTGGCGAGCAAATTCACAGGTCCTTGGGATAATATGCAGATTTGGTTTGGTGCACCCAACAAGTGGGGCGAGGATGGTAACGGAGGTTTGATGCCGGCACACGAGACTCCAGAATATATGGAAGCTTTGAAATTTTTCCGTCAAATCTATAGCGAAGGTCTGGTCAACAAGGACTTTGCCGTGATGGATGCAACCAAGTTGTCCGATCCGTTTGTGAACGGGCAAGCAGGCGTAATGGTGGATGTAGCAGATAACGCACAGCGCATGGATCAGAAGATTCTGGAGAAAGATCCGTCAGCAACTGGGCATGTGGATGTGCTTCAGGCAATGGAGGGTCCGAACGGTTTGCGTGACATGCCAACATCCGGCTATTCCGGCATGATTGCTATTTCCAAAAGTAGTGTTAAAACGGAAGAAGACTTGAAAAAGGTGCTGAGTTTCCTGGATCAGCTGAATGAACCTGAATTGCAGGCACTGCTAGGGAACGGTCTGGAAGGCAAGCAGTATGAGAAAAAAGAGGGTTACATCATTCCGACAACTGACAAACTAGCGCTGCGAGATGTACAGGGTCTGAATCAGATCCTTATGTTTATTCCAGAGGACAAAACGCTTCGTGTGCAACAGACACCTGTTCGCGAAAAGGTTGCACAAGTGCAGAAAGCCAATGAGGAAATCGTCATTGCTAATCCTGGCGAACCGCTGATTTCCGATGTGTATGCCCAGAAAGGACCACAGCTGGATAACATCATTAATGATGCCCGTATCAAATTCATCGTGGGGCAAATTGATGAAAAAGGTTTCCATGATGCTGTAGCACTGTGGAAAAGCAGTGGTGGCGACGATTATGTCAAAGAAGTGAATGAGCTGTACGCTGCACTGAAGTAGATTGATGTTCCAGAGCCCGGCAGCCTTTCTTGTAGTGCAAAGGTGGCAGCCGGGCATTTCCGTGTATCCCTAGTTAGTTCAGGCTATTTAAAAAACGATCTTCATCTCTTTTTTTGTGAATTATAGCTTCCAGTATTTAGATTTTGATGTATAATCAATGCAAAACAAACCTATTTGAACTTAAATGAACGTTATCGGTAGATGGACGACCACTCTTCATACAGGGAGGAAGCGACATGTGGAACGGGGATGCATTTGAAAATCCCGAGGCGCAGTACCGGGTTCATCCCTTTTGGTTTTGGAATGGGGATATGGAAGAAGAGCAAATCAAACGACAAATAGCCGAAATGTCTGCACAGGGCGTAGGTGGTTTTTTCATCTGTCCACGTCAGGGGCTAGAGATTCCCTATCTGTCCGAAGCATGGTTTGACAAGGTACGGATTGCAGTGGAAGCGGCGGCTGCCTGCGGTATGCAGGTATGGTTATATGACGAGTATCCCTATCCAAGTGGGATGGCTGGCGGTGAGGTGACACTTGATTTTCCCGAGGCGAAGCAGCGCCAGCTTGTGCATCAGCAGATTCGTGTTCATGGCGGAGATACAGTGGATCATGAGTTGCCGTGGGGTCGAATTCTAGTGGCGAAGGCAATACCCAAGGATGCGCAGGGCAAACGATTGTGGCATGAATCCATTGATTTGCGCAATAACATCGGCAATATCCAGATTGATCAGGTCTATCAGGAGACAGGGCTCACGTCGTATAATCGCAAGCGGTTTTTTACATACCGAACGGCTTTCCGCCTGTCATGGAAAGCTCCCGCTGGGGAATGGGACGTGATTATATTTCAGGAAGAAGAGATGGATGATTTCAAATATTACGGCAACTTTGTAGACCCGTGTCACAAGGAAGCGATGAGCCGTTTTATTGAACTGACCCACGAACGGTATAAGGAAGCAATTGGAGAACAGTTTGAAAGCGTAATCAAAGGCATGTTCTCCGATGAAATTGCGCCGCTTGGGCGTATCCCCTGGTCTCCACAGCTTCCCGGCTATTTCAGTGAACGCTGCGGTTACAGTCTGATTGAGTCCCTACCTGCTCTGCTGCATGGCGATGTCCCAGACGCAGAACGTATCAGGTATGACTATTATCAGTCGCTACATCTGCTGCTCAGGGAGTCGTATCACAAACAGGTACATGACTGGTGTGAAGAGGCAGGGATTCAGTATTCGGCAGAAGTGCCCGGGGTACGGATGACCACGCAGTTGTTCAGTCATATGCCAGGTGGAGATTCAGCACATGAGAAAATCGGACGCCCCTTATCCTGGATTCTGGAACGGTATGGCAAGAAGATGCGCGACAATCCGAAGATGGTCAGCTCGCTTGCCAGACAGCTTGGCCGAAGCCGCAATCTGATTGAGTGTTTTCACAGTGTGGGCTGGTCGATGACTTTACAGGATGCCAAATGGATGATTGACCGCATGGCAGCCATGGGCACCAACTTTTTTAATTTCCACGCCTTTTTCTATACCATCGGCGGACTCGCCAAGCATGATGCACCGCCGTCCCAGTTTTTACAGAACCCGTATTGGCGTCACTTCCGGCAGTTGGGAGATTACACAGGACGTTTAAGCTATCTGATGAGCACCGGGACTGCGGATATTCGTATTGCCGTGCTTGATCCAACGACCACGTTCTGGAGCCTGATGGGCAATCCGTTACACGGGTTCGAATATGGCGGAGAAGACGAAGCAGAACGGGCGAAGCTGGATCGTCTCACGAACGATTGGATGCGGATCACCTCGCATCTGCTCGAAAACAGACGTGACTATGATCATCTGGACCCCGAGCTGTTAGCGGAAGCTGTGCTGGCCGAGGGCACAATTCAGATTGGTGTTGCACGTTATGAAGTGCTGATTCTTCCACCGATGCTGAACCTGGAGGCAGCAGCCTGGCAGCAGGTTATGCAGTTCGTAGAACAGGGGGGAACGGTCATATCGGTAGGCATGCCTCCGCATGTAGCCATCCAGCCAGGAAGCCCTGCAGGAAATGAGGCCGCTCAGTTCTTTGGAGCAGGCAACCAGCCGCACGAGGCATATTGGGGCAATACAGACGAAACAGGTCATGACAGCAGCGAATTGATGTGGCTGCAGGGACAGGGAAATGCCTATTTTCTACCTGCTGGAACAGGTCGCGGGGATGACTTCTCCTTGGAACTGATCTCCCTGCTGCTGGATCAGGTACTGCCCGAACCGATCTGTTGGATCATGGAAGAAGAAAGTGCGTCGCTGCTTATGCAGACCCGTCAATTATCGGACGGAGAGTTTATGATCTTTTTGTCCAACCAGGAAGGACAACAACTTGAAGGGCAATTGAAAATGGTAGCCAAGCGTTTATGGACGGATGTGGATCTTTCGACGGGTACACGTCTGCTGGCGGAACGGCTCGATTTGGAGACAGGACAGCGTGAATCATTGCCGTTTACCAGCAGTGGTGGTGAATGGTGCATTTCGTTAAAGCTTGCTCCCTATGAAGCACATGTGGTGAGGCTTACTTTACAACATGCTCAAGAGGCATCAGAGGAGAATTCTTTTGCTCTGAACCAAACAGGGACGAAGTCTGGCGCGGATCGTTTAGTTACTGAGATTGAGAACGCACCCTATACGATTCAGCTTCCTGCGGAGGGGCCATGGCGACTGGAAACGGTGCAGTCCAACACACTACGGATGGGGCAGTTCAACGTAACAGCTTCCAATGACAACGGTGTAATTTTTGAACGTAATCATGTTACCGTCAAGCCCTTTATTGATCAGGCGGCTGAATTGTCGGAGAACCATCATCTGCCGCTCCAGTTTAATCAGGTATTTGGTACACCGAAGAAAGCATCCGTTGCCTTTCCAATCCAGTGCAAGTATACAACTACATTTGAGCTGAGAACGGCATTGGAAGAATGTCTGTTATTCATGGACAGGGCAGCGATATCAGGTGACTGGACCATGGAAATCAACGGTCAACCGATCGGACCTGATCTATTTGAGCCAATTGAAATTACCGATCACCATAATATTGGCTGCAATATAACTGAGTTGTTGCGCAGTGGCCTGAATGAAATGATCGTTACCTTAGAGGTCACGAGGGATGAAGAAGGTATCGTTGATCCGCTGTATCTGCAAGGGCGGTTTGGCGTGGAATTCCATCATGAAGGCATGGTCTCTCTCGTTCGTGAGCCGGATACGTCGATCCGAATTGGGCCAGAGCCACAGCCGTTGTATCCCCATTTTGCAGGAGAGATGAGTTACAAACGAAGCTTCTGGGTGGATCAGCCTGCTGAAGAGGTCGCGTCTTTTGAACTGGAATTCAGTAACTGGCAGGTGCAGGATGTGGTAGAAGTACGGGTGAATGGTTACAGTCTGGGCGTTCGATGCTGGTCTCCATATCGCTGGACGGGAGAAGCCTTGTGGCTGCGAGCAGGGGAGAACGATATTGAAGTACGCGTTACCAATACATTAATCGGACTGCTGGAAGGTACGTATTTTGACTCGGGCAGCCACAGTTTGCAGGAAGCCGGTCATGTATCAGCTGAAGAATAAACCTCCCAAGATAAACGGATTTATTCCTTAAGGAGGTAGAAGGATCGTTGATCTGCTGTTTTACAGCAAGGAAAATGAAAAGCCGGAAAAAGCAATTGAAGTGGGAGGAGGAACAAGATGGGACATCGTATCCAGTTTGACCGCTACCCAGGTGGCGTGATGAAGGCCTTGACGTTCAGTTATGACGATGGTGTGGTGCATGATCGCAGACTGGTGGGAATTTTCAATCAACATGGGCTGCGGGGCACATTCAATCTGAATTCCGGTACCCTGAGCAAGCCTGGCCGAATTGAGACGACAGAAGTTGCGAAGTTATATGCCGGGCATGAAGTGGCTGTACATACGGTCACCCATCCCACATTGCCCTATGTCCCGGATGAGCTGCTGACCGAAGAGATCATGGAAGATCGGAGATCGCTGGAACAGCTTGTCGGTTATCCGGTAAGAGGTATGGCCTATCCGAATGGAGGTTATGACCGTTCACTCAGCACCAAGCTCGAATGGCTTGGCATCGATTATGCACGCACGGTTGAATCCCACGGCAGGTACACACTGCCTGAGCGGCCGCTCGAATGGCATCCAACATGCCACCACAACCATAATTTGGCGGCCCATGCCGAGCGATTTATCCAGCATACGAAGACAGGTACGCCACTCTTGTTATATGTATGGGGTCACAGCTATGAATTCAATGATAACGACAATTGGCAGATTATAGAGCAGTTTGCTGAGCAGATTGGTGGCCGGGATGATATCTGGTACGCAACGAACATCGAAGTGATTGCTTACTGGAAAGCGGTCAAACGCCTGGAGTGTTCAGCAGATAGGTCCATCATCCACAATCCGTCCGCGATCACCGTCTGGTTTACGGCGGATCAGCAGGTGGTTGAAGTGAAGGCTGGCGAGACATTGCGACTAACCGAACGAATCAAGGTATAGGAAGGGAGCTGACGATCATTCGTTATTTTCATGAGAACGAGGCGATTGCAGGCAAGGTGTATGATTCAATTCCGGATATTTTGACTACCATGGCACAGCGTTATATTGGGGATCATCCGAAACACTCCTTTTTGTTCCGAGCGTACCACCGTGGAGGCTTCCGCAGACTGGGGGATTATCGTTATGATCTGAATCTGGATGCCAAGTGGAAAGAGGCTCGTGCAGGACAGTACGTATACGTATGGGGCAAGTTGTGGAGCCAGCAGGAGGCTACGTTAAATACGGGACTGAACTGTTATAGTCCGGTGACGGTCTATGTGAACGGAGAAGAGATTTTCAAATCTGAGCTATTGCAGGAATTATTTCTCGAGCGCAGAACCCAGATTCCGATTTACGTGAAATATGGCTGGAACGATGTAATGCTTTGTTTTGTAAAAACAGAGGTGGGATTCGGCGGGATCTACGGAACGGCCTCATTTAAAAACTTTCCGCTTCACTTCCTCACACCTGGTGTGGACCGCCATGGACAGGAGGGCTGGCTGTACTCGGAACCCGTCGATGAACCTTTATCATCACTCCCTCGTGATGGCATGACTGAAGAAGAAACGGGCCTCTCCTGGTATCCGCGCAGGGACTGGACAGAAGGGGAACAGAACGCTGGAGCTTTCGCCAGAATCTTTGGGACAGAGCAGCCGGCTGTTGCGTACGCATGGTCCAAACTGGATGTCATCCAACCGGGATCGACACCTGTTCTGCTGCAAGGGAAACATGAGGGTGCTCTCAACCTGTACGTTGATGGAAAGGAAATATATTCCGCTGGGCAAAGCGGCAATTTTCGTATTGAACTGCCTCGCCGCTATGGTCCATCTGATCTGGTAGCGAAAGGTGAAACCAAGGCTGGGAGCGAGTTGTGGGGATTCAAACTGGAGGATGCGAAGGCTCCCACTGCAAAAGGCTGGAGATTAAGACCACCTCATCCGGTTGCAGGATGTCCCGATGCGTGGCTGTATACGGGTGCATTTTCCCCAGGCTCTGAACCATCTCCCCAAGACATCGTGGTCACAGATACCGTATTTGATGATGGAGCCCATGGCGTGTACTGGCATGTAGATCTTCCTGAAACGAGTGTCCGTCCCTATTTGGAAAATACCCATTATGGCAAATGGAATTATCCACTCGGTGTCACCCTCCTTGGACTTCTTCAGCTTGGACAGGAGTTGGGACGTGACGACTATGTTCAGTATGTGCGGGACCATATCGGCCTGAGTACGTCGTTTGACCGTTATGGTCTGTGGGATCGGGAAGGGTACGGCGCCGCGGGAATTAATAATCAGTTGTCTGCAATCGACAGTCTGGATGATTGCGGTTCGTTTGGATCTACTTTGCTGGCAGCGATGGAACTCGGCGACATTCGTGGAGGCAGGGATACCGCAGATCGTATTGCGGGCTATATTACGGATGAACAGGAACGTCTGGAAGACGGGGCCTTTTACCGTGTTCGTGGCAGCGGGGAGATGCGCCAGGAAACGATGTGGTGTGATGATCTGTATATGAGCACACCTTTCCTGATGCGGTACGGTCAGTTGACGGGAGATACTTCTTATTGGGAGGATGCAATCAACCAGTTCCTGATGTTTCGCAAATATCTGTATATTCCCGAACAACAGATCATGTCCCATGTGTATGATTTTGTGCGTGGACAGGCGACAGGTATACCATGGGGGCGCGGGAACGGATGGGTTCTGTTTTCACTAACCGAACTACTGTCGATTCTGCCAAGCGATCACGTCAAACGGCCAGAACTGCTGAGTTTTTATCGGGATTTATGTCAGGGGTATCTGGCGCTGCAAGGTGAAAATGGACTCTGGCATCAAGTACTGAACCGTCCGGATTCGTATGAGGAAACCTCCTGCACATCGATGTTCATCTACGCTTATGCCCGCGGTATTCGTGAAGGCTGGCTGGAGCAGCCAAAGGCCTACCTGGATGCGGTGCGCAAAGGATGGGAGGGCATGACGCGTCTGTCCATTGATTATAAAGGCAACGTGTACGGTGTATGTCGAGGTTCCGGTTACTCCTTTACCGCACTCTATTACCGGGACGATCTGGGATGGATTCTGAACGATACGCACGGTATCGGCATTGTACTCCTGGCCGGGATTGAGGCGTATAAAATGAATCAGCAGCTGAACCAGATTTCGCTCGACTCTTCGGTTACAGCTGCACAACGTTAGTACAGCAATCATGAGTTCATCTGTTTATAGCCTAACGACAAAAAAAAGCGGCACAGCCTTAAGGGCTTGCCGCTTTTTTCGTTATGAATGGAAATATTCCATTCAGCTTCCGAATTAAACGTGTTGTTAAAACAGCTCCAATTGCTCTGGTCCCTCTTCCTGCTCCGGCTCCGTACGGTCAGGAAAGGGCTTCACGGGCTGCTCCAGCAGCTCCATCATCATCTGTGCATTGGCAGCAGCATCGCCGCCCGAGTTGTTGTTGAAAATCACATAGACATCTTTGCTCTGCTCTTGCAATTGCTCCAAATAACCTTTCCACTCCAGCAGCTCTTCCTGGTTGTAACGATACAGATAGCGGGTCTCGCGCCAATTGGGCGCACCATTCTGATGCCAGCCTGATACATTGCGCCCATGCATACGTACCAGCGTCATCTCGGCATCGGTAGCTTCGGGTACAATAGGGATAGATCCTGGCCCCGCCTGAGGTTCATCACAGACGCTGTGAATCCAGCCTTGTTCCTTCAGAAATGCAAGCGTTCGTTCGCGCATGCCCTCTTCATACCAGCTGCGATGACGAAATTCGAGGGCACACGGGATGCCTTCCATTCTCAGTTTTACTTCACGCAGTTCATTGACATTGTCCCGATTGCATTCAAACCACGGCGGGTACTGGAACAAGGCCGCTTGCATCTTGCCTGCTTCCATGACAGGCTCCAAGGATTCGCGAAAGGCCTTATACATCTCCGAGGTGCTTGTGAAATAGGGTTTTCCCCGCAGATGTCCGGTCATCCCTTGATAGGCTTTGACGATAAAAGCAAAGGATTCCGGCGTCTCCGCTGCCCAGCGTGCCATCCGATCCCGAGGCTGAACGGCGTAGAAGGAACTGTCTACCTCCACGGTCGTAAAATATTGTCCATACAGACGGAGCTTGTCTTTCGCTTTGGTACGGTTCGGGTACAAATCTTCCTGATCTCCCCAGCCCGTAAGTCCAATCCGAATCATAAATAACACCTCCTGCTGCTTCTTCTGATGTCGAGTTATATTTTAGTCGTCTAATGGCGTTCATGAAGTGAAGATGCCATAGTAGTTATATATCAATCTTCTATGTATAGTTAACCGATTCGCGTGGGCCTGACTATGTTTAACATTATATCGTGTGGTTTCCGGCCGTTCAATGTGGACGATCCTTGGAAATTTTTGAGTTTGAAGGATAAAGACGATACAATGGCTAAAAGCTATAGAGATATGATCCGGCTGATAGAACAGCGTATTACGGATAGTTGGGCCAGTGACCATGTGGAGGGCGATACGTAATGACGGAATGGTATGAAAAGAGTTTTGGAGAAGACTACCTTCTTGTGTACAAACATCGGGATGTGCAGGGTGCATATCAGGAAGTACATAAAATGATTAATTGGTTAAAGCTTCAGCCAAAGTCCAAGGTACTTGACCTGTGCTGTGGTATGGGCCGACATTCTCTGGCCCTTGCAGATGCTGGTTTCCAGGTGACCGGAATCGACCTGTCTGATGTGCTTCTGCGTGAAGCACGCAGCATGGATACCGAACATCGTGTAGAGTGGTATCACGCCGATATGCGCGAGCTTCCACTGAAGGGCGGATTTGACGCCGTGGTCAATCTATTTACCTCATTTGGCTATTTCCGAGAGGATGGAGAGCAACTAAGAGTGTTACGCGCCATTCATCGGATGCTGAAGCCGGGGGGCAGCTATATTATTGATTTCATGAACACGGCTTATGTGACTCGTCATCTGGTGCAGCATTCAACACGTGAAAGCGAAGGACAGAATATTGAGGAATTTCGCAAGATCCAGGATGGATTTGTGCAAAAAGAAATTCACATTACCGATACCGAATCGGGCCAAAAACCACGAATCTATCAGGAACGCGTCAAGCTGTACACTCGCGAACAACTACGTGATCTGCTTCACGAGGCAGGACTCGTGGTGGATCAGGTACATGGCGGTTATGATGAAGAGAAGTACGATGAGCAGACATCGCCGCGGATGATTTTTGTCGGTCATCGGCCGGAGCAGTAGAGTTGGAGGAGAATATTAATGAAGCGAACGGAATCCATTCCCATGCCAGCAGGCATGCATCGGGTTAAGATTACAATGGCTTTTCCACTGCGTTGGGTGAACAGCTATGTGCTTCATGAACCGGATGGAACAATAACGATTGTTGACCCGGGACCACGCAGTACTGAGACGGAACAGGAGTGGCACGAAGCACTCGCAGATTTCAATTTAACTTTTCAGGATATTAGTCAGATTGTACTGACCCACCATCACCCCGATCATCTGGGGTTGTCCGGCTGGATACAGCAGCAAACGGGTGTGCCTGTTCGAATGTCCACACGATCCCGCCAGGAAGCGGATTACATGTGGGGAACGGAGGCAACTATAAATACAGTTTTGCCTGAATATTATAGTCACCATGGAATGCCGGAAGAAAAGACGCAGCAGATCCGTGAACATATGGAGGGATTCATCTCACAGATTACGCCACTTCCCGTAGTGACACCGATTGAAGATGGCGAATGGTTGGTTATGGGCGGGAAAAAGTGGCGTGCTGTAGAAACAGGTGGTCACGCGCCAGGACATCTATCCTTCTATGCGCCAGAATCCAGGGAGATCTTGTGTGGAGATGCCGTATTGCCGCAGATCTCACCGAATATTAGCCTGCAGCCGGGAAGTGACGATCAGCCTTTATTGTCTTATATGGAAGGGCTGCATCGACTGGGGGCTTTGGATGTAGAAGTGGCATATCCAGGGCATCGGAATCCGTTTGGCCATTTTGGCGATCGAACGGTTCATCTGCTTACTCATCATGAAGAGCGCCTTCAGAAGATGATGGAGCGAATCCGGGAAGCACCGACGAATGCGTATGATATCTGTGTGTTTATGTTTGGTGACCGATTGGGAACACATCAGCTTCGTTTTGCGATGAGCGAGACTTTGGCGCACCTGCAGGAATTGATCCGGCGGGAGCGTATAGTACAGGAGCAGCAGCCCGACGGAGTGTTCTTTTTTATCGAAAATACTTAGGATGACAAGACTTTGACCAGGAGAACTGCCTGTTCAGAGTCTTTTTTTTTGCGTGTAACGACTCCAATAAATGAAAGCTTTAGTCTCTCTTAACCGTTCATTCATCTTCTTTTAAGGCAGCACTTCTATGATAAATGCATGAACTTCGCCAGAGAAAGCAGGGAAGAGCGATGACTAGGAAAAAACGAAATCAATGGAGAAAATGGCAAGCCTCAGCGGCAGCAACGTTGACCGTGGCTGCACTCTTTCAATATGTAAGAACTTCTGATGCCTTTGATGTCGCTTATGCGGCGGCTAATGGTACCGATATAAGCAGTACAGCTTCTACTCAGATAGATGCTCAGGATGATGTCATGGACGAATGGACGAACAACGCAGATGGCAATTCCGATGCATCGTCCAATGAGGGCTATAGCCTGGATGAGGGAACGGCCGATGGAAGCAATGCCATCGGTTCGAATCAAGGCAGGTCTTCGGGCGGTTGGATAACAGATCAGAACAGCAATCAGGATACAGACTCCGGATACAGCCGTGGCAATTATCAGTCACGCACGGGTGCATCATGAGCCGCACGGAGCAAGTCTCCCGTCTTCTTAAGTTCCGCTTCCGGGCGATGAACACGGACGTGGAAGTTCAGTTAGCCGCAGGACGGGAAGAAGCTGAGCATGCAGCAGCCTTGGTGAAGAATTGGTTCGAAGCGCAGGAACAGCGTTTCAGCCGATTTGTGGCAGACAGTGAATTGAATCGTCTGAATCGTTGCACAGGATGGATGCCCATCTCCGCAGCAATGGATGAAGTGTTAAGTTTGGCATACGGTTATATTGGACAGACGGAAGGGATTTTTCAGCCAGGTATTTCTCAGGCTCTACGGGCTTCTGGTTACGATGCCAGCTTCGAGCAGCTGCAACAAAGAGAGCTTCAGCAATCTGGAACCGAACGCAGATTGGACATCCGACAATTGGATATAACAGATATGCTGAGAGACGAATATGACTATAGCCGCCCACGTTGGATTCAAAGGGAAGGCAGCCGAATGGTTCATAAAGACCCTGGGACTGAGCTGGACCTTGGGGGCATTGTTAAGGGTTGGGCCGTTGAGCGTATCGCCGATTGGCTGCAACGTACACTTCATATTTCAGCCGGATTAATCAATGCAGGTGGAGATATTCAGGCATGGGGGACAACACTTCATCCGATGTGGTCCGTGCAAGTCACCGATCCTTATCAGGAGGAGCGTAATCTGATAGGGAATATTCAATTGAGGAAAGGTGCAATTGCTACTTCAGGAGTGGTACGAAGACAGTGGCAGAATACGGACGGAAGCCTTTCACATCACTTAATTGATCCCCGGACGATGGAGCCAGCAGATACGGATGTGCTACAGTGTACCGTTCTGGGCCAGCATACTTCGCAATGTGAGATTATTGCCAAGACCGTCTGTATTTTGGGAAGTGCCGATGCAGTAGGTTGGTTAAACCGTCATTACGACCGGCATGATGTCCTGTGGATGACCCGGGATGGGAGCACTTATTTTAGAGGAAATACCGACACGCTCGCTGAACGCTGGCCTGGTTTCGATCCGGATCACCGCTTCAGTCTTATATAAACGACAAGTCTATCAGATATGGGGGAGCCGGTTATGGCGCAATGGATTGTAGATTACCTGCCGACGTGGAATATCATTCGAATTAGTGGGATCGCCGCTTATTTGCTGCTCTTTGCGGGGGTATTTCTGGGAATTGCTCAAGGCATGCCCATGGCTAAAGGCAAACCTAAAGCGGCCATGTTTAAATGGCATACCCGAACGACCTGGCTCGCCTTTGGACTTGGGCTCGTGCATGCGTTAACCCTATATATTGATCACTATAGTCCATTCACCTGGAGTGAACTGCTCATTCCGTTTACGGCTTCAGTACATCCGATCGGCAGCGGACTGGGCACGTTATCCTTCTATGGTTTGGTGATCGTTCTGCTATCCAGTGATCTGCGTAACAAGCTCGGCCGCAAATGGTGGTTTATGTTCCATATGTTGTCTTATCCCGTATTCATCGGTTTATTGTTCCATGGCATGGTTACCGGCTCTGATTCAGGCAATGTGATTTTGCGTCTGATGTATGTGTTTACTGGCTTGAGCATTCTTGGTATTACGGTACTTCGTGGCATGCTGAGAGAACGCAAAGGCCCGGAAATTACAATTGGACCCAGTCGTGTACAGCCTAAGCCAGCAGCGGAACAGAAATGGGCTGAGGTGTATCGTTTGGCGGGAGCGGGAAGACAGGAGCATCTGAAATAGCGTATTACAAAAATAAGTGAATCAACACAAAAGAAGCGGCCTTCGTGGCCGCCTTTTTGTCATGATCAGAAGAAGTCTGATTGTTGAATTTACTTGGTTCGTTCATTTCCAACTCCTATTACACATGCAAATTATACGATATCATCGCTGACAGGTTTTTCTCCCAAAGCTTCTTCAAGCTCCGATTGTTTGCGATGCGCAATCCGGCTGCTGGCCGCTGAGGCAATGGCCCCCACGATATCATCCAGAAACGTATGCACAGGCCCGAGACTCTTGTCGTTTAAACGTTCAAGCACACCGGGTTTTAGCTTGTCTACATAACCGTAGTTCGTAAATCCGATACTTCCGTATACGTTGACGATGGAGAATGCGAGAATCTCATCCACGCCATATAACCCTTCATCATTCTCAATCATCTCCTGCAAAGGAGAAATGAGTAAGCCTTGCTCTGCCAGCAAGTCCAGTTGAATACCTGTCAGGACTGCGTTCTGCACCTCACGTTTGCGTAATACTTTCTCCACATTGTCGATACATTCTTCCATCGTTAGACCTGGGTAATACTTATTTTGCAGCATCATGACCAGTTCTGCGATCTCAGGGATCGTAACGCCCCGCTTGTGCAGCCATTCCCTCGTTGCCTCTGCCACTTTACGGCTATTCAGGCTGTAAGGGATTTTTTCTTGCTCCGGATGTTCCATGGGCGATTCCTCCTCTGAAGTTAGCATTGTCCCTACACTTGTATCCTAATACGTTATTAACCGTTTTGGGTTTCTTTGCTATCCCTCGATGGGGATGGAAAGCCTGTTTTCAGTTTTATGCATGATGAGCTTGTTTAAAAAGTAGTTATTTTTTGGGCAAAGGCTCGTATACATGGTAGTACAAACTGTAAAAATGATGAGGGGGAACGTGATCATGAGTAAGATCCGTTATTTGCGTACAGCTTCTGCAGCTGCACTGTTGAGTATTCCTGTGGTGTTATCCGGATGTGGTATGTTTGGGGCACAGTCCTCCGAGGCTATTGATCCACCGCCGCCGATTCAGGAAGCGGCCATGATTCAGGCGGCCGAAGGCAACGGATCACTTGCCAAGCTGCCACTTACAACCGTGTATCTGCAGGACCAGCAAGGTTTATTGGCTCCAGTATCCATGACACTTCCGTCGGGCACGGACGTCAGCAGTCCCAAGACCGCTCTGGATACACTTGTGACGGGTGGTCCATATGCTGGGATGTTGCCTGAAGGATTTCAGGGCGTTCTCCCGCAGGGTACCGTTGTTCAGAACGTAACGATTCATTCGGATGATAAACTGGCAGTCGTGGAGTTCTCCGGCAATTTTGCCAAGTATGATGCCAAGAACGAGCGCAAAATGCTGGAGGCTGTCACCTGGACTCTCACCGGCACACCAGATGTGCAGAATGTACAGATTTGGGTAGACGGCAAAAAGTTAACGCAAATGCCAGTAAACAGCACACCGCTGCCGGAACCGCTGAATCGGGCGGTAGGCATTAATCTTGATTTGGGTGATACATTCACGACCAACAGCAGTCCGGTAACGGTTTATTTCTCAGCCGCTTCGCCAGCAGGCATTCAATATTACGTCCCGGTTACACGTCTAGTGACACCAGGTGGAGACCGGGTGCAGGCGGCGTTGAATGAACTGATCAAGGGGCCAGCCAAAGGCGGCGAGCTGGAAGAGGTTATGACGGGCGGAACGCAGCTGCAATCGGTCAAAACGTCTGAGGATGGAACCGTAACGGTTGCACTCAAAGATGATATGTTCACTGAGGGAGATGTCGTGCCAAGTGAACTGCTGCAATCCGTTGTATTGACTACGGCCGAGAATACAGCTGGCAAGGAAGCTAAAGTCCAGATCGAATGGAATGGGCAAAAGACAGTCATGAGTGATGATAATCGGGATTACAGTGCCCCAGTATCGAAGCCTGAATATATCAATGAAATTCCAATTTAAGTCACAAAGGCGTTTTAGCCTACTGTTGGTAGAACTCTTTGGGGGACAGGATGCTTTTAAGTGAACTCTTTGGTAATATAGAAGGGATTAGTAAAAGTGTGAACAAGCTCGACATTACAGGATGCTTAAGTCGTAGGA
This sequence comes from Paenibacillus sp. O199, assembly GCF_001636635.1. NCBI lineage: Bacteria > Bacillati > Bacillota > Bacilli > Caryophanales > Paenibacillaceae > Paenibacillus > Paenibacillus sp. O199. Next base: position 75,175 of record NZ_LGRP01000017.1, read on the forward strand.
GGCAGAAATGATGAGATCTAACGGACGAACCAGCGACCAGCTGCGCCCGATGAATTTAACAATTAACACGAATAAATACGCCGAAGGTTCTGTACTGATTGAAGTGGGAGATACCAAGGTTATTTGTACAGCTACGGTGGAGGAACGTGTTCCTCCCTTTATGAAAGGGCAGGGTAAAGGCTGGGTAACAGCTGAATACTCCATGCTGCCACGTGCAACACATACCCGTAATCAACGTGAAGCGAACCGCGGCAAATTGACTGGACGCACCATGGAAATTCAGCGTCTAATTGGCCGGGCACTGCGCTCGGTCGTTAACTTGCAGGCGATTGGTGAACGTACGATTACACTGGACTGTGATGTAATTCAAGCAGACGGAGGTACACGCACAACGTCCATTACTGGTTCGTTTGTAGCTCTGGCACTCGCGGTGAACAAAATTGCCCAACAGCATAAATTGCAAGTATTCCCGATTACGGATTTCATTGCAGCGGTAAGTGTGGGTGTAGTTGGAGAACAGCCTGTGCTGGATCTGAACTATGATGAAGATTCCAAAGCCAAGGTAGATATGAACCTCGTGATGACAGGCGGCGGGAAATATGTGGAGCTTCAGGGAACAGGTGAAGAAGCACCATTTGACCGTCGTGAGCTGAACGCGATGCTGGAGCTGGGTGAGCAGGGCATTCTGGAGATGATTGAGCGTCAAAAAGAAGTTCTCGGACCCATTGCACTCAAGATCGGTGCTCGTGGATTAGGAGAAGCCTAACATGAGTCTGGATAGCCCAATTATCATTGTCGCAACCCGTAATGCAGGGAAAGTACGTGAATTCGCTCATGCATTCGCTCCACTGGGCAAAGAGGTCAAAAGCATGTTCGACTATCCGGAGCTGCCGGATGTTGTTGAGGATGGCGTAACCTTTGCAGATAATGCCTGGAAGAAAGCCAAAACGGTGGGCGATGCTCTTGGTTTGCCTGTCCTAGCTGACGATTCGGGATTGTGCGTGGATCTGCTGGACGGTGACCCGGGAGTGTATTCTGCGAGGTATGCAGGCGAGGGTGCAACCGATGAGAAGAACAATGCCAAACTGCTTGAAGCGCTGGAATCGCTCAAATCCGGTGAGGATACGGAGCAACCGCTTTTGAGTCCAGCAAGATTCGTCTGTGCATTGGTGCTGTATGATCCGGCAACCGGAGACAAGTATGAATCAGAAGGCATGGTGGAAGGCTGGATCACAGCTGAGGCAGCCGGTGGTGGCGGTTTTGGATATGACCCACTCTTCTATGTGCCTGAATATGAGATGACGATGGCCGAGCTTACGCTGGAGCAAAAGCAGGCGATCAGTCACCGGGGCCATGCCCTGAGAGCGCTCGTATCCAGCCTGAAAGGCTGAGATTCAAACGAATCAGCTCATATGAATATGAATGTATAAGGTGAATTATGGCCTTGCTTAAATATCAAAGCGTTAGTGGAAGGTAAGAGTCATTCCTGTGGAATGCTTCACCGACCATTAACGTTTTTTTATTTTTATGAGTGGAGCAGATTCGTTTAAAGCCAATACGTGGGACCCAAAATAAATCCCGCTTTTTTTAGTGAAAATATCGGAACGTACGTTCTTGTACCTATATAAAAAATACGGATATTTCACGTTTGAGCAGCGCATTAGGACCGGGGTTGGAAGAAGTTGCAAGTCTTGTACAGTATGGGTTAACATTCAAGTTAACGAATCATCAATGAACTCAAACGGAGGGGATTTGCTTATGCAAGAAGTGAAGCTTACGGTGTCTTATGATGATTATGAGAACGGTATTCGTATGGAAACGTTGATTAGGGAACTGGCTGCCAAACCGGAGGCTGGTTCGCTGGAGAGTCTGATTATTGGAGACTGGGGGCAGGCTTATGAAAATTCGCCGGATGAATTTATGGGCACGCTCATCGAGCTGGCTCCCAGCTTTCCTTCTTTGAAGAAACTGTTCATCGGAGATATGGGCTTTGAAGAATGCGAAGTATCATGGATTATTCAGACGGATCTCACACCACTATTGGCTGCTTTTCCTGAATTGAAGTCATTCTCAGTGAAGGGCAGCAGCGGACTAAGTCTGGAACCCATCGAACATGCCAAACTTGAAGAATTAATCATTATTTGCGGTGGTCTTCCCAAAAGCGTGTTAGCTTCAATTGCCCGGGCTAAGTTGCCTGAATTGCGTAAGCTTGAGCTGTATCTGGGCGTGGATGATTATGGATTCGACGGTTCACTTCAAGATGTACTTCCACTTTTGGAACAGGGCTTATTTCCAAAGCTCGTATACCTGGGTCTGAAAGACAGTGAAATTCAGGATGAGATTGCGAAAGCTGCGGCTGAGGCACCCATTCTGGATCAACTTGAAATCCTGGATCTGTCAGAGGGCACGTTGTCTGATGAAGGGGCAGAGGCGCTGCTCGCTAGTGATAAGATCAAAAAACTGAAACATCTCAATCTTAGTTACCACTACATGACAGACGACATGCTCATTCGCTGGAAACGTTCAGGTATACACGTAGATGTTAGCGAGCAACAACAGAGTGATGAAGATGACTGGCGTTACCCGTCGTTAACGGAATAAATGATGTCAGGCATGACAGAAATGGAAGAAAATTTGCAAAGCCCAGTTAAGGATTCGGATATGACGCTGGAGCAGCCGTTATTGTTAATTGGAAACCCGAATAATCGCCGAACCCTTGGATTACAGGAGGCAAGACAGCGTATTGGCTTACAACCTGCACTTGTGCTGCCTTATGCCCGGTTGCTAAAGACTTGGAGACGGGGCGGAACCATGGCGGATGCCGTACAGCAATGTCTGGAAGGGCGAGGGACTACACACGTTAAGGGAGAGCCGTGGATATCTTCACCAGCATCGATATTATATGCGAATCATGATTTAGTTCATGGAGTGAATAGTGTACCTCTTATTCGACTGGATGCCTCTGGTGAGGAATGGGAAGTAGAGCGTGAGCTGCTCTTTCTTGGAGCTGTGAATGATGTATCTCCGTTAATCGATGGCCTTTCTGCGGGAATGATTCCGGCAGAACAGACACTCACTCTTGAACAGGAGTGGGGACGGATCTACGCGCCCAACCAATGGTTTCGTGGCTGGAAGGCCTGTTTGGAACGAATTCGCCATGAAGCTCTGGAATATTGGCCTAATGCCCGGTTCATGAATGATCCTCATGACATTGCGATTATGTTTGATAAAAGGAAATGCCAGCAGCATCTATCTGTCCATGGCGTTCACGTTCCCCCAACGCTCCAATCTTCGGAACCGATCCGCAATTATGCGGACCTGCGTACAGCGATTACAACAGCCGGTATGAATCGCGTTTTCGTGAAACTTGCATGTGGCTCCGGGGCTTCAGGCGTTGTTGCCTATCAAATTAATCCGCGAACGGGTGCCGAAATCGCTATAACCACTGTGGGAATGGAACGGGTTCAGGGAAAGGTCATTTTTTATAATGAAGGCCGGTTGCGCAGGTACACACATACTTCAGAGATTTCTGCGCTGATGGATTGGCTGTGTTCTGAGGGTGCCCAGATTGAACGTTGGATGGCAAAAGCATCCCTGGGTTCAAGCGTATTTGATATTCGCCAGCTTGTGGCAGGTGGACAAGCAGGTCATGCCATCGTACGGCTAAGTCAGACACCAATCACCAATTTGCATTTGCGTAATGAGCGGTTGCTGCCTGCAGAAGCAGGGCTGGATGAACAGCGGATGGATAGAGTTCAGACAGCAGCGAAAGCAGCAATGGCTGCCTTCCCCAACTCATGGTCTGCCGGGATTGATGTGATGCTCAGTGGAGGTACTGAGCCGCGTGCCTATATTCTGGATGTGAATCCGTTCGGAGATTTGTTGTACAGAGTGCAGCATAACGGACTTGGAACCTATGAATGGCAAATGGAACTTTTGCGAAAGGAGCCTTACAACCATGACTGATATGAACACCATCGTAGGCTCCCATGATCTATTAATGGTTACGCTGGACACGTTAAGGTATGACGTGGCTAAGCTGGAGGAACAGAATTGCCCCAACCTGTGCGGTACGGGTCCTTGGGAGAAGCGCCATACTCCGGGAAGTTTTACCTATGCGGCACATCATGCTTTTTTTGGTGGCTTCATGCCTACACCTGCCAATACGGACAAAGCCTCCCACGTACGACTTTTTCATTCCCGAAATACCGGATTAAAGACGCATCCGCATACGTGGCTGTTTGACACACCGGATATCGTATCCGGGTTAGCGGCTGAAGGATACCGTACGATTTGTATTGGCGGGGTCATTTTCTTCACCAAGAAAAATCCACTTGCCAAAGTGCTGCCGGGTTATTTTCAGCAAAGCTATTGGCGGATGAATTTTGGGGTAACCAATCCTAAATCAACTGAGCATCAGGTTCAGCATGCCTTGAAGCTGCTGGAGCAAAGCGCACCGGATGAGAGGTTGTTTTTGTTCCTGAATGTGTCTGCTATCCATGGTCCCAATCGCTATTTTGTGGAGGGTGCAAGAGAGGACTCGGTAGAAACACAGCGTGCAGCGCTTCGGTATGTGGACGAGGCCCTTGGGCCATTGTTTGATGCAATGAGGCAGCGTTCACGGCCTACGTTATGTTTAGCTTTTTCCGATCATGGAACGGCGTATGGGGAGGACGGTTATCAGGGGCACAGGCTTGCGCATGATGTTGTCTGGAATGTGCCTTACCGTGAATTTATTTTATAGAACTAATGATTCATATCATCAACAACTACAAACCGGATACAGGGAGGAAACCGATGGACGATCAATCTCAACATACGACAGCAGGTCATTCCGCACAGTCCGGATCCAATACAGCTACAGGTCTCAGAGAAGTGCTTGCTTCCCCCTATCGCTCTTATTTATATTCGTATCCCCACAAGACCGCATATCGGGAGTTGAACCCACCTTTACCGCTCGGTCCATTGTGGGAACGTGAGAATACCGATACGTATTTTTTATATATGCACATTCCGTTTTGTGCCGCTCGTTGCGGATTCTGCAACCTGTTCACGTTGCCGGATCGTCGTGATGACACCCATGTGCGTTATGTGGATGCGCTGGAACGGCAAGCCAAACAGTGGGCACCACTCACATCACGGAGACCCTATTCGAGGTTTGCCATCGGTGGTGGGACGCCCACATTATTAAATGAAATTCAATTGAACCGCTTGTTCGATATTGCGGAACAGGTGATGGGGCTCGATCCAACGCAAGCTTCGATCTCGGTAGAAACATCACCGGATACCGTGACGGAAGCCAAATTGGCGATCATGAAGGAGCGAAGTGTGGACCGGGTAAGTATGGGCATCCAAAGTTTTATCGAAGCCGAAGCCTCGGCCATTTACCGTCCGCAAAAACCACAGGAAGTGGAACGCGCGCTTGAGAAGCTTACACGGTATGAATTCCCTCTGTTGAATCTGGACCTAATCTATGGTCTGCCAGGACAAACGGTGGAATCATGGCTGTATTCGCTGGAACGTGTCCTTTCATATGAACCGGGTGAGATTTTCATTTACCCACTGTACACCCGCGAGAATACCATTGTGAAACCGGATGATATACAACGTCAGGGACCGGATATTCGGATGGAGCTGTATAAGGCTGCGCGTGAGACTTTAAAAAGCAGAGGCTATGTCCAGTATTCCATGCGCAGATTTGCCAAAGAACAATCATCTTCTGGAAGCAAAGAGCTTCTACCCTACAGCTGTCAGGAGGAAGGCATGGTTGGTCTGGGTTGCGGTGCACGCTCTTATACCAGTGAAGTACACTATGCTTCCAAGTATGGTGTTAGTTATAAGACCACACAGAGCATCATCGCCGATTATGTGGCAACCGAGCGTTATGATGTGGCCGATTACGGCATTGTACTCAGCCGGGAGGAGCAGAAGCGCCGCTTTATTCTGAAAGCCCTGCTGCATCGGGAAGGTTTGGCGCTGTCGGATTATGATCAGCGATTCGGGACGGAAGTCCTGTCAGACTACGGATGGTTGAGTGAACTGTTGTCTGAGGGCATGGCTGAGCTTGAGCAGGACGATAAGGGTAACCGGGTACTGCGTCTGACAGAAGAGGGACTAGGCTACTCGGATGCCATTGGAGATTGGCTCATATCCGCTGAGGTTCGTGAACAAATGGAAGGGTTTGTGTTCTCATGAGAGCAACCTTGTATTATCGGGGGAAGCTGTCGTCCTGTAATTACGACTGTCCATACTGCCCGTTTAGCAAAACGGTAGATTCCAAGGAGACGTTGGAAGTGGATGAACAACAACTGCGTCAATTTGTGAATTGGGTTAAGGATCAGGAGAGTGCTGGACATCAATTTTCGATTTTCTTTAACCCTTATGGAGAAGCTCTGGTAAGACGTTGGTATCGGGAAGCGATGATTGAACTATCGCATATGCCACATGTGGATAAAATTGCAGTCCAAACCAATCTGTCTGTCAAACTGGACTGGGCGCGCGAAATGAACCGGGATAAAGCGGCATTCTGGGCAACCTATCACCCGCGTGAAACGAAGGAGTCTTCCTTCGTCAAACAATGTTTGACTTTACGTGAGATGGGACTTGCTTTCAGTGTGGGGACGGTTGGATTGCGCAGCGCATTTCCTGCTATTGAATCGATGAGGCAGGCGTTACCCGATGACGTGTATATGTGGATCAATGCATTTAAAGATCGACCCAATTATTACAGCGTGGAAGAGGTCGACTTTTTACGATCCGTTGATCCGCTGTTTGATGGGAACCTGCGGGATTATGATAGTCTGGGCAAGCGCTGTTCCGCTGGTTCGGAGGTATTTTATGTGCAAGGGTCAGGGCATGTAAAAAGGTGTTACAAGGATCGTCGAATTATTGGGCATCTCTACCGCGATGGTTTGCAGGCTTTGGCCGCAGATCGGCCGTGTGGCATGAAGAAGTGTGGCTGTTACATCGGTTATATTCATATGGAGGATTCTCCGTTCAGAGATATCTTTGGAAGTGGATTGCTTGAACGTAATCCGGTACTGATCAATCCATAGATATCGGTAAAGGGGTGCTTGATGAACAGCTATTATGCTGCTCATCAGCACCCCTTTTAAGAATGAAAAGATAGCTTTTTTTATCGAATGGCCACTTTGTACGTACGCAACCACGAGTTGATCTGTGTCAGATATGCAAATAGCTGTGGACCCGACATTAACTGTCCAAACCAGGGCAGGTTCGATGAAGCATCCGGTGAAGAGGCCAATTTACGAATTTGAGCTTTGTCGATTAAAGGCAAGATCGGTGAGCTTGCGTCATCCAGAATATCAAGCACCTGCTGTTTAACGGCAGCAAGATACTGCGGATTATGTGTTTTCGGATAAGGACTCTTTTTCCGGTACAACACATCGTCAGGCAGTACACCTTCCAGCGCTTTACGCAGAATGCCTTTTTCCCGTCCGCCTGTCATTTTCATGTCCCAAGGCACGTTAAATACATATTGAATCAAACGGTGATCACAGTAAGGTACCCGAACCTCAAGGCCCGCTCCCATACTCATCCGATCTTTCCGATCCAGTAGTGTAGGCATGAAGCGGGTGATGTTCAGATAGGACATTACTCGCATTTGGGCTGCTTTACCGGTCTCCCCATCGAGTAAAGGTACTTCAGCCACAGCATCCGAGTAGCGGTCCGCGAGATAGTCGAGTGGCCTGATCCATTCCCGAATGTCCGGGGATAATAATCCTGCTCGCATATCAGGCGCAACAGACCATGGGAATGTACCGGAGTTGAGCATCTCTTCCCGGTGGAACCAAGGATAACCGCCAAATACTTCATCCGCTGCTTCGCCCGAAATGGCAACGGTGGCTCCTTTTTTGATTTCTTTACAGAACAGATAGAGAGAGGAATCTACATCCGCCATACCCGGCAAATCACGCACAAGCATCGCCTGGGTCAGTGCGTGAACCAACTCGCCATTTTCAATCTCAATCCAGTGATGATCTGTCTTCAGTTCATCCACCATACGCTTAATCCAGGGTCCATCTGCACCAGGCTGGAAGGAATGGGCCTGAAAATGCTTTGCATTATCCACATAGTCAACAGAATACGTGCTGACCTGGCCTTGACCTGTACGGTTATAATAATCTACCGCTAACGCAGATAGAGCGCTTGAATCCAGTCCCCCCGACAAAAGAGAGCAGACCGGAACGTCAGAAGCTAATTGGCGTTCTAATGTATCCTGCAACAGTCTGCGTACTTCGGCAGCTGTCTCTTCCAAATTATGTTCGTGATTCTGACTTTCCAGCTTCCAGTAAGCATAGGTTTTAATACCGTTTCGGTTGTAGATAAGCGCATGCGCAGGTTTGAGCTCGTTAAGGGAGGAGTATACGCCGTGTCCAGGTGTCCGGGCAGGACCGACAATAAATACTTCTGCCAAACCTTCAGGGCCTACTGCAGCTTCTACATCCGGGTGGATGAGCAGTGATTTCGGTTCTGAGCCAAATACGAGTGCATCCTTTGCATGACTGTAGAACAGGGGTTTGACACCCAACCGATCACGGGCGATAAAAACCTGTTCACGTCCGCCATCCCATATGGCAAAAGCAAAAATTCCGTTAAACCGGTCAACGCAGGCCGGACCCCACTCAATATAAGAGGCGAGCAGCACTTCCGTATCACATTGTGTGCGGAAATGGTGTCCGCGCTGGAGCAATTCCTTTTTCAACTCGGGTGCATTGTATAGTTCTCCGTTATACACGACGGTATAGGAGGTGTCTCCCTGTAACGCATGCATGGGCTGTGCCCCGTTCTCCGGGTCCATAACGCTGAGACGCCGATGTCCGAACGCACAAGGATTGGAGATCCATGTACCTGAAGCGTCGGGCCCCCGGTTCGACAAGCTGTCCGTCATCCGGACCAGCAGCTCTGATTCCTGGGTCAAATCCCGATTCCACTGTATGAAGCCGGTTATACCGCACATGGTTTGTTCATCCTTTCTTAGTCGAGTCATTCATCCGTATGGCTGCTTAGTTGCTAACAGCCAGCAAATGTTGTCTTTTTCGTCAGAAGTCGTAACAAATATATGCCGAAAGCAGGCATAAAATGTCTGTCCTCTTCGGAAACTATATCTAGGGACAACGGCCTCAACATGCCTGTGAAGGAGAGAACTTGCAAATGGACAGTATGACCTATTATGTATCTGTCATGGGGCGCTCCGTTATTCCGGACCCGCACGTAACGTCGTATGAATGGGTGATCCAGGCGACGCCTCAGGAGGCGGAACAATTACTGGGACTGCTTAATCTGATGCAGGAAAAAGAGGAAGAGGCCTTTCCAGGAATGGTATTCCCTTGGCCGGATACGCCGGAGGAGTCTGTAAACCGCGCATATGAAGCTGTGTTACAGCAGGTGTATCGGGAGATTTACCGTTTGGGAACACCAGAGACCCGATACCAGATCGAACAAAGTACATGAAATGGACAAAGGAGCGCGATAACAAATGTATGCCATTCAGGATGCCAAAATACGCAGATTAACCGAAGTGGATGGATTGTCTTGTGCAGAAGTTGAGGTACAGCCTGGAAATACGGGTGATCCGTCTTTGCTTGTATACGTTGCGGCTACCCAGCCAGGGAATTCGCTTGAAGTCGTTCGAATTGTACGCAATCATTCGGATGCAGTCCTGGATTGGTACAATAACAATATGCACAACGCGTTTGAAGATGCCACGGAAACGGCGTTTGAGAACAGTGAAGGCATTACAGCAGGAGAAGATAAAGCCCGGTTTCAGAGTGAGTTACTTGCTTTTGGATTACTGGGACCGACGCTTCAGCGTTATTTGGTGGGGCAAGGTTAAGGTGGGCGTTCCAACAAATGCCGATAGCTGCAAAGGATAAGCGGAATTACCCGGAGCCATACTATATGCAAGTTCCGGGGAGGTGATAGCAGTGGCTTCCAAGTTCAAGAAAAACAAAGGGAACCTTTATGCGCATCATACCGAGTTTGCCGAGGAAGTGCTCGCCATTAACAGCAAGCGTCCTGCCCAGAGAAATCCGTGGCGTCAGGGAAACAAGTAACCGGAATGCAGAAACCCGCCCTTCTTTCGAAAGGCGGGTTTTTGAATGTTTATTTTAACTTCGTTGTGGAGCTTGTGGTTAGGTTAGGCATATTCACGCAGTACTTGAATACCTTTGACGATATTGTACACAAAACTTAATGCATAAATGACAAAGAACAGAATTACGAATCCGACAGCGGAACCTAGACTGTGGGCGGTAACGAAGAAATAAAGTAGCGGGATTGCCGCAAGAAACGGGAATATATGTGAGAGTAAGGCTCGTTTAGCATGTCCCTCAATATAGTTGTCTTTAGCTACAATCCAAATAATGATGGGAAACAGGAACGGGGCGAAGAAGATACTAAAATAGGATAATGCTGATAAAAGTTGTCTCATAGCGGTTTCTCTCCTTTATTTGGTTCAGTTGAATGTATGTATGCAAATGATTACCCAGCAAGTCTCATCCTGAATATGTCTGCCCATTTTAAATGCAACTGAGCTTAATATCCTCAATATTGCCTGCTTAAAGCATTCATATTCTGTACCTGTGTTGAGTATGAAAATAATACGTTCAAGTCATGTGGAAGGATGCAATTATTAATTTTTTTATAAAACTATTGAAAAATATAGAAATGAGAGTATAATAGGAATCGCGCGGTATTTTTATTATACATATTTGTCTCAGTAGCTCAGCAGGATAGAGCAACGGCCTTCTAAGCCGTCGGTCGGGGGTTCGAATCCCTCCTGGGAC
>NZ_LGRP01000017.1:85992-116217 GCF_001636635.1 Paenibacillus sp. O199
TAGAAAAAAGCTTCCTTCGGGAAGCTTTTTTGCGTACAAGGGATGAGAACCCCGAGGTTAGGAGGTTGGTAATTGTTTATAGGTGTAAACTATCAAATGTATAGAATTTATATATTTAATTAATAAACCATCTTGTGACACAATGAAGATATCAATCATGAAAGCGATGGTGGTATCCATGCAATCGATTAATCAATGGCAAGCGGATGAGTATGACAACAAACTGGCTTTTGTATCGGGTTATGGTAAAAGTTTAATCTCATGGCTTCAACCTCAAAAAGGGGAGTATATCCTTGATTTGGGATGCGGGACGGGGGATTTGACGTACGAAATTACTGCAGCGCAGGCTGAGGTAGTCGGCATGGATGCATCACCCGACATGATTCGTCGTGCAAGAGGGAAGTTTCCCAATATCGAGTTCATGGAGGGGGACGGACATCAGTTTGCGACGAACAAGCTCTATGATGCCGTCTTTTCCAATGCAGCTCTACATTGGATGCGAAGTCCGCGACTTGTAGTGGATAGTATATGGAAGTCTTTGAAGCCTGGGGGACGTTTTGTAGCGGAGTTCGGTGGCAAAGGCAATGTACAGATCATTGTAGATGCATTAGAGGAAGTGTTTGAACGACACACTGGCATTCCTGGATCAGAGCGCAACCCTTGGTATTTCCCGACGATCGGGCAATATAGCAACATTTTGGAACAATGCGGGTTTTTGGTGCGACAGGCCTACCACTATGACCGTCCTACTAGACTGGCGGATGGTGAACAGGGTATAGAGGGCTGGTTGGCTCATTTTGGAGGGGACTATTTTGATGGTTTGAGTCAGGAACAAATTCAGGAAATCTGTAGTGAAACGAACCAAATCGTTGTGCCGAAGCTCTGGAAAGAAGATGCAATCTATGCCGATTATAAGCGTCTTCGAATTGAAGCAGTGAAGCCGGGAAGTTAAATAAACAAAATATGTATCTTTGTTAAATGAATTAATAGAATGTTTTTCATGAAATCCATCGATCACAATTAGGCTAGGAATCTCTTTCAGAATGAAGAGGCTCTTGGCCTTTTTTCCTATGCTGTATTTAAAATTTGAAATATTCAATCGACAAATAAATACAATTTCACGCTTTTCTCTTACTCAAGAACCATATAAGTAATTTTGATATCATATTTGTAATTATTTAGAAGGAAAATGTGTTATTTTAGTAGAATAATTTACCAAGGGTCAATCTTCTTGCAGATAGGGCGGTGAGTTGTTCACAGGTATTGCAGTACTTGTCATAGCAGGACCCAAGCGATTGGTGAGGTACTTTCATATTGAGAAGGAGGGGCATAGCCTTGAATAAACGATTGATATCCATATTGTTAAGTATCCTAATGACTTTTTCTATCATCATGCCAGCGGCCGGAGCCGCTCCTGTAGGTGTTCAGCTTGAGAACTCTCTAAGCAAGGGCGAAGCCACACAATGGAGAGAGATTCTTGCCCAGCGGGAAGGAAAGCTTGCAGCAGATCCATTTTTGGACAAGAGCCTAGAAGGTCTTGGGGGAGAGAAAACAAGAGTAATTGTTGAGCTCTCCAATAAACCAGTTGCTGTTGCGCAAGGCGAATCTACCCTCTCAGGAAAATCTTTTACCTCCTCTATGGAAACAAAGGCTGTGACTCAAGTCGAGCAACAACAACAGTCATTTGTACATAGCCTCACTCAGAATAAAATCAAACACGAAGTATTGGAAAACTACGCATATGCCCTGAATGGTGTAGCCATTGAACTTAAGGGTAACCAATTGGGACAGTTGCTTCGCATACCGGGCGTTGTCAGTGTATACCCTGACCTTGAAATTACCGTATCCCCGGAAACAGATGAAGTGAATCCTTATATGAAAGATACCGCACCATTTATTGGCGCCCCAGAAGTATGGAATCTGGGATACAAAGGAAAAGGCGTCAAAGTTGGTGTTATTGATACAGGAATCGATTATGAGCATCCTAATTTGCAAGACGCCTACAAAGGTGGATGGGATTTCGTAGGAAATGACAATGATCCTTACGAAACAACACATGAAGAATGGAAAGTGTCTGGGGCACCTGAGTTTAATGCCAATGGAAGCGCCTATTACACATCCCACGGTACTCACGTAGCCGGTACCATTGCTGCTCGAGAAGCAGGGGACTACGGCATTGTCGGCGTTGCACCCGAAGCTGATATCTATGCCTATCGTGTTCTTGGACCCTATGGTAGTGGACAAACCTCATGGGTATTAGGGGGAATCGATCGTTCCGTTGCCGATGGTATGGATGTAATCAATCTCTCGTTGGGTAACGCTGCCAATGATCCAAGTTACATTACTTCGGTTGCTCTTAACAATGCCATGCTGTCTGGCGTGACTGCAGTTGTAGCAAGTGGTAATGATGGCCCGAATCGTTATACATTAGGTTCTCCAGGAGCATCGGCTATGGCAATCACTGTAGGTAACTCCACAGGGCCTAGCCAAAGCATTACAGCCAACACTCATTTCTGGATTGGTGAGGAAGGTAAAGGTACGCTTCCAGAAGAACAGCCTGTCCCTGAAGTTGAGCCATCTCCTGAACTGGGAACAGCACCGGGAACGGAAACTCCTGAAGTTCCGGCTCAAGGTGAACCATCAACAACACCGGAAGGTGCGACAGGCGAAGAAGCTTCATCAACAAACGAAGCGGCATTATCTGGAACAGCGTCTGCTGATGTTACAGCTCTAGATGTGGAAACCAGCCAATCCGAAGAGGGTGTTCAGCCAGCCTCGCCTTCGGCACCAGTCGAAACCTCTCCAGAGGTTGCACCTGTGAAAGAAGAGCCTGCGATTGCTCCAACTGAAACGGAGCAAAATCCATTGGCTGTTACTGAGTCGGTGTACCGACTTGATGTAATGGGCTGGAGCCTCTCAGCAGATCCGGAATCTGTTTTGACGAATCAATATGATCTTTTATTCGCAGGGTTGGGTAAACCGACCGACTTTGAAGGCAAGGATTTTACAGGCAAAGTGGCTTTTGTACAGCGCGGTGAGCTGGCATTTGTAGAGAAAGTAGCCAATGCCAAAGCTGCTGGTGCAGTTGCTATTATCGTATATAACAATATTCCAGGCCCGATCGGGGTGAGTTTGGGAGATAATTTTGAACTTATTCCAACCTTGAGCATATCGAAGGAAGATGGAGAAAGTATCAAGGCTGAGCTGGATGCCGGTCAAAGCGTTGAAGTGAGCTTTAGTGACTTCGTTAAAGGTCAAACGGCTGGCGATGAAATGAATCCATCCAGCTCCCGCGGACCAGCCAAGGTGACTCTGGATATCAAACCGGATATAGTTGCACCGGGTACCAGCATTCTGTCTACTGTTCCTGCCTATGGCAAGGACGAACCTGGAGCTGATTATTCACAGGCTTACGATCGTAAATCAGGTACAAGTATGGCCACACCTCATGTTGCCGGACTGGTTGCCCTGTTGATTGAGAAGCACAGTGACTGGACACCATTTGATATTAAAGTTGCACTCATGAACAATGGTAAAGTGCTCGACACGACAAAATACGATGTGTTTGATCAAGGTGCAGGTCGTATTCAAGCGGTGAAAACGATTGATCCTGCTGCATTTGTTAAAGTATTGGATGTAACGAAATACACAGAGAATGGCGTGGCTGTCGAGAAACCAAATGTTACAGGTAGTGTGAATTTTGGTAACTTCCTCAGCACGGACGAAAAAACCGTCAGCAAAACGATCAAAGTGGAGTCGCTGAATGGCAGCGGTGGAAACTACACTGTAAGCGTGAATCCAACTCGTACAATTCCTGGTGTATCCGTTGCGGTGGATAAGAGCTCTTTTACACTGAATGGTGAGGAAGAGTTACAGGTTACTATTACAGTTCCAAAAGGTGTTACTGCGGTAACAGAAGCGCAAGGCTACCTTCAGTTGTCTAATGGAACGGACACATTTAGTGTTCCATATGTCGCACATTTCAACCTTACATTGGCAGGCGTTAAATACATTGAGACTGTGAAAGGTACAGAGAAGAACCCGTTCCATTATCCATTGAAGCCTGATGGTACGCTGGATACACTCAATGTAGCTATGGAATTCTACAATCCAATGAATTTTGCCCTTATTGAGATCTTCGATGGCCTTAACCCGGATGGGGGCTATTATGGAGACGGATATATTGGATCTATTTTTGGAAACTACTATAGTTTCGCTGCCAACACAAGATATACTCTGGCTTGGGATGGACAGTATGCAGACTACACTACCGACGAGGTAACGACTATTCCAGATGGTCTTTACACGGTTGATATCACTGCAATCGGTGTTGATGGAAAAACGTATATCGAAGATACTTCTCCATTTTTGGTGAAAAAAGCAGCTCCGGTTGTAACAGCACCAGAAAAGTTGGAATTCAAGCAAGATGAATCTGCTGTCATTAACGGCAGCGTGGATGATTTATACTTCCGTGTCGCTCCTGCACTTAAAGAGAACTGGAGCATTGAGTTTGACCCGGCTGCTGCCTTGAAAGCAACATACGTCCTGAAAAAAGAGGATGGTTCGACTTACAAGGAGGGTGTATTTGAAGTAAAACCTGATGGTAGCTTCACTCTTCCTTTAGAAGGCATCCAAGCAGGTGAATATGCCGTTGAACTTACGGTCAAAGACCAACAAGGGCTTTCTGGTAAAGCCACTACGGCACTGAGTCTGAAATCCAAGGAGACTGAGCCGGAAACTCCAGCTGTCAAAGCGCCTGGAACACCTGTGTTGTCTCATAATAATTGGGTTGGTAATGGTCTGAGCGAAGGCTCATACGTCGTTACCATGAACCTGTGGTGGGGCGAAAACGCCACCAGCTACAAGCTTTATGAGGACGGGGTTTTGATCGATACGCAGAAGTTGACCTACAATGCGCCTCTGGCACAGTTTGCCCAAACGAAGATCACAGGCAAAGCCAATGGCACGTATACGTACGTAGCCGAGCTGACGAACGACAAAGGAACCACGCGGAGTCAGACACTGACAGTTAAGGTTACTAACGCATCGCCAGGCAAAGCAGTTCTCTCTCAAGATAACTGGGACGGCGACGGCAATTATAAAGTTACTATGAACTTATGGTGGGGAACCAATGCCACTGAGTACCGCCTCTACGAAAATGATAAGTTGATCGACACCCAAGCACTCAATGCGGTTACGCCTAATGCGCAAAGCGCTGTTACTTCGCTGACTGGACGCACTTCGGGCACGTATACGTACCGGGCTGAGTTAATCAACGCAGCTGGTGTAACCAGTACTGACAAGATCACGGTAAAAGTGAAATAAACACTTCAGCACTTATTTATTGAAGCATTTGTTTTTCGCATAAGCGGTCTTCATCCTGATCTCGCGGGATGGAGGCCGTTTTATTTTGTTTTTTCTCTGCTGCGTGAATGGATAACTACTCGTTGTCCTGTTAGTTGTAAATTGAATATAGTTCGCATGAAAGTCTGTTAATAATAAAATGCTCCCCTCATGGGGACAGGTTTTGTTAGCCTGTCACTCATGAGGGGAGCTTAATTAATCTAACCGATCACTCGGTTCTTGCTGGCATTTATACCTGCGATCAGTAATACAATGGCAAGGAGAACCTGTACCAGCAATGGAAGAGTCCATCCTTGTGTCCAATCATGAAGCACACCGAACAGCAACGGTCCGACGGCTGCCAGCATATACCCAAAGGATTGAGCCATACCCGAAAGTCCCGCAGCCTGTCTTGCATCGGATGTACGCAGTACAAAAAACATGGTTACAAGTCCGAACGAAGCCCCGGCTCCAACGCCAGCCAAAGCAACACCGACGGTAACGAGAGAGGAAATACCACTTAAAAGGAATACATAGCCCAGAATCAGACATGAACCTGTAATTGCTGTCAGCCAACGTTGATCTTTCATTCGTCCAGCCAGAATGGGGACGATGAACGTTACCGGAACACTAACCATTTGCATCAAAGACAACATCCAACCGGCTGAAGAGGAACTGAAACCCTGATCAGATAGAACCTCTGGCAGCCAGGTAATTGTAGTGTAAAAAATTAAAGATTGCAGTCCCATGAACAATGTGACATACCAGGCTAAGGGAGATGTAATAAGACGAACGGGCTTCGCTTCCGTTCTCGAAGCCACGTAAACTTCGCCGCGACGTCCAGAACGGACGTGAGGCAGCCAGAGAATCAGGGCTAGAATGGACAGTATAGCCCACATGCCCAGTGAAGCATGCCAACCCATGGAGGTTAAGCCTGCCGTGGGAACGCTGATTCCTGAGGCGATAGCGCCCCATATATTCATGGACACGGAATAGAGGCCGGTAACGAGACCCACTCGCAATGGGAAATCCCTTTTGATCAGACTGGGCAGCAATACGTTGCTCAGGGCAATACCACATCCAAGGATTGCTGTTCCTGTAAAAAGAACGGGAACAGAGGGCATAAACCGGAGGGATACGCCTATGGTCACAAGAATTATGGCAGTTAACAGAGCGGTTTCTAGTCCGAATCTTCGCGCCAATTGTGGAGCGAACGGAGAGATTGCCGCGAAGGCAAGCAAAGGAAGAGAGGTAAGCAAGCCTGCCAATGTATGACTTATTCCTGTATCTGTACGAATCAGTTCCACAATCGGACCTGTTGCCGTAATAGGTGAACGCATTGTTGCAGCGATAACGATAATGCCTGCCAGCAAGAGTCCAAGTTTCATGGATGCTGACGATGAATTATCGACTGCAGAATGGTCAGGTGAGTTTTGATGTAAAGAGGATGGCATGGTAAATCTCCTATAGTTTATTTGTCTAATATGTATACTTTGATACATACATATACATAAACAATCATAACATCCCGTGTCAACATCAGCCGATTAACGTATTCAATCATCCCCAGAACGCAATTAAAGAAAAAGCTTCCCGAAGGAAGCTTTTTCTTTAATTGCGTCCCAGGAGGGATACTCTCCTTGCAGTCGAGACTGCGAAGTAATCCTACCGAAGCCTATGCTCCGACGAACCATTGGGGTTCTCATCCCCAGAACGCAAAAAAAGCTTCCCGAAGGAAACTTTTCTTTAATTACGTCCCAGGAGGGATTCGAACCCCCGACCGACGCCTTAGAAGGGCGTTGCTCTATCCAGCTGAGCTACTGAGACATGAAATTTTTCAAGCAAAATTGATTTTATCATAAATAATGATGAATATCAAACATTTTATTATAATATATTTTTCGTATATGATATTTGGCGGCAGTAACGTTTTTTTCATTATAATTAAGGTTATGTTAGAATATCAGAAGAACTCAAAAAATAGATCGACTTTCGTTTTATATACATCTATTTATGGTTGATTGCGACTGGAGATTCAGGATACAGAGGAGGTGCTCCTATTAAGGAATCCACGACCCCGGAAACCGAGCACAGTAACAATATTGTGCTGTTTCCTAAGACGCTGGACTATTACCAGATTCAATTGACGGTTATGCTAGAAAATGAACGATATGGTGAAGCGATGGACCTGCTTCGCTTTTTGCTGCAATGCCAAGGGCAGGAAGAACGGCATTACGACGAATGGCGAGCCTTGCTCGAATGGCTTGAAGCTGCGTTTCCTCATTACGGGGAAGATTTACCCGAGGTTCGTGAAGAGCGTGAGGAAGAGGAAATTAGTGAAGAGGACATGGCACGCCAACATGCCCGATCCAAGCTTGAGCAGGATGATGGCTATGCGGATAAACTTCTTCGTACCGTAATGGAGGAGCCTTTATCTGAACAAACAATGCTGGCGCTGGAGCAGCTTGCTTATCTCGATCGGCCAGAAATTGATGATTCGCTTATCGGTTGGCTCAAAGACAAGACGCTGCATCCTTTACTTCAGTTCCGCGTGCTTCAGACATTACGTCGCCGAGGTGTTCAAGGCATTATTGCGTTTACTCGTGGGGAAGAACCAGTTGAAGTGGAGATTGATACCGTTCCGCTTAGACCTGAGGATTTCCCGATTCAGATCGTTCAGATTCTTGAAAGAGTGGCAGATCAGACGGAGGTTCATGAACCTACGCTCTTTTATTTTGCACAAGAACTGTGGATTCAATATGTCATGGCCGTGTACGGAACCCGTGATTACATGTCCATGCTGGAAGAAAATGATTCCATGACAGATATATGGGGAGCTGCTCTACATATGACCGTTGCAGACAGTCTGGGCGGTTCGCATGACGAGGAAGATACTCGCTCAATGTATGCTGTGACAGGGGCGATGCGCTTTCGTCTGGAGCAAGCATATCGATCAATGAAGCAGTTTGTTTCTGCCGGTTTGGATGGTCAATAGGACCCGGAAACGTTTTCCTCAAACCGTATCAAGGGATTCCCCTTGAAAAAGAATCTAATCTTGTTTATACTAAAATGGTTATTTTGTACGTGATTGCCTACGTGAACATGCGAATTTTGGAGGGGAAAGTATACAATGAAAGCAACTTGGGAAAAGATAGAGAAGAACCTTGGGGTTCTTGAGGTTGAAGTGGGTGCAGATCGTGTAACTGCAGCACTCGACAAAGCTTTTAATAAAGTAGTTAAACAAGCAAATGTACCTGGATTCCGTAAAGGTAAAGTTCCACGTTCGATCTTTGAAGCTCGTTTCGGTGTAGAAAGCCTGTATCAAGAAGCAATTGATATTTTGCTTCCTGAAGCTTACACAGAAGCAATCGACCAAACGGATATCTTCCCGGTTGATCGTCCTGACGTAGATGTCGAGCAATTCGCTAAAGGACAAGTATTCAAGTTCAAAGCGAAAGTAACAGTTAAACCTGAAGTTACACTGGGTGACTACAAAGGCGTTGAAGTTGCTGTAGCCAAACATGAAGTAACGGATGTAGAAGTGACTGAAGAGCTCGAGCGTCTTCAACAACGTCACGCAGAACTCGTTGTTATCGACGAAGGTTCCGCACAAAACGGCGACGTTGCTGTAATCGACTTTGACGGTTCCGTTGATGGTGTACCGTTCGAAGGTGGACAAGCTGAGGGGTATTCCCTGGAACTTGGTTCCAACACATTCATCCCAGGATTTGAAGAGCAGGTTGTGGGTCTTTCCACAGGCGACTTCAAAGACGTTGAAGTAACTTTCCCTGAGAGCTACCATGCAGCTGAACTGGCTGGCAAAAAAGCGGTATTTAAAGTGAAAGTACATGAAATCAAACGTAAACAACTTCCTGAACTGGATGACGAGTTTGCAAAAGATGTTAGCGAATTCGATACGCTTGAAGAGTACAAAGCTGATCTGAAAACGCAATTGGAATCCCGCAAAGCAGATGAAGCCAAAGCAGCTCAAGAAAATGCTGTTGTAGAAAAAGTGGCTGAAAATGCTGAAGTGGATATTCCTGCTGCGATGGTTGAGAGCGAAGTACAAAACATGATGCGTGATTTCGACAACCGTCTGCGCAACCAAGGTATGAACCTGGAAATGTTCCTGAGCTTCTCTGGTCAAACACAAGCTGACCTGAGAGGACAAATGCAGGAAGATGCTTCCAAACGTGTTCGCAACAACTTGGTTCTTGAAGCCGTTGGTAAAGCGGAAAACATCGAAGTGTCTGACGAAGAAGTTAACCAAGAACTCGAAAAAATGGCTGAGTCTTACAAGCGTCCTGCTGAAGAGATTCGTGGCATTCTCGAGGGTAATGGTTCCCTGGACAGCCTTCGTGACGAAGTGAAACTGCGTAAAACGATCGATGTTCTCGTTGAGAACAGCAAAGTCGTTGAAGCTGTTGAAGCTCCAGCTGAAGAAGTTGCTGCAGAAGCTGACGAAAAATAAGACAAGCTGTTACGTAATGAACAGCTGAATAAACGATAAGGCACGTGAATCATTGCGTGCCTTATTTTTAAATTATGGCATCCATTTTATAGAGGATTCAGTAATAATATGGATGGAATTCGTTGTGGCATTGGTTATGCACAATCAACGTCCTATGGTTCTCCTGCAAATAAAAAAAAGGTGAAACGGCATAGGATTGCTCCGATTTGCACATACATAGAAAACATGGTTAAATATGATCAGGCAAAAAAGTAAACTTACTCCGTCTTTACAACACTTGTGAAAAATGACATTGTCACAGGAACGTGTTAGAATGAATTTGGGTTTGCTTTACAGGTAGCCTATGTCTAATTACATGTAGAAAAGAGGTTGGTCTCATGAGTCTGGTGCCAATGGTTGTTGAACAAACCAATCGAGGCGAGCGGTCTTACGATATATATTCGCGTTTGCTGAAGGATCGCATTATCTTTTTAACCAGTGCGATTGATGACGATGTAGCCAATCTTGTCATAGCGCAGCTTTTGTTTTTGGCAGCCGACGATCCTGAGAAGGATATAAGTTTGTACATTAATTCACCTGGTGGTTCTGTCACCGCAGGGATGGGTATATACGATACGATGCAATATATCAAGCCGGATGTATCGACCATTTGCGTAGGTATGGCAGCAAGCATGGGCTCGTTATTGCTGACAGCCGGAGCTCCTGGTAAACGATATGCGCTGACTAACAGCGAAGTGATGATTCATCAGCCGCTTGGCGGCGTTCAAGGACAGGCTGCGGATATCAAAATTCACGCAGAATGGATTATTAAAACACGTCAGAAACTGAATCAAATATACGTCGATCGTACAGGTCAACCCCTTGAGAAAATCGAGCGGGACACAGACCGTGACTTTTTCATGAGTGCTGAAGAAGCCAAAACGTACGGCATTATTGACCAGGTGCTCAGCAGACCGATCAATTCCTAAAGGGGTGGTTTCATGTTTAAATTTAACGATGAGAAAGGGCAGTTGAAATGCTCTTTTTGCGGTAAATCTCAGGAACAGGTGCGCAAGCTGGTCGCTGGACCGGGCGTTTACATTTGTGATGAATGTATCGAACTGTGCACTGAAATCGTAGAGGAAGAGCTCGGTCATGACGAAGAACTGGACCTCAAAGATATTCCAAAACCGAAAGAAATCCGCGACATTCTTGACCAGTACGTCATTGGTCAGGATCAGGCGAAGAAATCTTTGTCTGTAGCGGTTTACAATCACTATAAACGGATCAACACACAAAGTAAGATTGAGGATGTTGAATTGCAAAAAAGTAATATTTTGCTGTTAGGACCTACGGGTTCTGGTAAAACGTTGCTTGCGCAAACGATGGCCAAAATCCTTAATGTTCCTTTTGCTATTGCTGATGCAACTTCATTGACGGAAGCAGGTTATGTCGGCGAAGATGTAGAGAACATTCTGCTCAAGCTGATTCAAGCTGCTGATTATGATGTGGAAAAAGCAGAGCGCGGCATTATTTATATCGATGAAATTGATAAAGTAGCGCGTAAATCCGAGAACCCATCCATTACTCGTGATGTATCGGGTGAAGGTGTTCAACAAGCGCTCTTGAAAATCCTGGAAGGAACTGTAGCTTCTGTACCACCACAAGGTGGTCGTAAGCATCCACATCAGGAATTCATCCAGATTGATACCACCAACATCTTGTTCATTTGTGGCGGTGCCTTTGATGGTCTCGAGCAAATGATTAAACGCCGGATCGGTAAAAAAGTCATCGGCTTTAATACCGTTGCGGAACAAAAAGATCTTAAACCAGGTGAATATCTGGGTATGGTATTGCCGGAAGACTTGCTGAAATTCGGTCTGATTCCGGAATTTGTAGGCCGTTTGCCAGTTATCTCCACTTTGGAGCCGCTGGACGAAGACACATTGGTACGGATTCTTTCCGAGCCAAAAAATGCGCTTACGAAACAGTACCAAAAACTGCTTGAGCTGGATAATGTGAATCTGGTGTTCGAACCAGGAGCATTGCTGGCGATTGCGAAGGAAGCCATTAAACGTAACACGGGTGCACGTGGACTACGTGCAATCATCGAGGGCATTATGCTTGAGATTATGTACGAAGTGCCTTCCCGTGATGATGTTACGAACTGTGTCATTACCGAAGAGGTCGTTGAGAAGAGAGTCGTGCCTGAACTGAGCCAATCCAAGGACGACAAGCAGGAAGAAAGTGCCTAACTAAAGGCGAATATTCCGTTTCAACACTGAAATATAGACTTGTCAGTTCTCCACTCCTGGCAGAAGGCGAATTCATGTCTCTGTCAGGGTGGAGCTTTGACGTTGTGGGGAGAGAAATCACTCATGTTTTTAAGACAAGATACACGACCCGTAAAAGTGGGTAACTTAACGATTGGTGGCAGCAACGAAGTCATCATCCAGAGCATGTGTACAACGAAAACGGCAGACGTTGAGGCAACCGTGGCAGAGATTTTGCGTTTGGAAGAAGCAGGCTGCCAAGTGGTGCGTGTAACGGTGAACAATGAGGAAGCTGCAGCAGCCATCAAGGAAATCAAAAAACGGATTAATATTCCGCTCGTAGCGGATATCCATTTTAATTATAAACTGGCGCTCCTTGCGATTGAGAATGGCATCGATAAAGTACGGATTAATCCCGGCAATATCGGTAAACGTTCCAAAGTAGAGGAAGTCGTCAAAGCTTGTAAAGAGAAGGGTATTCCGATTCGGATCGGGGTAAACGCAGGTTCTCTGGAGAACCATTTGCTCGAAAAATATGGTTATCCAACAGCTGATGCTATGGTAGAAAGTGCACTTTATCACATTGGCATTCTAGAAGAATTGGATTTTCACGATATTATCGTGTCTCTCAAAGCATCGGATGTGCCGATGGCGATTGAGGCTTATTCCAAAGCGGCTGAGATCATCAAGTATCCGTTGCATTTGGGCATTACCGAGGCGGGTACATTGTTCTCTGGTACAATCAAAAGTTCTGCCGGTATGGGTGCCTTGTTATCCATGGGCATTGGTTCGACGATGCGGATATCGCTTAGTGCGGACCCGGTTGAAGAGATTAAGGTTGCTCGTGACCTGCTCAAAACCTTTGGTCTGATTTCAAATGCAGCTACGCTGATTTCCTGTCCTACCTGTGGCCGTTTGGATATCGATCTGTTCTCCATTGCGAATGAAGTGGAAGAGTATATCTCCAAACTTAAGGTGCCGATCAAAGTATCGGTGCTGGGTTGTGCTGTTAACGGTCCGGGTGAAGCCAAGGAAGCGGATATCGGTATTGCCGGTGCACGCGGAGAAGGCTTGTTATTCCGTCATGGTAAAATGATCCGTAAAGTGCCAGAAGAGATCATGGTTGAGGAATTGAAAAAAGAGATCGACAAAATCGTGGAGTCTTATGAAGCGACAGGCGTTATTCCTGGCCGCTCGCACTGATTGATTTATATATCGTTTTGTAACAGTCCGTCAGCATTGACGGGCTGTTTTTTGTTCTCAAACATACAATTTCCTGATCACCCGTTTACGTCTCGGTGAAAAGGCTATACTACCAAGTATTAGCATGATCTCGTATGAGAATAGGGATAGAACAGGAGGATGTTGAGACATGGAATTTGGTATGGTCATAATGATGATTCAGTTATTTTTTGGTGTGGTGATCGGTTTGTATTTCTGGAATTTACTTCGAGGGCAGAAAACGAATCGCGGTGCGGTGGAGCGTGAATCCCGCAAGGAACTGGAGAAGCTGCGGAAGTTGCGCTCCATTTCACTCACCAAGCCCCTATCAGAGAAGACACGTCCGGCAACCATTAATGACATTGTAGGGCAAAAAGACGGACTTCGCGCCCTTAAAGCCGCGCTATGCAGTGCTAACCCACAGCATGTCATTATATATGGACCTCCAGGGGTAGGTAAAACAGCTGCTGCAAGGGTGGTTTTGGAAGAAGCCAAAAAGAATCCGTCATCTCCCTTCAAGGCCGATGCCAAATTCACGGAACTTGACGCCACGACGGCGCGTTTTGATGAACGGGGTATTGCTGACCCTTTGATTGGTTCAGTGCATGATCCGATCTATCAGGGAGCAGGAGCGATGGGCGTAGCAGGCATTCCACAGCCGAAACCCGGTGCCGTTACCAAAGCGCATGGAGGGATGCTTTTTATTGATGAGATCGGTGAACTGCATTCCATTCAGATGAATAAACTGCTGAAAGTATTGGAGGACCGCAAGGTGTTTTTGGAAAGTGCGTACTATAACTCGGAAGACACGCATACTCCTGCTTATATCCACGATATTTTTCAAAATGGTCTGCCAGCCGATTTTCGTCTTGTCGGAGCGACGACTCGATCGTCCCATGAACTGCCTCCAGCCTTGCGCTCGCGGTGCATGGAGGTCTATTTCCGTCCATTGCTGCCGGAAGAAATCGGGCAAATTGCGGAAGACGCTGTACAGAAAATCGGATTCAGTCCATGTCCAGAGGCAGTTGATGTGGTTAAGCGCTATGCAACCAATGGCCGTGAAGCGGTCAATATCATTCAACTCGCTGCTGGGCTGGCTTTGACTGAAAAACGTGAAACGCTGCAGGCGTCGGATGTGGAATGGGTCGCTGGCAGCAGCCAGATTCAGCCCCGGCCAGATCGCAAGGTGCCTATGCGGCCACAGATCGGTTTTGTGAATGGCTTGGCCGTATATGGACCGAATATGGGCACCATTCTGGAGATCGAAGTATCCGCTGTTCCGACTCTTCGAGATCAGGGACGAATTAACATCACGGGAGTTGTGGATGAAGAAGAGATTGGAGGCGGTTCGCGCACACTCCGGCGAAAAAGCATGGCTAGAGGCTCGGTTGAAAATGTGATAACCGTATTAAAGGCCATGGGCATTCGTCCTAACGACTATGATTTACACGTCAACTTCCCAGGTGGAACGCCAATTGATGGCCCATCTGCGGGGATTGCCATGGCGACAGCCATTACATCAGCCATCCAGGGGCGTCCGATTGACCATGAGACAGCGATGACTGGCGAGATCAGTATTCATGGCCGGGTAAAACCGATCGGCGGTGTACTCGCCAAAGTGGAGGCTGCATTCCAGGCGGGCGCCAAAACGGTCATTATTCCGGCAGAGAACTGGCAGTCCATCTTTGAAAATCTGGATGGCTTACGAGTTATCCCGGTCGATACCGTTGAAGACGTATTCCGAGAAGTATTTGACTGGGTGCCTAATGAGGAGCAAGCCAAACAAATCAACCTTGCGGAGGAGACAGCAACACCTGCACCGGAGATTTTCCCGCCGGCATCCGCATCCTATTTACGTGCTGACTTGCCCCGTCCAGGACAGGTTACAGATTCGGGAAGCTGCTAAGCGCTTCCCTTCATTGGTTTTTTATGTGAACATTTGATAGAATAATGAATGACTACAACCTGAGAGCCATTGGAGGTGCGAAAGCGATGGGACCGAGCAAAGCGAAAGGTCGTCGTTTTCCTTTACTGCCTTTAAGAGGACTTCTCGTCTACCCGAGTATGGTACTGCATCTCGATGTGGGCCGGGAGAAATCGGTCAAGGCTTTAGAAAAAGCGATGGTAGAAGAACATTTGATTCTCCTATGTTCCCAAGCCGAGGTAAATATTGAAGAACCAACACAAGAGGATATTTTCAGAATCGGAACGGTTGCCAAGGTCAGACAGATGCTGAAGCTTCCAAACGGGACGATTCGTGTACTTGTGGAAGGCTTGGAACGGGCTGAAATCATTGAATATACGGACAACGAGGAATACTATGAGGTTCTGGCACAAGAGCTTCCTGAAGAGGAGAACAGTCATCCGGAAACAGATGCGCTGATGCGTACAGTTCTGAACCAGTTCGAAAATTATATTAATCTGTCCAAAAAGGTTACACCTGAGACACTTGCGGCTGTGTCTGATATTGAAGAACCAGGTCGCTTGGCCGATGTCATCACCAGTCACCTGTCTTTGAAGATCAAGGACAAACAGGAGATTTTGGAGACCATCGACGTTCGTGAACGGCTGGAGAAGTTGCTGGACATCCTGAACAATGAGCGGGAAGTACTGGAGCTTGAACGCAAAATCAGCCAGCGCGTGAAGAAACAGATGGAGAAAACCCAGAAAGAGTACTATCTGCGTGAGCAGATGAAGGCGATTCAAAAAGAGCTGGGTGAGAAAGAAGGCCGTGCCGGGGAGGTTGAGGAACTCCGAAATCAAATGGAGGCTCTTGGCTTGCCGGACAAGGTGAAGGAAAAGGTTGAGAAAGAAATTGATCGGCTGGAGAAAATGCCATCAAGTTCTGCCGAAGGTGGCGTTATCCGCAACTATGTGGATTGGCTGCTGGGACTGCCTTGGACGCAGCTGATAGCTGACGATCTGGATATTCAAAAGGCTGAAGATGTGTTAAATGCAGATCACTACGGTTTGGAAAAACCGAAAGAACGTGTGCTTGAATATCTGGCTGTTCAGAAGCTGGTGAAAAAGCTTAAAGGACCGATCCTCTGTCTGGTTGGACCTCCAGGGGTCGGGAAAACGTCGCTTGCCCGCTCTATCGCCAGATCCCTTGGACGTGAATTCGTCAGAATATCGTTGGGTGGCGTGCGAGATGAAGCGGAAATTCGCGGTCATCGACGTACCTATGTGGGTGCAATGCCAGGTCGTATCATTCAGGGCATGAAGACAGCGGGTTCACTCAATCCGGTATTCCTGCTGGACGAGATCGATAAAATGGCTTCAGACTTCCGCGGAGACCCTTCCGCAGCGTTGCTCGAAGTACTTGATCCTGAACAGAACAACACATTCAGTGATCACTTTGTAGAGTTGCCGTTTGACTTATCTAACGTTATGTTTATTACAACTGCCAACACAGTGCATAACATTCCACGTCCGCTTCTGGACCGGATGGAGATGCTCAATATTCCGGGGTATACCGAGCTGGAGAAGCTGCAAATTGCCAAAAACTATTTGCTGCCGAAACAGAAACAGGATCATGGTCTGGAAGAAGATCAGCTGAATATCGGGGATGACAGCATGTTGCGTGTCATTCGTGAATATACACGAGAGTCCGGCGTGCGGAATCTGGAACAGCAGATGGCTTCGTTGTGTCGGAAAGCGGCCAAAAACATCGTGTCTGGTGTGGAAGGTCAGATTAACATTACAGCAGATGAAGTGAAGGATTACCTTGGTCCGGGTAAATTCCGCTACGGTATGGCCGAACTGGAAGATCAGATTGGTACTGTGACGGGACTGGCGTGGACTGAAGTGGGTGGAGATACCCTCGTGATCGAGGTTACCGTTGTACCTGGTACAGGCAAGCTGACGCTGACAGGTAAACTGGGCGATGTCATGAAGGAATCGGCTCAGGCGGCATTCAGCTACACCCGATCCAAAGCTGCACAGCTTGGTATTCCGTCTGACTTCCATGAGAAGAACGATATCCATATCCACGTTCCAGAAGGTGCCATTCCGAAGGATGGACCATCTGCTGGGATTACGATGGCGACTGCGTTGATCTCTGCTCTGACGAACAAACATGTCTCCAAGGACATTGCTATGACGGGCGAAATAACGCTTCGTGGCCGTGTGTTGCCGATCGGCGGACTTAAGGAAAAATCACTGGCGGCCCACCGTGCCGGTTACAAAAAAATATTATTGCCCAAGGATAACGAACGGGACCTGCGGGATATTCCGGACAGCATCAAAGAAGATGTGGAATTTGTTCCTGTAGCCCATATGGATCAGGTGCTGCAACATGCGCTTGTGGAACAGGCAGGAATACACCTGTAGTCCGTTAAACGAGGGATCGTATGAAGAGTAAACCGTTCTGCGGAAGCTTTGGCGTCCGCTGGAACGGTTTTTTTGGTATGATAGAACAATCCATGGCATAATACCAACAGCAGCTCTAATTAAGAGCACAGGATTCAAGAGAGGACAGATACATTATGAAAGTAAATCAATCCGAATTTATTATCAGTGCCGTTCGGCCTGAACAATACCCCGAGGACGGCCTGCCCGAGATTGCCTTGGCGGGACGATCAAATGTAGGGAAATCATCTTTGATCAACCGTTTGATTAATCGTAAAAACTTGGCACGGACGAGTTCTACCCCTGGTAAGACACAGCAACTGAACTATTATAAGATCAATCAGGATCTCTACTTCGTCGATTTCCCGGGATATGGCTACGCTAAAGTTTCCAAAGAGCAACGCTTTGCCTGGGGCAAAATGATGGAGAAGTACTTGTTGGGACGCGAAGAATTGAAACTGGTCATGCAGATGGTGGATATGAGACATGAACCGTCCAAGGATGACATGATGATGAATGAGTGGCTCCGCCATCATGGCTTGCCTCTGGTAGTTGTTGCGACGAAGATGGACAAGATTCCAAAAACGCGTAGAGCCAAACATATTAAAGTCATCAAGGAAGCTTTGGATCTTCGCCCGGGTGATCTGTTTGTACCGTTTTCATCGGAAGAAGGTTTAGGAAAAGAAGAATTATGGGAGATCATTACCCGCTTTGCCGGAATCGGTCAAGCTTCAGCGGAAGAAGAGTCACAGGCTGAGGAAAATCACGCAGACCACGAAATTAACGGATAACCGGGGATTACGCCATTTTGATGCAGGAAAGCGAGCAACTGGGGTGGATCTTTGATGCAATCAAGGATTAATCCATATTTTATGGATTTTCGTGAACATTCATTGTTTTATTTTGGGGCGAAATAGCTATACGGTAGTGTATAATGAGTATAGGTGCATTTGCGCCAACAGTACCAAAGTAGCGGCCTTGCCGACCTGAAGAATTTTGAGATCACTGCCACATGTGCAGGAAGACAAAACAATCGGGAAAGAATTGAGGAGATTTTATGGCTCAGCGATTAGCCACAGAGTATGTTAAAGCCACTTTGAAATTGTCAGAACCCCAGATGCATCAGTTTTTACGCATGACAGAAGATGGCCGGATTCATCAACGAGTGAAGGTGATGGAGAATGGCTGCCAGGAAATTGTGCTCGTAGATGTGAGTGGAGAAGAAGTTCATTTCCCTTTTGATCGTAGGGAAGGGTTTTACATCTGTGAGTTATCTTGCCGCCTGGTAAACCATTATCTGACGAACGTAGTCCGGAAGCTCTTTATGACTTTTAAGGGTGATGGCGTTGTTCATCGCATTTATGAGGAGTTTACCATGACGTATGTTTATACGCAGGGCGTTGTCCGTAAAATTGTGGAGCAGATCGGCGAGAATACCCGTGTCATCTACGAATACAAAAATACGTTGCTTGAATTGCAGCGTGTGTTTCAGGCTCGAGATATTGAACGCGAGATAAACCGGTTATACGCCGAGGTTGATTCGTTACTTGATACAAGAATGGATGCTTCTACTTCTGATCAACTCCAGCAGATTGATAAAAAGCTTGCGCGCCACCAGAAACGGCTGTTTGAGCTTGAAGCCTACTGACCCAAAAGAGTGAATTATACAAGTATTTAACTAACCATCCCCTAATGCTCTGATCTGGTACATTCCAGGTAGAAGCGAAAGGGGATTTCTTGATTTCGGGAGTTTGATGGATACGAATCTTTTATTTTTTGATCTTCCTAAAGGGGTTGCATTCCCTTTGGATAGATGTTATTTTTAATCTCATTGAAATGAAAAGAATAAAGGAACCAAGTACGCAAAGAAACGCGATTGAATAACGACAGCATGAATAATGTTCACATATCGGGATGGAACGAAGATCATCCCAAACCTGAATAGTCATGGAGCCATCCATGGCTATTTGTTTTATATGGGATTTTCATGAATCTTTATCATTAAAACAAGTATTTAACGCATAACGGTGAAGATTGGTGAGACACTACAATAAATGACAATGCATAAGATGATTTACATGGGGATTTCATAAACATTTCATAAAAATGGCCCGGTCATACTATGGATGTGTGATATAATTAACCATGTCAATCATAAATGGATGAACATATGTAGAAAACACTTTGATTGGAAATTTATTAGGCAGGTGAACTTGCAATGCACATCGTTGTCGTTGGTTTGAATTATCGCACGGCGCCTGTAGAGGTTAGGGAACGATTCACATTTGCAGAAAAGGACTTGTCTGAAGCGCTGCAGCAGCTCAAGCTGACCAAGAGTGTATTGGAAGGTGTAATCGTAGCCACATGTAACCGTACCGAGTTGTATGTTGTGGTAGACCGTCTTCACATGTGTGGTTATTTTATTCGGACGTTCATGGAACAATGGTTTAATGTTCCGCGGGAAGAATTTACGCAACACTTATATATATATGAAGATGATCAAGCCATGCGCCATTTGTTCCGTGTCATTTGTGGGCTGGATTCCATGGTTATTGGTGAGACTCAGATTCTTGGACAGGTGAAACAGGCTTTCTTCAAAGCACAGGAAGAGAAAGCTACTGGGACCTGGTTTAACATGCTGTTCAAACAGGCTGTTACATTGGGCAAACGGGCACATTCGGAGACTTCGATCGGAGAGAGTGCGGTATCTGTTAGTTATGCTGCTGTAGAACTAGGCAAGCGTATCTTTGGTATGTTCACGGATAAGAAGGTGCTGATTCTGGGTGCCGGCAAAATGAGTGAACTTACAGTAAAACATCTGTATACCAATGGAGCCTCCGAAGTCATTGTGGCGAATCGGACACTTGCGCGAGCTGAGGAATTGGCAGCGAAGTTTCGGGGGACCCCTTGTACGATGGAACAGGCACTAGAGCGACTGAACGAGGTTGATATTGTCATTAGTTCGACGGGGGCCGAAAGATATGTACTGGATGCCACTGTGGTTCGAGAGAGCATGAAGCGTCGTCAATCGCGTCCACTGTTCCTGATTGATATTGCTGTTCCGCGGGATATCGATCCGGCGATCGGCGAGTTATCCAATGTATTCCTTTATGATATTGATGATTTGGAAGGAATCGTGGAGAGCAATCTGGAGATGCGTAAGGTGGAAGCTGCCAAGATCGAGAAAATGATTGAACTTGAGATGGAAGATTATTATCAATGGCTCAAAACCTTGGGCGTTCGTCCTGTCATTCGGGCATTGCAGGAAAAAGGTGCTTCCATTCATGAAGAAACGATGGATAGTCTGTTTAATAAATTACCTGAACTGGATGAACATCAGCGTAAAGTTATCCGCCGTCTGACGAAAAGCATCGTGAATCAAATGACGACAGATCCGATTAACCGGATTAAGGAAATGGCTGGTACCAAGCATGGTGATGAAGCGCTGCGCATGTTTACTCAGATCTTTGCTCTGGAGGATGCCGTAGAGGGGGCCGCTGAGAAAGTAAATCAGAGCGATGCCACGGCTCTGCGCAAACCGGATGCCGTTCATCTTAACGATTCCCGGCAAGACCCCGTGCCGGCTTATGCTCCGGCAGGCGTATAAGGCGGGTGGGCAGCTTGACCCTAGCTGAACAAATCTATGAAGCTTTAATCTATATGTATGCCCTGAGCCTACTGTTCTATTTCTCGGACTGCATTCGACGCAATGCGGGGGCGAAGCGGACAGGCACAGGGTTTCTTGTTGTTGTATGGGCACTTCAGGTGTTCCATGTCATTTTACGTATGTTAACCGAAGGGCATTTTCCAATCTACACAACGTTTGATTTTTTGTTTATATTTTCATTTAGCATCGTACTAATGTCTCTAGTGATGACTCGTATTCAACGTTCCGAATTTGTCATTTTGTTGCTGAACGTGGTTGGTTTCTCGGTTACAGTGTTGAACCGGTTGTGGTTTACAGCAGGTGAGATATCTCTGCATAACTGGCAGACAGTGCATGGATTGCTTATTATGCATATCACCTTGGCCAATCTTGGTTTTGCGGCTTTGACGGTGGGTGCTGTATTTGCCATGTTATATCTGTTTTTGCACCGCAAGCTGAAGAATAAGAAATGGAATGATACCGTACGTCGTCTGCCGAGTCTCGAAGTGATCGGCAAATATATGGATGGGGCTACACTGATTGGCACACCTCTCCTTGGTGTTTCTATCATGCTCGCGGTATTGTCCATTGTAGCCGAAACGCGCTGGAGCCTGCTCTTGGATCTCAAGGTTATTGCAACGGGGCTTGCCATAGCGATCTATGTGGGGTACTTCGTCTTTAAGAGAAGAAAACAGTTCTCCACAGTTATTATGGCGAGATGGACGCTGATCGGATACGGCTTTGTCATTATCAGTTTTTTATCCAATGCGTATTCAGCGTTTCATCGTTGGACGGGAGAGTGAAGGGATGGAACGGTACACGCCAATATTTGTAGATATATCAGGGAAATCCTGCTGCGTGGTTGGAGGCGGACGTGTTGCTGAACGTAAAATAAAAGGTTTGCTTCATGCGGAAGCGCAAATTAAGGTGATTAGTCCGGAAGTTACGCCAACGTTACAACAATTGCATCATGATTCCCGAATTCAATGGCTGGCCCGGTCCTACCGCAATGGAGATTTGCGGGGGGCCTTTCTCGTATATGCAGCAACGGACCATAGTGAAGTGAACACAGCTGTTGTCCAAGAAGCTGAAGATGCGGGTATACTGGTTAATGACGCTATATCTTCTGAGCGAAGTACCTTTATTACACCAAGTGTGGTCAGGCGTGGCAGACTGAGCATTGCGATATCGACCGCTGGAGCAGGGCCTATAGCCGCAGCGGAAATTCGTGACACATTGGAACAGCAATTCGGAGATGAGTACGAGACATATATTGAATTTTTGTATCAGATGAGGATGGAAGTAAAGGCACGTGTATCTTCACCAGGTGTCAGAGCTAAATTACTCCGTCGTTTAACCGAAATGAATGTACTGGAAAAGATCCGTGCAGGTCAGTTTAAGTGGTGGACCGAAGAACAAATTGGGGACTGGATATCCCATAATCAGGAGGACATGTAGACATGCGGACAATTAAAGTGGGAAGCAGACAAAGCGCACTTGCTTTGACCCAGACAGGCCATGTAATTCAAGATTTACGTGATATTTGTGAACGGGAAGGATTAGCTTTTGATTTTGAAGTACATAAAATTGTTACAAAAGGAGATTTAATTCTCGATGTAACCCTGTCCAAAGTCGGAGGCAAAGGACTGTTTGTCAAAGAGATTGAACAGGCGATGATGGATCGTACGATTGATATGGCTGTTCATAGCATGAAGGATATGCCTTCCGAGTTGCCCGAAGGGTTGACAAACGGGGCTGTTCCGCGCCGTGCGGATCCACGTGATGCACTAATTTCGAATGGTGGACTCACATTGGATCAATTGCCAGAAGGTGCAAGAGTGGGAACGAGCAGTCTGCGTCGATCCAGTCAACTGAAAGCATACCGTCCGGATTTACAACTCGAATCGCTTCGTGGCAATATTGATTCCCGTCTGCGCAAGCTGGAGACAGAAGGTTTGGACGCTATTATTTTGGCTGCCGCTGGACTGTATCGAATGGGCTGGCAGGATCGGATTACGGAATATCTGTCAGAGGAAGCTTGTCTTCCCGCAGTAGGTCAGGGTGCGCTTGGCATTGAATGCCGTGAAGACGATGCGGAACTGCTCCATCTGTTGCAGTTGTACAACGATCCGGAAACCGCATTTCCTGTGTTGGCTGAACGTCGCTTCCTTAGTGTATTAAATGGGGGCTGTCAGGTTCCGATTGGAGCTCATGCCGTATGGGTGAAACAGCAAGATGCAGATTCCCCGAATGGACAAAACACGTTACAATTAACAGGTATGGTCGGTACGCCGGACGGTGGACTGATTCTTAAAGAAGCAATGACGGGCAAAGATCCGGTTCGTCTTGGGGAAGAAGTGGCTTGGAGATTGATTGAACGGGGAGCAGAGCAGATACTGGCAGAAGTTAGGGGATGAAGACATGGTGGGGAAGGTCTTTTTGGTTGGTGCAGGTCCAGGGGACGCCAAGCTGATTACGGTAAAAGGCTGGGAATCGATCGGTCGAGCGGATGCTGTTGTTTACGATCGGTTGGCTAGTCCAAGATTACTCAAACAAATGAAGCCCGGCGCGGTTAAGATATATGTGGGTAAACGGCCGGATCGACATACGATGAAGCAGGAAGAAATCAACCAGCTGTTGGTTGATCTCGCACTGGAAGGCAAGGTTGTGGTCCGGCTTAAAGGGGGAGACCCGACGATATTCGGACGCGTAGGTGAAGAGGCTGATCTGCTGCGCAAAAACGACGTTCCTTTTGAAATCGTACCTGGTGTAACCTCAGCAATAAGTGTACCTGCTTACGCTGGAATACCTGTGACCCACCGCGACTATGCTTCCTCTATTTCCATCATTACGGGGCATGAGAGTCCGGACAAGCTTGATCGCAGTATTCATTGGGATAAAGTGACGAATGCAACAGGCACACTGGTATTTATGATGGGAGTCTCCAAAATTGGATATATCAGCGAACAGTTGATTCGCCACGGACGCCCTGCGCAAACACCAGTGGCATTGATTCGATGGGGAACAAGAGCAGAGCAGGATACGATCACAGGTACGCTTGAAGATATTGAAGCAAAAGTCATCGCTGCGAATTTTCAACCACCCGCTGTCATTGTTGTTGGTGAGGTGGTGAACCAGCGCGAACAATTGAAATGGGCGGAAGCACTGCCGCTGTTTGGCAAACGCATTTTGGTGACGCGAGCACGCAGTCAGGCTAGTGAATTGGTCAACCGGATCGAGGAACTTGGCGGTGAACCTTATGAATTTCCGGTAATTGAGACCGTGATGCCATCAGGGGAGTCGGCACAGGAAAGTGTCAAACGGGCGTTTGGTGCGTTAAATACGTTTGACTGGGTATTTTTCACGAGTGTAAACGGGGTGGAATTCTTTTTCCGTCATTTGCAGCAACAGCGAAAAGATATTCGCTCCATTCATCAAGCGAGAATTGCGGCGGTAGGGCCTTCCACTGGGGAAGCTTTGCGTAGGTATGGCATCGTGGCGGAAGTCATCCAAGGACCATTTCAGGCCGAAGGTATGCTTGAAGCTTTTGAAAGTGAACTGAAGGAAGGGCAGAGGGTTCTTTTACCGCATGGAGATCTCGCACGCTCCTGGTTGCCTGAACAGTTGAGGGAGCGGGGACTTCTGGTCACCGAGGCGATTATCTATGACACCATTCTGGCTGGCGAGGATGACGATGAACTGCTGAAGCTGCTTGAAGAGGGCGGCATTCATGCGATGACCTTCACGAGTTCTTCCACAGTCACCAATTTCATGAGTATTCTGAAACGAATGGGATTGCAGGACCCCTTATCTTTTTTGGAAAATGTAGAGGTTGCATGTATCGGGCCTGTTACAGCGAAGACGGCAGAAGCAGCAGGCTTGAAGGTCACAATGATGGCTGAAGAAGCAACCATTGAGAGTCTGATTTCTGTGTTGTCTGAGTGGAAACGAAAGCCTGCTACAGAAGCTGTATTTCCCCGTTAAACCTATAAATTGAACCGCAATCGATAGATGAAGCGTGCTGAATTCGTTACGATACCGGCGCGCTTCGCTTTTTGCTCCACATTACTATTCAGGGAGGTTTCACACGTATGAGTTTTCCAATTGTGCGGCATCGCCGTTTACGTCAATCCACAGGTATTCGCAATATGGTGAGAGAGACCCATTTGACTGTGGATGACTTTATCCAACCCATCTATGTTACTTATGGTGAAAATGTAAAATCCGAAATCAAATCCATGCCGGGCGTATTCCGCTTCTCGCTGGATCGTCTGCAGGAAGAAGTGAAGGAGATTGCCGATCTGGGTATTCCGGCTGTGCTCTTATTCGGTATTCCTGAAACCAAAGACAGTGTTGGTTCGTCTGGATTTGCTGAAGATGGCATTGTACAGGAAGCAACGAAGCTGATTAAGTCCTGGTATCCTGAGCTGCTGGTTGTTGCTGATACCTGTCTGTGCGAATTCACCGATCATGGTCATTGTGGCATGGTGCACACCGTGGAAGTGGACGGTCACATTTGCGGAGATGTTCTCAATGACGAATCATTGGAGCTGCTCGTGAAAACAGCGGTATCCCAGGCTAAAGCTGGAGCGGACATCATTGCACCATCCAACATGATGGATGGATTTGTCCAAGCGATTCGTGCCGGACTGGATGAGAATGGCTTCAGTCACATTCCAATCATGTCCTACTCCGTAAAATATGCTTCAGCATTCTATGGTCCATTCCGCGAAGCTGCGGATTCCACGCCACAATTCGGAGATCGAAAGTCGTATCAGATGGACCCGGCAAACGCGCGTGAAGCATTGCGTGAAGCCGAAACCGATGTGCTCGAAGGCGCGGACATGTTGATGGTGAAACCTTCATTGTCCTATCTGGATGTCATGCGTACAATCAAGGACAATTTTGATCTGCCACTGGTTGCTTACAACGTAAGTGGAGAGTATGCCATGGTGAAGGCAGCGGCGATTCAAGGGTGGATTGATGAGAAGAAAGTGGCCATGGAAATTCTGCTGAGTATGAAACGTGCGGGGGCAGATATGATTATTACGTACTACGGAAAAGACGCTTCACGCTGGTTGGCCGAGAAATAAATTTATATTAAGGAGGATGTTCATGACTGCACAACAAGGAACTCGTCGCAATGATGAGCGCTCACGCAGCGCATTTGAAGAAGCCAAGCAGTACATACCTGGGGGTGTGAACAGTCCCGTTCGGGCGTTCAAATCGGTGGGGCTTACCCCGATCTATGCAGAGCGCGGAGAAGGCTCCAAAATCTATGATATTGATGGCAATGTTTTTATTGATTATGTGGGATCCTGGGGTCCGCTTATTATGGGACATGCGCATCCTGACGTTGTGGAAGCTTTGCGTGAGACAGCCCTTAAAGGAACAAGCTTTGGTGCGCCAACACTGCTGGAGACCGAGATGGCAAAACTTGTCTGTGACCGTGTGCCTTCGATCGATATCGTACGAATGGTGAATTCCGGTACGGAAGCAACCATGAGTGCAATTCGGCTGGCACGTGGTGTAACCGGACGCAGTAAAATTTTGAAGTTTGAAGGATCATATCACGGGCATGCCGATAGCTTGCTGATCAAAGCAGGATCTGGTGTAGCAACACTGGGTCTGCCTGACAGCCCTGGTGTTCCTGAAGGTGTGGCTATGAATACGATTACGGTTCCATACAATGACCTGGAGTCAGTGAAACTTGCTTTTGAACGTTATGGTGAAGAACTGGCCGCCGTCATTGTGGAACCTGTTGCAGGTAATATGGGAGTTGTGCCACCCGTTTCAGGTTTCCTTGAAGGCCTGCGCAATTTGACGTCTCAATACGGCAGTCTGCTCATTTTTGACGAAGTCATGACCGGTTTCCGTGTAGGGTTGAACTGTGCACAGGGACGATATGGCGTTACACCTGACCTGACTTGTCTGGGTAAAGTAATCGGTGGCGGGCTTCCGGTGGGCGCTTATGGCGGCAGACGTGATCTGATGGAACAGATTGCTCCGACCGGACCGATCTATCAGGCAGGTACACTGAGCGGTAATCCACTGGCTATGGTAGCAGGTTATACGACACTCAAATTGTTGACACCGGAGGTCTATGATCGTCTGGAGACACTGTCTGCACGCTTGCAGGCTGGGTTTGAGAAGAATGCAGCAGAGACGGGTGTAGCCATAACGATTAACCGTGTTGGTTCGATGGTATGTCCATTTTTCAGCGCTGTTCCGGTTACGAATTATGATATTGCTAAAGAAAGCAATCTCGATCAATTCCGTCGTTACTTTGCGGCCATGATTGATCAGGGTGTAAGTGTTGCACCTTCCCAATACGAAGGCATGTTTGTTTCTGGCGTGCATACGGAGCAGGATATTGACGATACGATCGAGGCAAACCGTAAGGCTCTTCAATCATTATGACCATTAAAAGTTGGAAACGTCGTGGGGAATGGCTTGAGCTAATGCCAGGCAAAGCGGTGACAGGCAGTTCAGACAGGCAAACGGCTGCAGAGCAATGGCTCTTGTCTGAGCTTCAGTTACCAGAGAAAATGTTGCGTCAGCTAAAGACGAACCAAGGCATACAACTCGCAGGGGACCGGCTTCGGCTGGCCCTTTTTGCGTCTCAGCCGATCGATGTTGAACCGCGTTGGGCGGATATCGATGTTCTGTATGAGGATGACTTCTGTCTGGTCGTGCATAAACCGGCCGGAATGAAGCTTCATCCCGATGGGAGCCGGGCGGATCAAGCGATTACACTGGATAATGCGGTTGCGTCTTATTACGAAATGAATGGGATTCAGACGAATGTACGCCATGTTCACCGTCTGGACGAGGACACAACTGGACCTGTTTTATATGCCAAAAATGCTTTTGCCCTCGCGAAAATGGATGAAGCGATGCGCCGTAAAGACATTGGACGCCATTACGTCGCCATTGCAGGCGGTCAGATATCCACGGAGCTGAATAGGATTGATGCTCCGATTGGGAAGGACAGGCATCACAAGCAACGCAGACGTATCTCTGAAGGTGGGCAGGACGCTGTAACTCACGTGGAGATCGTGGAGGTATGGGATAGGGCGACCCTTGTCCGGCTGACACTGGATACAGGACGCACACACCAGATTCGGGTGCATTTAAGTTATGCGGGGCATCCCCTCATCGGAGATGAGTTATATGAAGGCAGAAGGGATTCTATTGGTCGACAAGCGCTTCATGGTGAGACACTGAGTTTTGCTCATCCACTGACAGGTGCTCGAATTGAAGTGGCAGACCCTTGGCCGCAGGATTTTGAACAACTGGTACAACGGGAAGGCAAGGACCAATAAACTGGGAAGGTTTGCACAAAAGGTGGCATGCTCATCTCATTCAAGGCATATAGATGGGGTAACGAAGGATTTGGACCATGGATCAGTCCCATGAGAAGGATCATGGTGAACATATGCCGAAAGGAGGACGCCACCTTTGTTGAATCAACCTTATGGTTTACGGTTCGATATTTATGAGCGCGTTCATTTGTCAGAGGGAGTTCCTGCAATTGAGGAACTGGAGGAAATTGAGTTATATCCCCGCATTCAGGTGATAGGTCAGGATGATCATGCAACATTGCGAGGCCATCTTTTGCTAACAGGTGCGTATCGGGGAGAGAACGAGATCTCGGAAGAACTCAAACATTTTATTCCGGTGGAGATCACGGTACCCCTGAACCGGGTAAGATCGCTTGAGGATATTTCCATTGAGATCGAAAATTTTGATGTCGATTTGTTATCCAACCGAAGTCTGAACATTACTGGCGTATTGTCGCTTCGCGGTATCGAGGGCTTTCCGGTGGAGGAACCGCAGGTCTGGTCAGCAGATGAGTTTACCGTTGTACATTCGCCCGACCCTCAGCAGGGCGACCGTTCTGCTGAAACAGAGCAGACAGGCAGCTATCCCAATGTGTTTGCTCAGGAGTATCTGCTTCAACGGAGCGAAGAGGAGTTACAGCAGGAACATCTATTTCAAGCTGCTTCCGAACCGTTTCAATCCTGGCAGCAAGGGGATGGGAACGCGGAGCAAAGCAAAATAGCTGAAAACGAAGAGTCCTCGTCCTTGAGGGACAAGGAGGATGAAGCGCAAGCGGATGTGTTGTCCGATACGCCTTCTCCCGTTTCGTCTTTTTTAGCGGAGACAGCCGACAGGTTGGCTTCTTACCCTGAATCTGAGCCTTTGCTTCCTCTGGCTGAAGAGTCGTCTGTCTGGTCCGAGCCTTCCGTCGAGACCTTACATACGAACCTAAGGAATTCGGAGCAGACCGATTCCAAACTGGATCTGCAGCCTTCGGATGAACAGGCAGCGCCGGACGTATGGCATTTTGAATCTGCCCGATCTGAACCAAAGCAGGAGGATCAGACGGTTGCAGATGTTCCGGCAGGTTCGCAGTCAGAGAACTGGCAGGATGTCTTCGCAGCATCTGAACCGGAAATTTCGGAGGAAAACACACCTCCTCTTGAAGCGGTGGAGACGAATGAGCCTGCTGAAAAAGAATCTTTTATCCCTGAACCTGTGGCTGAGACGGAAGACAAGCCGGAGCTTAAGGTTGCTTTTGGCAGCAAGAGAGAATCCGCACCCAAGCAGGAAGAGGGCGTAGGCATCTCCTCCTTGTTATCCTCTGGCAGGGTGACACGGGAGGCGGAGGCTGAACGGGAGCAAGAGGCACTTGCTGGAGTCCAGCAGCAAGAAGCATACCCGCCTGATGATGTAGAGTGGAAGAACCTGTTTCTCGGCACCATTGTCGATCAGACCCCGTTCCGTAAGGTGAAGTTATGCATTGTACAGCGTGAAGAGACGCTCGATACCATTGCAGACCGATATCAGTTAAGTACCCGAGAGCTCCAGTTGTATAATCGTTTGTCCGAACAGGTTGTGGAAGAAGGACAGATTCTATATATCCCTTAACCTGTAGG
>NZ_LGRP01000119.1:0-217 GCF_001636635.1 Paenibacillus sp. O199
AAAAAGAAGGGGCAAGTAAAGAAGAACTTAAGAAATTAAGGCGTGAACGGAGTAAGCTGGCCAATAAGCTGGATACACCAGATGATATTAGTCATAATTACGATGTATCCAATGTAGAAGGGTATGAGCGGAAAATAGATAATTCAAAATATTATCATCATGATAAAGGTGACTTTGGAGAGGAAGTAGCCAAACAAATTGCTAAGGATAACAACTT
>NZ_LGRP01000035.1:0-46419 GCF_001636635.1 Paenibacillus sp. O199
GGGGTCGCATGTTCAAATCGTGTCATCCCGATCTCAAAAAATACGGATTATCTATTTATAGATAGTCCGTATTTTTATTTTTCTTTAAAAGTTAATTCTATTTTATGCAATCACAACCTCTTAATTCATGGCAACCTTTAATAAGGTATAAATAATATAGATCTCATCCTGTTTAAGCTCAAGCGCAAAGTATTGCTGGTGCCTTAGGTTAATTTTGCATAAACCCCAGTTCTTTCGGTCACAATAGGTTTAAAAAGTGATAGAAGGGGTTCATGTGAACACGTTTAACTTCAAAAAACAATTTAAGAGACGCTGGCGTCGATGGAAAAGAACAGTGTGGATGACTGCAGCTTTGGTTGCCGTAGCTATACTGGCTTACAGTGGTTTGCCGATTTCTTCTGCGATTGAGCGTTTATTAACGACCAATTTCAGTGAGGCTGTATCTGTAATGGGACCTGCTGCGAGTGAACAAAGGTCAGAGCAAGAAATTCAGACTTTGATGGAACAACTCGGGTCTGATCCGGACCGTTTAACGAGTGTTGTATTGGAGACGCAATATATCTGTGGGGTAGAAACGGAACAATTAGGTAAGATGGCGATTCCTCAATTGAAGATGCTGCTCGTTCAACATCCGGATTGGGGTGCTCAGGTTGAATCGGCAGAAGTGTTACGCATTAAGCAACATGTGGATGATCTTTCTCCATTATGTAAAGAGCAGGCGTATATTAGCATAGATGCTGTGGGTAATCTCAATCTTTATGAAGGACGGCCCACAGAAGAGAAAGTCATCCGTACTTTTTTTCAATTGGACGTAGGCACGTTAGAGACATCATTGCCTGAAGGTGTGTTGGAGCAATTGCAGCAAGGTATTCGTATT
Organism: Paenibacillus sp. O199; assembly: GCF_001636635.1. NCBI lineage: Bacteria > Bacillati > Bacillota > Bacilli > Caryophanales > Paenibacillaceae > Paenibacillus > Paenibacillus sp. O199. The sequence continues at coordinate 878 of NZ_LGRP01000035.1, forward strand.
CAGGACAAGGATGAGTACGACAGTGTAATCTCTACGTTCAGCGATTATGCGGTGGATGAGGCCAATAAAGAAATCCGTAATGGCGGATAAAAGAACAGGCTGATCTGCATTGAGTGGATCTGTTTACATCGCGTAGAGGAGAAGTTTCTGGTCGAAGGATATTCGTAGGTCATACAACATACGAGGGGAAACGAAGGACATCGAAAGATGTCCTTTTTGTCGTTCCATGACCGATACACCTGAATATAGGAGATAAAGATTGTAGGTTATTCACGAATTGAGGCGAGTATATGGAAGGACAAAGTTTTTCCTGCCGTAGGGCCTATCTTTTGTTATAATGAAATGAACGATACATATGTTCGCTTTTGTAAGGGAGAGATGGATTTGCGTTTTTTGGGAATTGACCCGGGGATTGCGATTGTCGGTTTTGGTTTTGTGGATAAAATCGGCAGTAAGGTAACACCTGTACAATATGGCTGTATTCAGACAGAAGCTCATACCCCTGAAGAGGAACGGCTGCTTCATGTATATGAGGGCATGGTACAGCTGATTGATAAATATAAACCGGACGCGGTAGCACTGGAGAAACTTTTTTTCAATCGTAACGTCACAACAGCGATGTCTGTAAGTCAGGCTAGAGGTGTTATGGTACTGGCTGCTGCCCAGAAGGGACTGCCTATTGCCGAATATACGCCGATGCAAATTAAGCAGGCGATTGTTGGATACGGAAAAGCAGAGAAGCGGCAAGTGCAGGAAATGGTCAAAATGTTTTTACGTTTACAGGTGATTCCGAAGCCGGATGACGTAGCAGATGCTTTGGCTGTAGCAGTGTGTCATGCACACTCATATACATTAAACTCTAAGTTGAATGAGGTATTGCGAAAATGATTGATTTCCTAAGAGGACAGTTCGTACATCTGGAAAATGAATATATTGTGCTTGATGTACATGGCGTTGGTTATCGTGTATTCTGTCCGAATCCTTTTGCATTTGCGAAGCAAGAAGGCGAAATTATGGTGTATACCCATCACCATGTACGTGAAGATGCGATGTTGCTGTTTGGTTTTGGGACTCGTGAAGAACAGAAGTTATTTCGCAAGCTGATCGAGGTATCAGGTATTGGACCCAAAGTTGCTCTGGGTATACTCGCTGGCGGTACGCCGGACCATGTCGTGACTGCAATTTATCAAGAGAATCTGACGTTCCTGACCAAACTGCCGGGGATTGGTAAGAAAACAGCGCAGCGTATGATACTGGACCTTAAGGACAAATTGGATGGTTTCGGTGCTGCCACGTATGCAACAGGTTTGTTTGCTCCTCCTTCGGAAGAAGCAGGAAGCGGCTCTGCCTGGGATGAGGCACGTGAAGGTCTTAAGGCGCTGGGTTATACCGACAGTGAACTGGATAAAGTATGGCTCAAACTGAAGAAAGATGTTACTTCGGCCGATTCTGTTGATGTGTTGATGAAACGGGCACTGCAAATGCTGTTTACGGGATAATTAATTTTGCCTCTATAATAGAGCAGTAAGCCGCATAAAAAAGGTAGGGATGAACATGGATGACCGGATTATTTCCGCGAACCTGATGATGGAGGATCAAGCTGTGGAGCTTAGCCTTCGTCCCCGGTATTTGAATGAATATATCGGGCAGAACCAGGTCAAGGAGAATTTGAAAATATACATTGAAGCCGCCAAGATGCGCAATGAGGCGCTCGATCATGTGTTGTTATATGGCCCGCCTGGACTGGGTAAAACAACACTTGCCAATATCATTGCCAATGAATTGGGTGTTAACTTACGTACAACATCGGGACCGGCGATTGAACGCCCAGGTGATCTAGCTGCATTACTTACAAACCTGCAAGAAGGGGATGTCCTGTTTATTGATGAGATTCATCGCCTTCATCGGACGGTAGAAGAAGTGATGTATCCCGCCATGGAAGACTTCGCGTTGGATATCATGATCGGAAAAGGGCCAAGTGCCCGCTCCGTACGTCTTGATCTGCCATCCTTTACGCTGATTGGTGCTACAACCCGTGCAGGCTTGCTTTCTGCGCCTCTCAGAGACCGGTTTGGTGTTATCAGTCGACTGGAGTTCTACACGGTGGATGAGCTGGCCTACATCGTCTCACGGGCCTCAGAGATTCTAGGGGTGGAGATTGTTGGTAATGCCGCCGAAGAGATCGCATTGCGCTCCCGTGGGACACCGAGGATTGCCAATCGACTGCTAAAAAGAGTGCGTGACTTTGCCCAGGTACGGGGTGATGGTATCATCACACAGGCTCTGGCGGAAGAAGCGCTGCAACGTCTTCAGATTGATCCGCGTGGTCTGGACGAGATCGATCATAAAATGCTCAAATCAATGATTAACAGTTTCCGGGGAGGCCCTGTGGGTCTGGATACGATTGCCGCTACGATTGGTGAGGAGAGTCAGACCATTGAGGATGTCTACGAGCCTTATCTATTGCAGATTGGCATGCTTCAACGCACACCGAGGGGCAGAATTGTAACGGACCTGGCCTATCATCATCTGGGTTTGCCAGTTCCACCGAGAGACGCCAAATAATTGTGACTATATATCAATGAGATTCATCTTAATATACAACTTGGGACAAACATGGAGAGGAGACTGATCGTGAAAGCAATACAAACAAAGAAGTGGAGTCGGCGTTTGAAGGTCTTGGCCGCAGCTCTGTTGACGGTAGGATGCCTGCAAGTGCCTGTTTATGCCGCTGAAGGTGATGGGCAGATGATCCGGGTAGCCATGTTTGCGAACCTGGGAAGTACGTATAAATCGACTACACCACTGATTACGCTTGAGTCGAGTGGAAAATGGAATGTCGGTTCGGAAAGCGGAGCAAGTATAACTCTTCCAGCAGGACAAATCCGTTTCAGTGCGGATGGATTCCGCGTCAAAGTGTTGGAAACAGGGGATTTCAAAACGGCAGCAGCAGCCGCAAAATTGTTGCAGGCCACTAGTGATAAACCCTTGTTGTTTACAACGTCTCTGAATGGTAAAGCGACCTATCAACTCTACACCGGAAACTATGCAACAGAGGCGTTGGCTGGACAAGCGGTAGCACGTGTACAGAAAGTGGCTGCAGCCCAACTAGGTGGACAAAAACCAGCGGTGACGGGCAGCAAGCGTCTGTCTGCAGGAGTCTACAGCTCACTTCCAGAGGCAGAAGCGGCACAAGCATCCCTTTCATCGGCAGGAGTTAGTTCTTATACGGCGCTTCAACTGGATGGAGGGAGTCAAGGGTATGCTGTATGGGTGGGAGAAGCCTCATCAGATACTGATCTGTCTGCATTCAAAAAAAGTGTGGAAGCCAGTGTTCCAGGAGTAAACCTGTCTCCGGTAAACAGTAATAGTGCTGCGCTTATCATCCGCCAGGATGCCGGGTTAAGCACAGATACACTTAAAACAGCTCCGCATTACACTATTGCCGGCAGTGAGGCCAAGGCGTTTGTGCAAGGAGACGGTAGTGGAATCAAAGTGGTGGAACGTTCCGGACGGACATATCGCGGTGACATGGAAATTAGCATTGTAAGCGGCGATTTGGCTTTGGTTAATGTAGTTCCACTGGAGCAATATTTATACTCTGTTGTTGGTGCAGAAGTGTATTCATCCTGGCCAGCCGAAGCGCTGAAAGTACAGGCTATCGCTGCACGCTCTTATGCGCTTCAACAGGGAGATCGTTTTAAAATTGCCAACGTTGTGGATACCACGCTCAGTCAGGCGTACAACGGAATGGGTTCAGAGAATGATAAAGTCTCCAGCGCGGTTGATGCTACTTCTGGAGAAGTCATCAAGAGCGGTGGTAAAATCGTAGAAGCTGTGTTCTCTTCCAATGCAGGGGGGCAGACTGCTCACCCATCCGAGGTATGGAATGGGGGCGCGGATGTGTTCATTAATGTGGATAGTCCTGGAGATACATCGGCTCAAGCTGGATTACAGACATGGTATCATGTGCTGTTAAGTACAGGAGTCAGCGGATATATCCGCGAGGATAATGTAAAAGATTTAACGACCAAAACGGATGCGGGTTTAGCCAAAGTGACGGTTACTGCCCAAAATACCAATGTGCGTCCCGTTCCGTTAATTCAATCCAATGTTGATCCGGTAGCGAAAATGAATCCAGGCAACGAGGCTGTTGTTCTGGCCAAAGTGCCGCAGTCCAACGATTATGCTTGGGTAAGAGGGCCATTCACGTCAGCCCAGTTGGTTAAAACCCTGCAGGGTAAAACGACTTCTACTGTTCCATCTTCGATCTCAACGCTCGAAGTGACCAAGCGTGGGCCATCAGGAAGGGCACTTGAAGTTACAGCCAACGGCCAGCCGATGACGGTAAAATATGCAGATACATACCGCTCTGCTTTAGGTGGATTACCGAGTACTTTATTTGATATTGCAGGGACCGGAAGTTATACTGTATTAGGCGCTGACGGCAAAACAGCAAGCAAAACCGGCTCACAGGGTGCTGCTGTACTATCTGCCTCGGGCACAGGAACTTCATCCGGTAATGCTCTTGTGGTTATGAGTGGTGATGGTCAAGCTCGAGCTGTAACTCAGGGCCAAAGCTTCATGATCATCGGTCAGGGTAATGGGCACGGATTAGGTTTGTCCCAATGGGGTGCCAAAGGCATGGCTGATGAAGGGTATGATTACCAGGCAATATTGAAACACTATTATCAAAATGCGACTATTGTTAAGGAATGAATTGAATATGAATGTGAACTTATATGATTTTGAATTGCCGGAGCAATTAATTGCACAGACTCCACTGCTTGACCGCACAGCGTCCCGGTTGCTTACCTTAAATAAGGAAAGCGGTGAGGTTAACCATCACACGTTTCCTGATATTATCGACTTCCTTCAGCCTGGAGATACACTGGTGTTGAATGATACACGTGTTCTTCCAGCGCGTTTGTTCGGAACCAAAGAGGACACGGGGGCAAAGGCTGAAGTACTTCTGCTCAAAAACGTGGAGGGCGATCGTTGGGAAGCTTTGGTTAAACCAGGCAAGAAGCTGAAAGCCGGTTCGGTCATCATTTTTAGTGACGAGCTCAGGGCAGTCATTGATGAGGAAGGCGAAATGGGTGCGCGTTTGCTTACGTTCTCCTATGATGGAATCTTTCAAGAGATTCTGGATCGCTTGGGTGAAATGCCGCTGCCTCCTTATATCAGAGAGACGCTGGACGACCGCGAAAGGTATCAAACGGTATATGCGAAACATGAAGGATCAGCCGCTGCGCCGACAGCAGGATTACATTTTACAGATGAATTGCTGAATCGGATTCGGGATAAAGGCGTTAATGTAACTTTCATCACGCTTCACGTTGGACTCGGAACATTTCGGCCTATGTCGGTTGACAAAGTTGAAGAGCATGTCATGCATGAGGAATACTACTCTTTGTCTCAAGAGACAGCGGATCTAATTAATGAAACGAAAAAACGTGGCAACCGTATATTTGCTGTAGGAACGACAAGTTGTCGTACACTTGAAACGGTAGGAAGCAATTTTGAAGACGGGCAGTTGCAAGAGAGCAGCGGCTGGACCAAAATCTTTATCTATCCGGGATATACTTTCAAAGTAATCGACGGGATGCTTACGAATTTTCATCTCCCCAAATCCACATTGGTCATGTTGGTCAGTGCGCTTGCGGGTAGAGAACAAATCATGCATGCATATGAGGAAGCAATTAAAGAACAATATCGTTTCTTCAGCTTTGGCGATGCCATGTTGATTTATTAAGATATGAAGGTATTACGATTAATTTTTAGAGGATGATTAAAACCAATGGCAGCAATTACGTACGAACATATCAAAACCTGTAAACAATCCGGAGCTCGTTTGGGACGTGTACATACACCTCACGGTATTATTGAGACACCAACCTTCATGCCTGTAGGAACACAGGCCACGGTGAAGACGATGAGTCCCGAAGAACTGAAAGAGATGGATGCACAGATTATTCTGAGCAATACTTACCATCTGTTCCTGAGACCTGGCCATGAAATTATTCGTCAGGCAGGCGGATTGCACAAATTTATGAACTGGGATCGCCCGATTTTGACTGACAGTGGCGGGTTCCAAGTGTTTTCTCTGAGTGAGATGCGCAAAATTACGGAGGAAGGCGTTAACTTCCGCTCCCATCTAAACGGAGATAAAAAATTCCTCTCGCCTGAAGTGGCAATGGAAATCCAGAATGCACTGGGCTCCGACATTATGATGGCATTTGATGAGTGCCCGCCTTATCCTGCTGAGTATGAATATGTGAAAAAATCACTTGAAAGAACAAGCCGTTGGGCAGAACGTTGTCTGGAAAGTCATGCTCGTCCGAATGATCAAGGGCTGTTTGCTATCGTACAGGGGGGCATGCATGAAGATCTTCGTCGCCAGAGCGCGGCAGATTTGACTTCCATGGATTTCCCGGGTTATGCTATTGGTGGACTGAGTGTTGGAGAACCGAAACATTTGATGTATGGTGTATTGGATTACACAATTCCTTTGTTGCCGTCCAATAAACCACGCTATCTAATGGGTGTTGGTTCACCCGATGCATTGATTGAGGGATCGATTCGCGGAGTGGACATGTTCGATTGTGTTCTGCCTACCCGAATTGCCCGTAACGGAACAACGATGACCAGCCAAGGACGTCTGGTAGTTCGTAATGCCAAGTTTGCAACTGATTTTGGGCCACTAGACCCTGAATGTGATTGCTATACTTGTCGTAACTATTCAAGAGCCTATTTGCGTCATTTAATCAAAGCGGATGAAACGTTTGGCTTACGTTTGACGACCATCCACAATCTTCATTTCTTGCAGAATTTGATGCGCAATGTGCGTAAAGCCATAATGAAAGATCGTTTGCTTGATTTCCGGGATGAATTTTTCGATCAATATGGTCTTCATGACAATGACAAAGGTTTCTGACCAGGTTTTTGCGGAACCGAAGTAACAAGCATTATCTGTACGTATAGTCGAAAAGGGGGAGTTTGAATGTTCCAAGCATTACCAGCTACAACCGCTAATGCTGGCGGTGGAATTGTATCTTTGATTGTACCTTTGGTACTCATGGTTGCAATTTTTTACTTCTTGATGATTCGTCCACAGAACAAAAAACAGAAGCAACGTAATTCCATGTTAGGTCAATTGAAAAAAGGCGATAAAATTGTTACAATCGGCGGTCTTCACGGAACGATTGCTGAAATCACAGACGATGTGGTTGTATTGCGTGTAAACGATGTTACTAAACTGACATTCGATCGTAATGCAATTAGCAGTGCAGTTGCACGTGAAACGGCTGAATAAATCATAGATGTTCAAAAAGCCTGTAAGGCTATGAGTACGTTTGCAGCGTATTTTTCACTATCAGAGAACTGGATCTCCATGGAGACCCGGTTCTCTTTTTCTTTTTCTCAAATAACCGTTACACCCCGATCTTCTATGATCTTCGTGTGTTGACTCCAAATATACCGCCTAGTGCAGAAATCAGAAATGCACTTGCAAGCTGCAGACTGTCTTTCCAATTGAATGAGGCATCGAGTGCTAGAAACCCAATCAGCAATACAATTAGTCCGTAGACCATTCCGGTAATACCTCCGTGGTACCAGCCTCGCTCACCTGACCTCTTGCCAGATACAAAGCCACCAACCAGCAAGGACAAGCCATGAACAACGTACGTATACAGGGAAAGATCCTGTTCCCGCATTCCGGTCATCCAGAGAAAGAAGGATAGAATCAGTGCGCCTAACATCATCCACACAAAAGCATGACAGAGGCCCGAAAGAATCGGGTTAGACATTCGAAATGAAACCATTCGGCGAATCAACTGCATGAAGCGACCCCCTTGTACAAGTTTGAAATTAATACAGTGTATGGTCAAGCCCTCTGACTTATGAACTGAATTTTCCATTAAATGAACGGATTATATTTGCATGAGCATGTGAGCTTCAGGCCAAAATAGGGATTACGCTTCAGGTACCTGTATAAAATTCAGATCCGAAGGAGGAACCCTGTTGTGAATTTCTCAGATGTCGGAGCACATATCTTTCGAACCATGCTCATGTACTTTATTGTCTATGGCTCAATTCGGATAATGGGTAAACGTGAGATCGGGAAGCTGTCCATGTTTGATCTTGTCGTATCCATCATGCTTGCAGAAATTGCGGCATTTGTCATTGAAGATATCAATAAACCGTTATTCCATGGTATTGTACCGATGCTGACGGTACTAGTAGTGCAGATTGCTATGGCATTTCTCAGTCTCAAAAGCCGCAAGCTTCGGTTAATGATTGATGGCAAGCCGACCGTGTTAATCTCCAAAGGGAAATTACATCGAGATGAAATGCGAAAGCAGCGTTACAATCTGGATGATCTGCTTCTACAGCTTCGCGAACAAAATGTAGACAGCATTGGAGATGTGGAATTTGCCATATTGGAGACCACAGGCAAGCTAACTGTTTTTCCGAAAGGTCAGAGTTCTTCGAGCGGCAACAGCGGCTCATCAGGATCTGGTTCGACAGGATCTAATTCCAAACAAAAAGCGCGAAAAAACAAATTAGAAGGGTTTGAAAATATCAAATATGAAGGGCTGCCATTGCCATTGATCATGGATGGCAAAGTTCAGGATCAAAACCTTGAGCTGATCCAAAAAACCAGATTTTGGCTTAAAAATCAGATTCAGCACAAAGGTATTATGGACTTTAAAGACGTGTTTATCTGTTCCATCGATCATAACGGAAAAATTTATGTAAGTTCCAAAGATGATAAAGATAACTGACGTTTAAGAACGGCGTTTAAACCAGGAACCAATAAAGGGCGCACGGGAAAGATCATGAAAATCAATCATTTTGGTCCAGCCCATAACAATGAAATAGACGATCAGACCAACAAGGGGCGCGAGAAGCATTCTGAGCCAAAATGGAAGCAAGGATGCAGTCTGTTCATAAATGACCAGAGTAGCGGCGCCCATGATGACCATACCAGTGCCTGTTTTGACCCAATCCATCATCTTGAAACGGAACTGTAACAGGCTGCGCACACTTCTTGCATGTAAAAGAGTAACGATCGTTGAATTCACACAAATGGCAATTACCGCTCCAAAAATACCGTATTCCGGCCGGGAGGCGAGTACCAAAATCAACGTAATTTTAATGACAGCACCAATAAATGTATTGAGTAGTGCCTTTCCTGGACGATCAAGTGCCTGAAGAGCAGCTTGAAGAGGAGCTTGAATGTAGATAAACAAAGCAAAAGGAGCCATGAGCTTAAGCATGCTTCCAATCGATGCATCATTATACAGAACAAGACACATCGGTTCGGCAAGCACATACATAAAAACAGAAAATGGAGCACCTGTTACGAGTGCTAGACGCAGAGCCTGATGCATCCGTTTATGTATGAGAGCACGGTCACCTTGCGCCGAGGCCTCAGACAATGAGGGGACAAGTGACGTGGCTAACGAGGAAGTTAAGGCTCCCGGCAGTAGAAGTAGCGGTATGATCATACCTTGTAATGCACCATACTGGGCCGTGGCGAGCCCTTTGGAGATACCTGCAATAGCTAGACTCTGTGCGGTTACAATCGTCTCAGCGAGATAGGAGAGGGAACCAACTAACCGCCCGGCAGTTACAGGTACGGAAATCGCGAGTAAACGACGAAGAAGTCCAGGTTCTGAGCCGGTTGAGTTTTTTGAAATAGCAGGTTTGGGTTCGATTGGAGATTCGAGTACGGGCAGATGTTGATCCATATATTTCTTCTGTCTGGCATAGTTCCACAATAATACGAGCATACCGATGAATTCACCAACAAGTGCTCCCAGCATGGCTCCTGCTGCAGCTTGGGCAATTCCTCGGGGCAAGAGGAGCCAGGAAAACCAGATCACACAGATAATACGAATGACCGTTTCTACGATTGATGAAACAGCCGTAGGCATCATGTTTTGCTTTCCCTGGAAATACCCTCTGTAGACTGCAGATACGGCGATGATGGCAATCATAGGGCTCATGCTGACAAACGTGTGATAGACTCTCTCATCGGTTAGAACATAACGGGTAACCCATGGAGCGAATATGATGCACAAAAACATAAACACAACGCCAAGGGTCAGTGTGAAGCTCAGGCTAATTTGCAGAATCCGTTGGGGTGAATAACGGTTGGCACCTGTATCCGCTTCGGCTACGAGTTTGGCTACGGCCAATGGAATACCGCCAGTGATCAATGTGACGAGTACGATGAAAAAGGGATAGCTCAGTTGGTAGATGCCAACACCTTCTGCACCGATAACTCGTGGCAGCACAATGCGCGGGATGAACCCGAGAATCCGATTAATAATGCCTGCGGCGAGCAGGATCATGGCTCCCTGGATAAAAGTTTGTTTCTTCAAGACTACCCCTCTTTCCCGGTTGGAGTACAGGTATTCATAAACGGGACAAAGCCGTCGTTCTTCATCCTATGCCAGTCCAATATCTTCTCATGACAACTTGGACACGATTAACAAAAAGATCCATCACCAGCAAGAAGGAATATGATCGGGTAAAGTCGAATGATGTAATATTGATGCCGCATAAAGGCTTGGATGTATGAAGGGAGGCTCCCCGTTGGAAGAAATGAATGATGTGGAGTTGGAACAGTCTATAGAGATGCTCTGCCGCAGCAAGGCAGAGGAATTAAGGCTTGTCGGTTACGAATATGTCACCAGCAAAGATGTCTGGAATTGCATCAGTCATAAATATGAAAAGCAGGGCATTCCACCGCTTCACCAACTGGTGAACGACATATTGTCACTGAAAGCAACAAGCTTTATGAACTTTATGACCGTGTCTGCATACCGGGGGTCCTCTTTCTAACGAAAGGGATCTTTTTTGTTGGAAATTGACTGCTTTTTACGGCATCGCTATAATAGGAATATTGAGAACGAAAGGGGATCTAGGAACGGCATGAAAAGAATCGTCAGTTTCATTTTGGTCGTGCTTGTGACCGCAGGAGTAATGTTGGGCACAAGTCCAGGGCTGCTCAAAAATATACGCTTGGGCCTTGATTTAAAAGGAGGCTACGAGATCTTATATGAAGCAGAGCCGCTGGAACAAGGACAACAAGTCACCAAAGCATCTTTGGTGCAAACAGCAAAAAGTCTGGAGAGCCGTGCCAATGCGCTCGGAACAAGCGAGCCGGAAGTAACAACTGAAGGAACGAATCGGATCCGCTTGAAGCTGGCCGGGGTTACCGACGAGGCTGAAGTCAGAGCGAAAATGAAAGAGCCGGCTGTCATGACCTTCCGCAGTAAAGCTGAGAATGACAAAGAAGGCGAATACACTAAAATCGAGCTTCGGGGAAATGAGTTCGTGGAGAATGGTGCCAAAGTGGTATTCAGCCAGTTGAACGCACCGATGATCGATATCCAGGTTAAAGACAAAGCCAAGTTTGCTGAAATCACCAAACGTTTGATTGGACAACCTTTGGCTATCTATCTGGATGATCAGTTGCTTTCAGCACCAGAAGTTAAACAGCAGCTGAGTGACGGCTCTGCGCAAATCACGGGTAACTACTCACGTGAGGAAGCCAATCAGCTTCGCGATACCATTAATTTGGGCGCGTTGCCGTTGAAACTGACAGAGAAGTACTCTCAAAGCGTTGGTGCAACGCTTGGTAAACTATCTCTGGACCAGACGATTAAAGCGGGATTAATTGGTTCCGTAATTATCCTGGTGTTCATGATTGGTCTGTACCGTATTCCGGGGATTATTGCGAGTTTTGCCCTAATTACACATACGTGGTTGGTACTTGCAATCTTCTATATGGGAGAATTCGTGCTTACCCTTCCGGGGATCGCGGCATTTATCCTGGGTATAGGGATGGCCGTGGATGCCAACATCATCACGTACGAGCGGATTAAGGAAGAAATGCGCAGTGGTAAGTCGATATTGTCTTCGGTTAAAGCAGGAGGTAAACATTCCTTCCGTACGATTATTGACTCCAACATTACAACCATCATTGCTGCAGCAGTTATGTTCTTCTTGGGTACAGGTGCGGTTAAAGGTTTCGCACTGGTACTGATTTTTGACATCGTGACCAGCATTATCACGAATATTTTCTTCTCCCGCTTCCTGTTGACCCTGCTTGTGCGGGCTAACGTATTGAAGAAGCCTAAGTATTTCGGAGTGAAGGAGAGTGAAATTCGTGCGCTTTAATTGGAATTTTGATTATATTAAAGGCAGTAAAATTGCCTATACCTTTTCCATCATTTTGACGATTGCAGGTATCATCAGCATTTTGGCCCTGGGATTGAATTATGCGGTAGATTTCCGTGCCGGTTCAAATGTAGATATCACGGTATCCAAGGCGATCACAACCGAACAAATCAATCCTATTGTGAAAGACCTTGGCGTTGACGAAGGTGATGTTCAAATCACAACTGGTGCTGATCGGGTTAACGTTCGTTTCTCGAATGAGTTGGATGAAAACCAGGAAAGTAAGTTCAAGCAAGAATTTACTAAGCTTGATCCAACTGCTTCCTATGAAGTCAACACGGTTGATCCGGAGATGGCTAAAGAGCTTGAACGTAATGCCATATACGCGGTTCTTATCGCAAGTATCGGGATTATGATCTATGTAGCTATCCGATTTGAATGGCGGTTTGGTTTGGCTGCTGTAATTGCGCTCTTCCATGATGCATTTGTAGTTATTAGTGTGTTCTCGATCTTCCGATTGGAAGTGGATCTGACCTTCATTACGGCTGTTCTAACCATTGTCGGATTCTCGATCAATGATACAATCGTTATCTTCGACCGGATTCGTGAGAATATGCGTTTTGCTAAAAAGACTTCGAAAGCCGATTTGCGTGAAGTAGTCAACCGCAGTTTGGCGCAAACGATGACACGTTCCCTGAATACAACATTCACCGTGTTTGTCGCTTCGCTCTGCTTGTTTATTTTTGGTGGAGAATCCATTCGCATGTTCTCACTTGCTATGGTCATCGGAACGTTGTTCGGTGCATATTCTTCGATCTACATCGCCGCTCCTTTGTGGCTGGCGCTCAAAGGTAAACAAACAGAGAAACCTAAAGCAGCTGTCAAAGCATCCAACTAAACATTGTATTGTCAAGCCGCGTCTGCTAGGCGCGGTTTTGCAACTTTAGGTAGAGTATTAAGGGGGGCATCGCCATGACCAGAGAACGTTTCCCTTCTGTTCACGCTGCCACGTGGAGCGGGATCGCCGGGAATTTGACACTTGCAGTAATCAAGGCTGGGTTCGGTTATATGGCAAACAGCAAATCGTTGCTTGCAGACGGCCTTCACTCTGCTTCAGAAGCTGCTTCTTCATTGTCCGGCCTCTTTCCCTCGAAGTCTGTACAAACAAAAAGAAAGGCTCGTAGGGAGCGGTCAAAGGAACATTCACGTATCGCGAGACCTGGAATTTCGGTATTATTATCTGTGCTCATCCTTATGGGAGGTTTGCAGATCGCCATTTCCGCTTTGAGTAGTCTGTCTGGAGATGAACCAGAATCGCTAGAGAAGTATACCCATGCACTTGTGGTAGCTTTTGCAGCATTGGCTGTGAAAGAAGCAATCTTTCAATATCAATACCGATATTTCCGTAAACGAAATCAATCGCAGGCTCTCGCTTATGCACAGCAACATCGTCGGGCACTTTACTGTTCACTTATCGTCTTAGTCGGTATTGTAGGTTCCATGACAGGAGAAACGATGGGGTGGAGTATTCTTCGATATATGGATCCCGCAGCTGCATTGATCGCTTCCTGTTTTGTGCTTCACAAAGGCTACAGAATGATTGTGGATACCGTATATGGTTCACTTGTTCAGGAACTGGAACAGGAAGAAGCACTTGACTTCAAAGAGACGGTGCAGCGTGTATATGGCATTATTACGATTGAACATCTGGTAGCACGTGAACAGGAACATGATGTTACGATTGAACTGGTCATTAGTGTGAACCCTAGAATTTCCGTGCTCGAGGCACAAGAGATTGCGAACCGGGCGAAGACACTTCTCTTAACTCGTTTCAGTCATGTGAAAGAAGTACAGATCCAGGCTGTACCTTATGATCCTGGATATCCTTATAAATCCAATCATGAACTGCCAGATCCTGAAGCGACATTAATTCAGTAATGAAGCTTGGTTCAGTAGATCAGGAAAGGAGCGTTATCATTGCTTTATTCGCAATACCGGTGGAACACACCGAATATCGATTTGGAGGCGGCTGCGGGACTCTCGCAGGCGCTTTCCGTTTCATCACTTGTTGGACGTTTGCTGGTCAGTCGGGGGGTTCATAATGAATCAGAGGCAGAACAATTTCTGCATCCTGATCTGAATCAGATGCATGATCCTTATCTGCTTCTAGGCATGAAAGAAGCTGTGCCCCGAATCCAGCAGGCTATTGAGCGTGAAGAACATATTTTAATATATGGGGACTACGATGCGGACGGAGTATCCAGTACATCTCTGATGATCCATCTGATGCGTTATCTCGGTGCTTCTTATGATATCTATATTCCTCATCGTTCCAATGAAGGCTACGGGTTACACAATCACGCCTTGGATTGGGCTCATCAACAAGGAGTCACGCTGGTGATTACGGTAGATACCGGAATCAGTGCGGTAGAGCAGATTGCTTATGCTGCAACACTGGGAATGGAAGTCATTGTGACGGATCATCATGAACCACCTGAAGTTTTGCCTGAGGCTTATACACTCATTAATCCCAAGCTTCCGGACTGTCCTTACCCTTTTAAAGGGTTAGCTGGTGCGGGTGTAGCGCTGAAGCTGGCTCAGGCATTGATCGGAGAAGTGCCTGGAGAATGGATGGAAATTGCCGCTATTGGTACGGTTGCCGATTTGATGCCTTTGGAAGGCGAGAACCGGGTTATCGTCAGTTATGGTGTTGAGTCCATGCGAGGTACACGTCTGCCTGGTGTAAGTGCTCTGCTTGAAATTAGTGGTGTGGATCAAACTCAGGTCACCTCAATCAATATTGCCTTTGCAATGGCTCCGCGTATTAATGCAAGTGGACGTCTGGATCATGCTGGCAGAGCAGTATCGCTGCTTACAACCGAGGATCTGGATGAGGCACACACTCTGGCAGGCCAACTGGACTTGCTGAATCGTGAAAGGCAACAGGTTGTTGAGGGTATACTTCTGGAAGCGACAACCCAGTTGGAGCAGAAAATCCAGCTTAATTCCGGAGCAGTGCCGGACGTCATCGTTTTGGCGGGAGAAGGCTGGAATGTTGGAGTTGTAGGTATCGTAGCTTCCAAGTTACTTGAACGGTATTATCGGCCAACGCTTATCCTGGGCATTGACCCGGAGAGCGGCGCTTGTAAAGGCTCAGCACGCTCCATAGAGGGGCTGGACATCTATGAGGCATTAACTGCTTGCAAACACACGATGGACCATTATGGTGGTCATCCAGCTGCAGCAGGCATGAGCCTTCATCGTGATCAACTTAAAGAGCTGGAAGCAGGATTGAATGAGTTTGCGGCATCCGTGCTGACAGAGGAGGACTTTGTGCCCCATCGTCTTGCAGATGACGAATGCAGAATCAGTGATGTACCATTGCAGGTCATTCAAGAGATCGACAGACTCCAGCCGTTTGGCATGAGTAATCCTTCTCCACGTTTTGTATTGCGCAATGTGACTGTCAAAGAAACACGGACGATGGGACGGGAAAAACGTCATCTGAAATTGGTTTTGGAGCAGGATGGTCAGCAATTGGAGACGGTAGCCTTTGGCAAGGGAGCTTTAGCTGAGTTTCTGCCTCCAGGCTCCATCATTGATGTTATGGGCGAGTTGTCCGTTAATGAGTGGAACGGGATGAGGAAACCACAATTAATGCTGCAGGACATCCAGGTTCCACATGCGCAAGTGTTTGATTTGCGAGGTAGTACGGAGCCTCTGAACGCGATGAAGCAGTTCTTGAGTTCGCTTGAAATACATCTACGATACAAGTCAGGCTCAATTGGTGCCATCGTTCGGAAAGAAACGAATGTTTCCGAGGGAAATTCATTGTATGAACCGTGCCTTTGGGTATATGATAGAAAGGTCGGTTTGTTTCCGTGCAATGCTGCCGCGCAGCATTATGGGCAGGAACAGGTCCGGACGTTATTTGTGTTTGATACGCCGGAAACCCCGGAACAACTTGATGCAATGCTGGCTTTATTCAGCGGAGCCGAGAATATCATCCTTCTGCACGGATCAGGCAACCGCCGAGATCGCCTTCAGATGCCCTCCAGAGAACTCTTCAAGCGTATTTATATGCTGGTGTCCAAATGGAGAGCTGAACCCGTGGAGGAACAAGAGATCACTCCTGTGCTCAGTCGTCAGTGTGGCTGCTCGCCGCGCATGATTACCATGATGTTGGATGTTTTTGAGGAGTTATCGTTCATTACCCGAGAAGCTGGAAAGATTGTGTTTGTGGATAACCCACCCAAGCGTGAGCTAACCGCTTCGCGTCATTATCAGGCGCTGGAGAGCATGGCCGAGACAGAGCAGGTGATGCTGGATGCATCGACCCCTCAGCTGACACAATGGATGATATCCCGGATGAAGGGCGTATCTTAGATAGAAGTTGTGCTATTTATTTTAGGAGGAGATTATTTTGGATTTTAAAGATTATATTCGTGTCATTCCTGACTTTCCACAACCGGGAATCAGCTTCAAAGACATTACGACATTGTTGAAGGATGGAGAAATGTACCGCAAGGCGATCAATGAGCTGAAAGTAATGGTTTCGGATCTCAAAATTGACGTTATTGCCGGACCTGAAGCACGTGGATTCGTTGTGGGCGCTCCTCTGGCGTACGCTCTGGGTGTCGGTTTTGCTCCGATCCGTAAAAGCGGAAAATTGCCTGGAGAGACGATCGAAGTCGGTTATGATCTTGAATATGGCAAAGATACGCTTGCTATGCATACAGATGCGATCGAAAAAGGACAAAATGTCCTGATTGCGGATGATCTGCTGGCGACAGGCGGAACTATTGCTACCTCCATTAACCTGATTGAACAATTGGGTGGCAAGATTGTAGGTGCAGCATTCCTGATTGAGCTGTCTGATTTGAATGGACGTGCAAAATTGCCAGGAATTGATGTATTTACATTGATGAACTACTAGAATTCCGGCATTCATTGCTGTTAAATCACGTGAACTGGATCTCCCGTTTCCCGGGAAATAATATACAGCATTAACTATTTGCAAAAAAAAGCCTGCCTCTCAACCCGTAAAGGTTAGAGAGCAGGCTTTTTGCGTTGTACGATGTATAAAATGAAGAATGAATAAACATTGTTCGTTCAGACCGATCGGCAAGAAATCAATCCGGAGTTTTCTCGGTTAAAGGCTGTTTCTCCGTTTGATCATTCGACCAACCCAGTACTTCAAATAATTTAAACAACAAGCTCAGCAGAATTCCGACGATGGTTGCCAGAGCCATTCCCTTGAGATGAATACCATAAAACGTGATTTCAGTACCACTAAGTCCGATGACGAGTACAAGGGTAGTTAGCAACAGGTTGGTCGGTTTGGCAAAATCCACTTTCTGTTCGACCAGAATACGCAAACCGGATGCCGCAATAACTCCGAACAGAAGCAAAGATACACCACCCATAACCGGAACGGGAATGTTAGCTATAAGTGCCGAGAACGTACCTGAGAACGAAAGTACAATTGCGATAACGGCAGCGCCGCCAATAACATACGTCGAGTAAACCCGGGTCAGAGCCATAACCCCAATATTCTCACCATAAGTAGTATTCGGAGTGGACCCTACAAAACCGGAAAGAATAGTTGAAACGCCGTTCCCAAGCAGGGAGCGATGCAGACCCGGGTCCTTGGACAGATCTTTGCCCACAATGCTGCTCGTTACAAGCAGATGTCCGATGTGCTCAACAATGACAACGAGTGCCACAGGCAAAATGGTGAATATGACAGACCAGTCAAATGTAGGTGTCGTTACTGTAGGCAGCGAGATAAAGTCAGCGTTCGCTATATTCTCGGTTTTTACCTCACCCATAAAGTATCCAAGCACGTAACCGGATACAATCCCGATTAGAATGTGAATGATCTTGGGGAACCCACGGAAGGTTACTGCACCAATAACAGTGATACCAAGAGTAACCATGGCTAAAATAATTGGTTTGGCTTGAGGTACCCAGTCTGGGTTCTCAGCAGGGTTTGAATTGATCAGCCCAGCCATTCCGGCTGCTACAGGGACAAGCTCGAGACCGATTAGGGCAACAATGGCACCCATAACCGCAGGCGGGAAAACCACGTTAATCCAGCCTGTTCCCGCATACTTGATGATAAGAGCTACAATGCAGAAAATAACTCCCGTTACGATGAACGCTCCAAGTGCCATGGAGTATCCGTTATCAGGGTGTGCTATTAATACGGAAGAAACAGGTGCGATAAAAGCAAAGCTTGATCCAAGATAGGCCGGAATCTTTCCTTTACACATGAGTATGTACAACAATGTTCCAATACCGTTCATAAGCAAGATCATACTTGGATCGACACCGAACAGGTTCGGCACGAGTACCGTACTGCCAAACATGGCGAACAAATGCTGGAGACTCAGCAGCGACCCTGAGCCAAGCGGCATTTTTTGATTAACCTGAATTTCACGTTGCAATGAATATTCATCTCCTTTTTTCCGAAACACAAATCTTCAATATAGTACAGAGTTTCTCTTCATTTAGCAATAACATTTTTCCACTAAGCATGGCGGAAGCATTTTTATTTTGAGAATTGATCCTTCTATTTCGGCAAATAACGGTAATAATACATAGTAAATGAGGATGATTTCCGACCTCTGTTGAATATCTGGCAGCATCTTTGAGGAATGACACATATCGTATAAAAAAATTGAATATGTGCTCTTATTCGTCAGTAGTTGACGGGAAACGGGCGAAGCGTCATAATTATAGGAAATTACTTTTACGGGGAACCTGTGTTGATATTATGTCACGGGTTCCATTTTGTATAGAAAGGACACGGAACAGATCAGAATGGGCATAGAGCAATTACTCGAGAAGGCCGGGGCATATATCAAAGAACCCGATCTGGTGCGCATACGTGAAGCTTACGAATTTGCTGATCAGGCCCACCATGGACAGACGCGAAAATCGGGAGAACCGTATATTCTGCATCCGCTTGCGGTTGCCGATATTGTTGTAAACATGCAGATGGACACCATCTCCATAATTGCAGCGCTTCTTCATGATGTAGTAGAGGATACTACGGTTTCACTTGAAGAAATCCGCAATCATTTCGGCAATACGTGTGCCATGCTTGTTGACGGCTTGACGAAGCTGGAACGTATTCAGTTTCGCTCCAAGGAAGAACAGCAGAACGAGAACTACCGCAAAATGTTCATCGCCATGGCGCAGGACATCCGTGTCATCGTGATCAAATTGGCTGACCGTCTGCATAATATGCGGACACTCAAGTTTCAGTCGGAAGAAAGCCAACGACGGATTTCATATGAAACGTTGGAGATTTTCTGTCCGATTGCGAACCGTCTGGGTATCTCTGCGATCAAATGGGAAATGGAGGACATCGCCCTCCGTTATTTGAATCCGCAGCAATATTACCGAATTGCAAACCTGATGCACAAAAAGCGTGCGGAACGTGAGCAATATATTGATACGGTTATGGACGGTATTACAAGCAAGCTGGATGAGATGGGAATTCAGGCAGATCTGTCGGGACGTCCTAAGCACATCTACAGCGTGTTCAAAAAAATGACAACGAAAAACAAACAGTTTAACGAGATATATGATCTGCTTGCGATTCGTATTATTGTGGATAACATCAAGGACTGTTATGCTACCCTCGGAATTATACACACGTTATGGAAACCGATGCCTGGACGTTTCAAAGACTATATCGCGATGCCGAAGGCGAATATGTATCAATCGCTGCATACCACGGTCGTAGGTCCGAATGGGGAACCGACTGAAGTTCAAATTCGGACATGGGATATGCACCGCACCGCTGAATTCGGTATTGCTGCCCACTGGGCCTACAAGGAAGGCGCTGCGAACGGAAACGGAAATAATTTTGAAGATAAAATTACGTTTTTCCGCGAGATTCTTGAACTTCAAAATGAAGCGCAGGATGCGTCTGAATTTGTAGAATCGCTTAAAATGGATTTCTTCTCGGATCTGGTGTTTGTATTCACGCCAAAAGGTGAAGTTATCGAATTGCCTACTGGATCTGTTCCATTGGATTTTGCATATAGAATCCATACAGAGGTGGGTAATCGGACGATTGGTGCCAAAGTAAATGGTCGTATCGTTCCACTCGATTATCATCTTAAGACAGGCGATATCATTGAAATTTTGACGTCCAAACATTCTTACGGACCGAGCCAGGACTGGCTTAAAATTGCTAAATCCTCTCACGCACGAGCGAAGATCAAGCAATGGTTCAAGAAGGAACGGCGGGAAGAAAACGTTGAAAAAGGACGCGACAGTTGTGAACGTGAACTCAAGCGCATGGGACTTGATCCATCTGCTTGGATGACGGACGATAAGTTGCAGGAAGCAGCCAAAAAGTATGCCTTCAATGATATTGAGGATATGCTCGCAGCTGTTGGATTCGGTGGTATTACGGCTGCACAGATCGTGACCAAAGCAACGGAGAAACTTCGCAAGGAGCAGGAAGAATCCAGCTTGCTTGAGCTGAACTCCGAGATGCGTGAGCTGAAGCCTGCACCTGAGCGCAAAAACCGTCCGACGAATGGCATCCGTGTCAAAGGTATAGACAATTTGCTTGTACGTTTTGCGCGCTGCTGTAACCCTGTACCAGGGGATGCTATTATCGGGTATGTTACACGTGGACGTGGGGTTTCGGTGCATCGAACGGACTGTCCAAATATCCCGTCCAGTACGGATGGGGAAGAAGCAGCTCGCGTCATTGAAGTCGAGTGGGAAGAGAATATTGAAGCCAACTACAGTGTAGATATTGAGATTACGGGCCATGATCGCAACGGCTTGCTCAATGAAGTGCTTCAGGCTGTTTCGGAAAGTAAAACCAATATATCTGCCGTCACCGGACGTACAGATAAAAATAAATTAGCATTGGTGCACGTTACAATTCTGATTCGTAATACGGAGCATCTGCATTCGGTTGTGGAACGGATCAAACGAGTGAAAGATGTCTATTCTGTGCATCGGATTATGCAGTAAGGAGCCTGTAAGATGAGGGTGCTTGTACAACGCTGTAAAGAGGCTCAGGTGACCGTTGGAGAAGAACTGACGGGAAGAATTGAATCCGGATTGATGTTGCTCGTGGGAATTACACATGAGGACACGGAGAAGGATGCCATATATTTGGCAGACAAAATCGCTGGTCTTCGTATCTTTGAAGATGAGCAGGAAAAGATGAATCTCAGTCTGATCGATGTGGGCGGGGCTGTATTATCTGTCTCACAATTTACATTGTACGGAGATTGTCGCAAAGGAAAACGCCCAAGCTTTGCAGCTGCAGCCAGACCTGAAGCGGCAGAATTGTTGTATGAAACGTTTAATCAGCTGTTACGTGATAAAGGAATTCAGGTGGAAACCGGACGTTTCGGAGCGATGATGGATGTGACTTTCACGAATTGGGGACCGGTGACTTTAATGCTCGAAAGCCCTATTCGTCAAGAAACACATGCATAATTGGTTGGGGAACAGGCCATAATGAGGGATAATTCGGTTCATTAACATAAGATGATCAAAGGAGTATCCCACCCATTATGCGCCAATCCGTCAAGGAAACACGTTCCCGAATAGAACCTTTGCTTCTGCCTGGAAACCTGTATGAGTCCCTGAAGCTTGCCCGCGCTGCTGCCGAGTGTACAACAACGGTTTGGGCCCTTCAGGATTCGGACAAAGGGGAGCAGAGCCGTCTTCCGCGTGACTGAGTGCTGACCATTTGGAATGAATGAAAAGTCTTGATTCGATCATCGAATCAGGACTTTTTTTGTTATGGAACTTAACTGTAGCTGAATCAGATGGTCTGATCAAAGTCAAAATAATACAGGCTCGTCATGTTATAAACGGCTCTGGTTAGGGTAATAACAGAACGAGGCACGATGGCGTGCCAGGTTCAGTATTTATTACGGGCAATGAACAAGAAATGTACACCAACAATTTCTGCGAATACCCGATTTCAAGAAATTTCGAACACGGAAAGGAGAACATACGTTATGAGTAAAGTTGCTTTTTTATTGGCGAATGATTTTGAAGATTCGGAAATGCAGGTTCCATATGATGAGGTGAAAAAAGCCGGACACGACGTGGAAATTATCGGCTTGAAAGCAGGAGAGACGCTGAAAGGTAAAGGTGGTAAAGCCTCCTATACTTCGGACAAAGCGATCGCTGAGGTCTCGGCTTCGGATTACGACGCAGTTGTCATTCCTGGTGGATCTTCTCCTGAAAATTTGCGTACAGACGCACATATCCTGAAATTCGTAACGGAGATCAACAGTGCGAAGAAACCTATCGCGGCGATCTGCCACGGTCCGCAAATTCTGGCAAGTGCGAATCTGTTGAAAGGCCGTACGATTACATCCTATCCACCGCTCAAGGATGATATGGTGAACGCAGGGGCAGAATTCAAGGATCATGAAGCTGTTGTAGATGGAAATTATATTACATCCCGTACGCCTGCCGATGAACCGGCATTTGTCCGCGAGTTGTTAAAAGTCATTTAATGACTTGGGGCGGACCGTACGATAATGTGATTACTGATTAAAATGAAGATTGAAGCTCAAAGCTTCTAAGTTTTCGTTACACCAATGCATTTATTCCGATAAAGGAGGGTTTGACATGACAAAACATATTCAGGCGTATTTTCGGACCGAGGACGAGGCAGAGGGGGCAAGAACCTCACTTCAGACGTTCCGTACAGAGCATTTGGAGGTAGGGCAACTGGATAGCGCGGTTGGCAGAGACAAACGGATTATGGTACCTCTGGTGCCTTATAACACAGCGGGTGGCGTAGGAACCAATGGAGCCATGGGAGTGGGTGCAGCACCTGGGGTTCCCGCCAGCGAAAATGTAATCCCGGTCGTCAGCAATGTGGATCGTGATACCGAGCGAGGTACCCGAGATAATGTTAATGGGGATGGCAATCTGTTGGATGCTGCGGATGTGTCCTCGGCTGACTATGACGATCTGCATTATGTTTTGTCTGCCAAAGTAAGGGATGAGGATTATGAGGAAATCGTTCATAAACTTCGTTCCAACCAAGCTTATGTGGAAGAATTGAATTAATATGTGTATGAAGCCCTTGCAGGGTCTGACTTCCATGTCAGGGCCATCTGCAGGGGCTTTTATAATGGAGAAAACAACAAATTATAAAGCGCTATCATTTTTGTAATATTACTGTAATATTAGTTACATAAGCCTTTAACATAGCCCGTTTATAATAACACACATGACCCCCTTTTTTTATATATCCTTTGAGCCTGCACACCGTGTGCAGGTTTTTTTTTTGAAATGAGAATTTATATGTTTTGTGCGAAGCTTACCCCTTATTTAATTTTTTTGCTAGAATAGAGAAATGGGTTAATGTATTTTAAA
This sequence comes from Paenibacillus sp. O199, assembly GCF_001636635.1. Lineage (NCBI taxonomy): Bacteria > Bacillati > Bacillota > Bacilli > Caryophanales > Paenibacillaceae > Paenibacillus > Paenibacillus sp. O199. The sequence continues at coordinate 24,464 of NZ_LGRP01000035.1, forward strand.
GCGCATTGTTTTCATAGTTGGGCTATATTGGACGGTAAATCAAGCTTCCAGCGATTGGGCTCAGGCAAATCCAATCCTATGGTCGAGAGTATGAGGAATTCATCGCCAGAGTGATTGTTATATTCTAGATGAACATATACTCGCTGAAACGGCCCCGCGTTTATATAAGGGCGACAACCGTTTCTGCTTGATGCTAGAAATTGTAAGTTATATAGAATGCCTCGTTTGAGAAATGACACCTATAATGCTAAAGCAACAGTGTTCTCATGCGAATGGCTAGTGACAGATTTAAGGGGGAATTAGTTTTGAGTAAGGTTGGAAGAAATGATTTATGCCCGTGCGGAAGCGGGAAAAAATATAAGAAATGCTGTTTGGGCAAGGAGCCTTCTGCGGTAGAATCCATACTGGGGCTGATATCAACGGAGCAGCATGTCCAGGAAGCCTCGATTCAGCCTGAGAGCAAACTGACCTTGACCAAACTGAAAAAGATGGTGGAGCGCGAACTGAATTGGGAGCATCCGGCTCACGAACAGCTGGCCCTGCAGCTTATTGAGAACATGAGGAACCATTACGAGCGGGAGTTGATATTGGAAGCTCTGGTGCTATGGAATGGCTATTCCCGTCAGACCCGCCCTACTGTGAAGAAGACAGGCTCGTTCTTTGCTGCAATCGAGTACTTGCTGTCTGAGGAATACGGCTTCAATGTTTCGAAGGCTGAGCTGTCAGATAAATATGAGGTAACGACATCAACGATCTCCCGAAAGGTTAAGGAGATGTTCGAATACATCGAAGAATACGGCATGGGTGGCGAAACGGACGAGCTAATGATTCTGAACAGCCCAGATACATCGAAGGACAAAGCGCAGGCTCTGCTACATAAGGCGATGGAAGCCAGTTCTTCCAAACGCAGAATACAGCTGGCGAAAACGGCCCTGGAGATGTATTCTGACAGCTCTGATGCATATCGTATTCTGGCTGAGGAATCGGACAATGAGTCTGATGCACGAGCTTACCTCAAGGCCGGAATCGCTGCTGGCGAACGCGAATTGGGCGAACTGTTTTTTGAGAAGAACAAGGGGGACTTCTGGGCGCTTCATGAGACTCGTCCATATATCCGGATATGCAAAAGCTACGCCGAATCCTGCTGGTTTGGTGGAGATACCAACGAAGCGGCACAAATCTTGGAGCATATTTTGGAGCTTAATACGGAAGACAATACCGGAGCGCGTTACCTGCTCGCTGCTGTGTATTTGTACAGCAACCAATTGGAGCAGGCAGAGCAACTGATGGAGAAGTATGGGAAAGATGACGCTGCAGCCGCCTTTGCCTATGACCAGATCATTCTGGAGTATAAGAAGAACGGAATCACCTCCCAGCTCAAAATGCTGTACCGTGTGGCCCGGGGTGTGAACAACCATGTGCCTGATTATCTGCTGGGTTTGAAGCAGCTGCCGTATAACCTCCCTGATTTTGTCGGGATGGGCAATTCCGACGAAGCGATTGAATATGTCATTATGCACTCCCGTCTATGGGCGAATGTTCCGGATCTGCTGAAGTGGATGCTGAAACAATAGAGATATAAGAAGGCAATAGAAGTTGGAATTCATTTGATGAGTCCAGCTTCTATTAACCTTGATTTCTGTGGACTTAGCATCCCGTACGACGTGTGAGAATTTTTTTCTAGTGCTATCTTTTTGTGTTAGCCCTTGACTTTAGCACTGCGGTTCATTACAATCAGAAAATAAATTAACTTTAAACGTTATATAATAACTTTAAACGATATAACTTGATGATTTGATGACGGGACCAAGTACTCCGTGCCCACATGAACAGAGAAGAATCCCTTGGCTGTAAGGATTCTCTTGATGAGCGGACGAATGACTTCCCCGAGAACAGACAGCGAACACATTAGATTTACATCTGATGGCTATTAGCTGGCCTGCGCAGGGCGTGCGTTATACGTAGAGCGGAATGATCTGTTTGATCGGCTTGCCTGGAGCAACCTTAGATCATTACATGATCACCTGAACGGCGAAAGTGTCAGGGATTCCGGAATGTGGGTGGTACCACGGGTGAATGTGTAAACACAATCCCTCGTCCCTTTGTCTGCTGTTTATACAGCGACAGGGCGAGGGATTTTTTTGATATACAGAGAAAAATAGATGCTGGAGGGATGAAAGATGGCTTTTCAAAAACCGACTGGAACGCAAGACTTGCTGCCTGGTGTTGTGGAAAAGTGGCAGTTCGTAGAGGAAAAAGCGCGTGATCTGTGTCGCCGTTTTAATTACCGAGAGATTCGCACACCGATCTTCGAACAGACTTCTTTATTTGTACGTGGCGTTGGGGAAACAACCGATATTGTTGAAAAAGAAATGTACACATTCAATGATAAAGGGGATCGCAGCATGACCCTTCGTCCGGAGGGGACAGCGGGTGTTGTCCGCGCTTATGTGGAAAATAAAATTTATGGCGAACCGGATGTGAGCAAGCTCTATTACATTGGTCCGATGTTCCGTTATGAACGTCCGCAAGCAGGTCGCCAACGTCAGTTCCACCAGTTCGGTGTAGAAGCTATCGGTGCCCTTGATCCAGCGATCGATGCTGAAGTCATTGCGCTTGGGTATCAACTGTGTGTGGAACTGGGATTGAAAGATGTCAAAGTCGAGATCAACTCGGTGGGTAACCCAACTAGCCGTGCAGAATATCGCGAAAAATTGCTTGGATTCCTCAGACCGATGAAGGACAGCCTGTGCAAGGACTGCCAATCCCGGATGGAACGTAATCCGCTGCGTGTGCTCGACTGCAAAGTTGATCAGGACAAATTCGTAGGGGCACCGTCCATACTGGATAGCCTAGATGAAGAATCATTGAACCACTTTGCCAAGCTGAAAGAGTATCTGGATGATTTTGGCGTAGATTACGCGGTGAACAATCGCTTGGTACGTGGCTTGGATTACTACACATTGACTGCTTTTGAACTGAAAGCTCAAGGCATTGGCGCGATTGATACAGTCGGCGGTGGCGGCAGATACAACGGCCTCGTTGGAGATATCGGCGGACCTGATCAGCCGGGCATCGGCTTCGGTATTGGTCTGGAACGCATTCAACTGATTCTGGAGCACCAAAATATTGAGGTTACTACACTGGCGCCACTGGATGTATATTTTGTTGCTCTCGGTGAAGCTGCCGATCGTGAAGTCAACCGTCAGCTGTTTAAGCTTCGTCAATCCGGTCTGTCTGGTGAACGCGACTATCTCGGTCGCAAGATGAAAGCCCAGATGAAATCTGCTGACCGTTTCAAAGCCCGTTACACTGCCATTCTGGGTGATGATGAACTGGAGCGCGGGGAAATTGGCCTGAAGTCCATGGATACAGGTGAACAACAAACAGTGAAGCTGGATGATCTGGTATCAGCTATACGCGGAAGTAAATAAGCACGAGTTTGACTGTAAAATAGTAACAATTGATCCGGCAAAATTACGGAGGTTCACCAATGTTTCCGAATAATCGGAAGTTGGCGAGTCAGAGGTAGCATGCCTTTTCGAATAAATCGTCTTCACGCAACCGCACTGTTGAAAAGCGGGCTCTGCCCGCCCATACAGAACGGAAATTCACATAAGAGGAGTTTGGTTATGAAAAGAAGTCATCATTGCGGCGCATTAACACCCGCACACATCGGTGAGACCGTAACATTGAACGGCTGGGTACAGACCCGCCGTGACCTGGGGGGCGTACTGTTTATCGATCTGCGTGACCGCAGCGGAATTGTACAAGTTGTTTTCAACCCGGCTTACTCTGGCGAAGCATTGCAAATCGCTGACAGAGTGCGGAGCGAGTACGTTATCGCAGTAACGGGTAAAGTGGTTAAACGTGACGAAGAGACCGTAAACAAAAACCTGCCTACAGGTGAAATCGAAGTGCAAATTACCGAGATTGAAGTACTGAACGCGGCAAAAACACCTCCATTCTTCATCGAAGATGGTGTGGAAGTCGACGAGTCGCTTCGTTTGAAATATCGTTACCTGGACTTGCGTCGTCCGGAAATGTTTGAAACATTGAAATTGCGTTCCAAAGCATCCAAAGTGTTCCGTGATTATCTGGATGGAGAAGAATTCGTTGAAGTAGAAACACCAATCCTGACCAAGAGCTCCCCGGAAGGTGCGCGTGATTATCTCGTACCAAGCCGTGTGCATGAAGGTGAATTCTTCGCCCTGCCGCAATCCCCGCAAATTTACAAACAATTGCTTATGGTCGGCGGACTTGAGCGTTACTATCAGATCGCTCGTTGTTTCCGTGATGAAGATTTGCGTGCGGACCGTCAACCGGAATTCACCCAAGTCGACATCGAGACTTCCTTCCTGCAACAGGATGACCTGCTGCCAATGATGGAAGAACTGATGGCCAAATTGCTGCGTGAAACGAAAGGTATTGAGCTGGAACTGCCTTTCCAACGGATTACGTATGCAGATGCTATGGGCAAATACGGTTCAGACAAACCGGATCTGCGCTTTGGTATGGAACTGGTTGAAATGAACGATATCGTAGCGAACAGTGGTGTGAAAGTATTTGCTTCTGTCATTGAAAAAGGTGGAGAAGTGAAAGTATTGAACGCCAAAGGCTGTGGTACATGGAGCCGTAAAGAAATCGATGACCTCGGACCATTTGCAGCGCGTTACGGTGCAAAAGGATTGGCATGGATTCAAGTCAAAGATGGCGAGTTCAAAGGGCCAATCGTGAAGTTCTTTACGCCAGAAGAGATCGAAGCAGTCAAAGAACGTACTGGCGCTGAAGAAGGCGACTTGTTGCTCTTCTCTGCTGACACCAAAAAAGTGGTTGCAGATGTACTGGGCGCACTTCGTCTGAAAATCGGTCGTCAACTGGGCTTGATCGATGACAGCAAATTCAAATTTGCATGGGTTGTGGACTTCCCATTGCTCGGGTACGATGAAGATGCGAAACGTTATGTAGCAGAACACCATCCATTCACACGTCCTAAAGACGAAGATGTACATCTTTTTGATACAGATCCGGGTGCTATTCGCGCTCAAGCCTATGACCTCGTTCTGAATGGTTATGAAGTGGGCGGCGGTTCGATGCGTATCTACAAACGTGATGTTCAAGAAAAAATGTTCGCTGCTCTGGGACTTTCTCCGGAAGTGGCCAACGAGAAATTCGGATATCTGCTCGAAGCATTTGAATATGGAACGCCACCACACGGCGGAATCGCTTTTGGTCTCGACCGTCTGGTGATGCTGCTGGCAGGTCGCACGAATCTGCGTGAAACGATTGCCTTCCCGAAAACGGCAAGTGCAACGGATCTGCTCATGAATGCACCTTCTGAAGTGGATAACTCCCAATTGGAACAACTTCACATCCGCGTAGCCCGTAAACCGGTGGCGGAAAAGAAATAAAGGAGGCATCGATTCTCAATGCTCCATCAATTTTCAAGAACAGAACTGGCAATTGGACCTGAAGGTCTGAACGCTTTGAAAAATAGTACAGTAGCTGTGCTCGGCATCGGCGGCGTGGGCGGTATTGCAGTGGAAGCTCTCGCCCGTAGCGGTGTTGGACGTATCATTCTGATTGATAAAGACGTGGTAGACATCACCAACATCAATCGTCAGATTCATGCTTTGACCACGACCGTTGGTCAGAAAAAAGCAGACCTGATGGTGGAACGGGTGAAGCTCATCAATCCAGAGTGCGACGCGATTGCACTGAATATGTTTTACACGGAAGAAACGTATGAGGAATTGTTCAAGTATGAGCTGGATTATGTGTTGGATGCTTCCGACACGATCATTTACAAAATCCACCTTATCAAGGAATGCCTGAAACGTAAGATTCCGGTCATTTCCAGCATGGGTGCGGCAAACAAAATGGACCCGACGAAATTCCAGGTTGCGGACATTTCGAAAACGACCATGGACCCGATTGCTCGTGTTGTCCGTACGACACTTCGCAAAGACGGTATTAAAAAAGGTGTGAAAGTGGTCTTTTCAACCGAAAAGCCGCTCAAACCACGCGAAGATGTAACACAGAAAATCGTTCCTGAGAATGCGCCGGAAATTCGCAAGGCCAAACAGCCACCAGCGAGTAACGCCTTTGTTCCTCCGGTAGCCGGACTGATCATGGTCAGTGTGGTCGTCAAGGAACTGATCGAAATTGTAGAGAATAAACAGCAGTAATCTGTTGTGAAGGAAAAGCGTAGGTGCCGACAAGGTACCTGCGCTTTTTTTGCATGCGCAAAACCTTAACAAATGTCAGGGTTACGTGATGTACTTCAATCCCAAAAGCGTGTATGATATGTGGTGCTGTGCGAAATGATGGTAACTGATAACTACATTTGTTCGGCTTACATAGAGAGAGGGGAACGGAACGAATGAAACAAGGATGGATGACCAGACGACTTGGCCTGGAGCCGGGAGACCAGTGGAAGAAGGAAATTGTGGCGGGGGCCATTTCCTATTTTGCCGTGGTGTACATCGTAATGGTCAATGCAACAATTCTGGCCGATGCCGGAATGCCGCTACAGGCGGCAATGGTGGGTACACTGCTGACGTCCATCGCAGGTTGTTTGCTGATGGCATTTGGCGGTAAGTCGCCGATTATCGTTGTACCTGGCATGGGTATCAATGCATTTTTCACCTACACACTCGTACATTCGATGAAATTGAGCTGGCAGGAAGCCTTGGCGGTTGTATCCGTCACCGGTGTGCTGTTTGCGGTCGTAGCTTTTACATCGTTATATAAAATAATTAGTGAGGCCATTCCGAAAAACCTGCAGCATGGCATTACGGTGGGGATTGGCTTGTTCCTGACGTTTATTGGTTTGCAAAAAAGCGGAATCGTCATCGCACATCAGACCACATTCGTGGCGATCGGACATTTTAATGATCCTGGAGTGATCACCGCCTGTGTCACTCTTGTGATCGCCTTGATTTTATTTATACGCAATGTACAAGGCGGGCTTCTGATCAGTATTTTGGCGGGAACAGGACTAGCTTATGTGCTTGGTGCTGTAAAACCAGGTGATCCTGTGTCTGCCACAGAAGCACTGCATCAATACGGCGGTTTGTTTGCCCAGCTGTCCTTCGCAAACTTGTTGGATCTATCGTTCTGGATTGCTGTATTTCTGTTGTTGCTGATTGTTGTATTTGAGAACATCGGCCTGATCACAGCCCAAACCCATCTTATTGGTCGCCCCCAAAGGTTTAAAGGCAGTTTGCGAGCGCTGTCGATCTCGAATATTTTTGCTGGAATTTTTGGCAGCAGCCCTACTGTAGCTGCGGCGGAGACAACAGCGGGCATAGCAGCAGGTGGGCGGACAGGCTTGACTCCACTGGTTACCGCAGTGCTGTTTGGTGCAACGTTCTTCTTTATTCCGCTGTTGGGTTATATTCCGGACAGTGCTATTGCACCGATTTTGATCATTATTGGCGGCTTGATGGTACAAAGTGTGAAGGATATGGATTTCAGTGATTTCACGGAAGCTTTTCCGGCTTTTTTGATCATGGTCATGATTCCATTTACGTATAGCATCGTGGACGGTATGGCATTTGGATTCATTGCGTATCCGGTGGCGAAGCTGGCGGCGGGTCAGGGCAAACAGGTGCCTAAAGTCATGTATGGCATTGCCATCCTGTTTTTGGCCAATTTCGTGCTGCATGGGATATTGTAAAACGAATATAAACTAAACTATCGGCAGTTATGGCTAGCTACACCGCTATAAACAAAACCTAATTTAAATCTACACGTATGATCAAGGGTAAGCTGAAACAGAACGGGAGGAACGAGAATGGAAGAACAGCAGCACTCTAAGTCAAATTCTAATGAGACAAAAGTAGGGAAAAAAGGATTCAAGGATTTTGTCAAACTTATCGCTTCCACGAACCCGCCAAAAGTAATTCTGTTCCTGGCACTCATCCTGACTTTGATACAAACGGCAGCCGGATTAATTGTACCCTTGATGACCAAAGGTCTCATTGACGGGCTGACCACATCAGCACTGAATAAATCGGTTATTTTCCTGCTGCTCGGGGCGTTTGTTATTCAAGCCATCGCTTCAGGTATCAGTATTTATATGTTGAATTACGCCGGACAGCGTGTGGTGGCTACCCTTCGTAACAAGCTGTGGAATAAGGTATTGTCCTTGCGCATGCCGTATTTCGACCGTAATCGAACAGGAGATACGATGAGCCGGATTACGAATGATACCAGTCAGATTATGACACTGATTGCCGATTATCTTGTGTCATTTGTCTCCAACATCGTTGCAGTGATTGGTGGTGTAGCGCTGCTCTTTTATTTGGATTGGGTGATGTCACTCATCATTTTGAGCCTGGTGCCGCTGACAATGTTGATTCTCTTGCCAGTGGGAAGAAAAATGTACAAAATCTCCAAGAAACAGCAGGATGAGATGGCTGGGCTTACCTCTGTGCTCAGTCAGGTTATAAGTGAGATTCGCCTGGTGAAAGCTTATGGAACCGAGAAGCAAGAATCCGAAGCAGGAGATTCCCGAATACGCAAAATGTTTGCGTTTGGCTTGCAGGAAGCTCGCATTCTTGCGTTGATCGGACCGCTTTTTACCTTTGTCATGACCGCTGTACTTGTGGTTATTCTGGGGGTGGGAGGCATGCGTGTAGCATCAGGGATTTTATCACCGGGAGAGCTGGTTGCGTTTATTTTGCTACTCTTCCAGGTCATCATGCCAATGGGACAATTTACGACTCTATATTCACGTTTGCAAAAGGTAGTTGGGGCAACTGAACGCATTCAGGCTATTCTTGCGAACGAGGAAGAACCGGATGACAGCACGAAACATGCTCCTCCAGGTAATGAGGTGATTGAATTTCACAATGTACATTTTTCGTATGTTACAGGTGAAGAAGTGTTGCATGGGATTCATCTAACCGTTCCAACTCGCAAGGTGACAGCCATTGTCGGTCCCAGCGGTAGCGGCAAATCAACACTGTTCTCTTTGCTGGAGCAGTTCTATATGCCCGATGCAGGCCATATTTCGTATGGGGGACAAGCGATAACGGAATATTCTTTGTCATCCTGGCGCAGCAAGATCGGATATGTATCTCAGGAAAGTCCACTTATGGCGGGTACGATCAAAGACAACATCACTTACGGTCTGGATCGCGAAGTAACGATGGAGGAGATCAGAACAGCGGCAGAGATGGCGTATTCGGCAGACTTTATCGACAAATTGCCTCAAGGTTATGATACAGAAGTTGGAGAACGGGGGATCAAATTGTCAGGTGGGCAGCGTCAGCGGATTGCCATTGCACGAGCGCTGCTACGAAGTCCAGACATTCTGATGCTGGATGAAGCAACTTCCAGTTTGGACAGTACTTCGGAATACGAAGTGCAGCAGGCCTTGTCCAATTTGATGGAGGGCCGAACCACAATTGTTATTGCCCATCGGTTATCTACCGTTGTCGACTCCGATCAAATTGTCGTTTTGGAGCACGGACATGTTACGGGAACGGGAACGCATACGGAGTTGATCAGTACCCATCCGGTATACCGCGAACTGGCGCAAAAACAGTTTGTATCCCAGGAGGAAGAAGGCATGGGGGCCAGTAGCGGTAAAATACGAAGCGAAAAGTAACGCTGGTTATATTAAAGAAGGATTTTCGTAATTACCTACTCAGGTAATTCAACGGAAGTCCTTTTTTATTTTTTTTAATTCCTCATATTGACAGTAAGACCAACATACTCTATATTATGGATACCGACCGTTGGTATGAATAAGGAGGAACTTATGGCCAGAAATAAATACCCTGAGCAGACACTGGACCTGATTCTGGCAGTCTCAACTCAAATGTTTACCGAAAAGGGATATGAAAAGACTAGTATTCAAGACATTATAGATAAATTAGGTATGTCCAAAGGTGCAATATATCATCATTTCAAGTCCAAGGAGGATATCCTTAGTGCAGTGATGGAGAAGGAGCTTGGGCGGGCAGAAGACATGTTTATGGAACTCATCCAGAACACGCATGCTCCGAATGCCAGACAGAAGCTCATCAGTATTTTGGAAAATATTATCGTTGATCCTGGAATTCAGTCTAACTCAATTGATCAAGTTCTAAGCACTCAGATCAAGAATCCACAGTTTGTACTTGGTGGAATCAGGAAGGGTGTTCTAAAAGACGCACGAATTATTGCCAATATCATGGAGCAAGGCAAGAGTGATGGATCGATTTCTGTCGAATATCCGCTGGAGTGCGCTGAAATCTTCATGCTGCTCGTTAATATCTGGATTAACCCTCTCCTTTTTGGACGGGATCAGGCACAGACGCTGGAAAGACTTAGATTTTTACAGCATATGATGAGACTTTTGGGCGCGGATATCGTAAGTGAACAGCTTATTCAACGTATTACCAATCGGCATGCCAGCACGGGAGGCTATGTGGAATGAGTGGGAAGGGCTTAATTGTAGAAATGGAAGGTATCTCTAGATCTTTTGGAGAGAGAGAAGTCATTCGAAACTGTACGATGAACTTGCCGGAGGGCAGTATCTATGGCTTTTTGGGACCAAACGGAGCTGGGAAAACCACGGTGATGAAAATATTGACTGGTTTACTAAAGCAGAGCAGCGGTCATGCCAAAGTACTTGGAATGGATGTATCGACTCACCGGGATGAGATGCTAGGACAGGTGGGAAGTTTGATAGAAGTACCCATTTTTTTTGAACATCTGTCAGCAAAGGAAAATTTACAGATTCATCTCGCTTATATGGATAAAGATGATAACAATGTGATGGAATTCTTGGAAATGGTAGGGCTCGAACAGACAGGTAGCCAAGCGGTCTCTACGTTTTCGTTAGGAATGCGCCAGCGTCTTGCTATTGCCAGAGCAGTCATTCACAAACCTAAGCTCTTGATACTGGATGAGCCGATTAACGGACTAGATCCCTTGGCTATTCGGGAAATGAGGGCATTATTTAAACGTTTTGTCAACGAATTTGGTATGTCTATCTTGATCTCCAGTCACATTATTTCAGAACTGGAACAAGTGGCTGATATTATTGGAATCATTGTTAATGGTTCAATTATCCGTGAGATGCATATGACTGAAATCCGTGCAAAGTTTCCAAATGGATTGGAGGAATACTTTTTTGAAGTGACGAGTGGAGGGACAGAAATTGCATAAACTTATCCGTCTGGAGCTGAAAAGGCACAGAATGAACGTGTACGCAAAAGCAAGTGCAGCGGTGACCCTGGGTTTAATCGCTTTTGTTTATTTTATTGCTTACGTGGCCCAGGTTGAGAAAGAGGCAGACTTTCAAACGTACCCCAACATACTCTTGTTTACTTCTATTATTAGCATGATTTGTTTTTCTGTATTAGCTTCAGTCATGTATTCCCGAATAGTGATCGAAGAGTATTCTGGAAATCGTTTGACGTTGTTGTTTACGTATCCTGTAAATCGGAAAAAGATGTTGCTCGCCAAAGTGATCCTTGTTTCAAGCTTCTCAACGATTGCGATGATCGGAGGGAACTTGCTGGCGTTATTCATTTTTGCCATGACAGAATCTGTAGCTCCCATTGTAAATGACAAAATGTCTTTAAATCTGGTGTTATCGATGATATTAACTATTGTCATTCTCTCCATTAGTGCGAGTGTTTGCAGTCTAGCCGCCATGCGTATCGGATTCGTTCGCAAATCTGTGCCGTCTGCTATCGTTTCTGCTTTGCTTCTATGTGCACTTATTGGGAATCTCGTGATTGGTAGTGCCCAAAATCAGCTTCTTCTGTTTTTCCTGGCATTAATAATGATTGCGCTGGGGGTGTTTATCGTCATGGAATTGATGAATCGCATCCATACGATGGAGACAGAATGATCTTGTGGTGTGAAGGCAAAGAAAGGGGAGAAGAAAAGTGTTGAAAAGCAGTGAACTTAGCCTCTGCAAAACGATAGATGTGGATCAACCCATCGATGATATTGATTTGGATTGGTTGTCAGGCGATATTCATGTACTTTTGGGTGAAGATGAATTGATTCACGTCATGCAGTATGCCGATAAGCGTTATTCCGAGCGAAAGTTGATGCAACCAAGTATTAACGGCAATAAATTAAGTATTGTAGATGGACGGAAAAAAATAGGTTTCATTGGGTTTAATATCGGCCGGACCGCTTTAGAGCTGCACGTCCCTCGTCGTGTTTTAAATTCCATTCTAGTGAAAACAACAGGTGGTCAGCTTGCGATGAATGGGATTCAAGCTAGCCGCTGTCAATGTAAAGTCACATCAGGCAGTTTAACGTTGTCCGGAAACATGGAAAAGCTTGAGGTATACGCGACCGCCTCAGATTTCTATGCAAATAATGTAAAAGCAAATAGATTCACTCTCCACTCCAGTTCATCCAAGGTCGAGATTACAGGAGAATTTCAACATGTGGAATCGAAGACTACGGGGAGGGGGCTTCATATGGATTGTCTTCAAACTCCAAATAGTTTCCATTCTATATCCACTGGAATGAAGGCCGTAGTATGCATTCCAGATCAAGAAGGCTTTGAAGTGCAGCTGAACGAAAGATCAGGCACATTAAAAAGTGATTTTGAACTGACTCCTTTACAGGGTGAACGTAACCGATTCTCATACAAAAATGGAAAAAGGCAATTTCAAATTGATATTCGTGGGGGATCCTTTCATTTAAAGAGAAGGTAACTGAATAATCCCATGAAAATGAAGGAGGCATGCAAATGGCAGGCTGGATTGTTGGCATAACCTTTTCCTCTATTGTACTAATCATAGGAGTCTATGGTGTATTAAATAGCAAACGCAGGCGTGTCAGGAATAAATGGGCTTGGTGGTTCATTTTGTTCGGTTGCTGTGCACTTGTCAGTGCAGTGATTAATTATCAATTCAAATAGCTTTAATCCTGCAACAAAGGGGGAGTTCGTATCTTATTAGGTTTTAATCGAAATTTCAACCTGATTCTGATAGGACAGATCATTACCTTATTTGGAAGTGCTATCCTACGTTTTGCACTGTCATTGTATATTCTTGATTTTACAGGCTCTGCAGAGACGTTTGCTGTGTTGCTTGCTGTTTCAACGCTACCCACCATACTTCTATCCCCCATTGGCGGAGCGATCGCGGATCGGGTAAATCGAAAACATCTAATTGTGTCCTTTGACTTCATCAGTTTTGTAGTAACGGGTGGATTGCTTGCATTTCTTTATGCAGGATCAGGTGACATGGTTATTATCATTGGAGCAGTTATGACAATATTAGCTCTGGTCAGCACCTTCTATCACCCTACTGTTCAAGCGAGTATACCTTTGTTGATTGAAGAGGATAAATTAATGAAGGCCAACGGTGCAGTATCGGGCATCGGAGCTATTACAAACTTTGCAGGTCCTGTGCTCGGAGGACTGATTTACGGATTTGCAGGGATTGAATTTATCGTCGCTGTTACGTGTGCCAGTTTTTTGATTGCTGCGATCATTGAGCTTTTTATCCGGATTCCTTTCTTCAAAGAGACCAGAGTTCAGGGAATGCTCAAAACGATTGGATCGGATCTAGCAATAGGATTTCGCTACATTCATAAAGAGAACCCCTTCTTACTTAAAATTATTTTGATTGCCGCTTCAATTAATTTATTTATTACTCCTCTTTTTTTAGTAGGTATTCCTTATGTTATTAAAGTGCTAATGCATATGGAAGATCAATACTTCGGGTATACACAAGGAGGAATATCATTGAGTATGATCGTTGCCGCTGCGGTCATAGGCCTTCTTGCAGGGAAAATAAGAATTAACAACTTATATTTATGCTTTTTAGGCAGCGGAATTATATTTTTACCTATGGCTTTGGCTATTTATCCTTCCTGGCTGGACGGTGATCAACAACCCATTATTGCATATCTCGTGTTTTCTCTCTGTGCCATGTTAGTTATGTTTGTCATTACTCTTGTTAACATTTTTTTTACTACACTCCTGCAGAAAAAGACGCCTAATGCTTTGTTGGGCAAAGTAATGGCTATATTGTTTGCTATATCGACATGTGCCGTCCCTATTGGTCAAGTGGTGATAGGAACATTGATTGATAAATTTACTAATAATATGTACCTTCTCGTTATCTTGATTGGTATTATCACCATGATTATATCGCTCGTCATGAAAAAGCTGCTCAGCTCATCAAGTGAAGGCTCCACAACTCAAGATACAGTAACTTCGCAGGTCTGATCAGACAGCTGTTACGAAAAAGGAGAAATAACAAAAATGAAGCGAATGCAATTATTTTGTTTGCCTTATGCTGGTGGAAGTTCATCCATGTATTATGAATTTGCTTCTAATCTTCCTGAATGGATTGAAATGATACCCATTGAATATTCCGAGCTGGGGCAGGAGAATAAACACTTAAGCTTCCAACATATGGTTCAGGAATTGGCGGTTCAAGTGCAGGAGTTATGGGACGAGAAACCTTTTGCCATTATGGGTTATAGCATGGGAAGCCTTGTAGCATACGAACTTTATTATGAGATTTTACAAAAGTACAATAGAAAACCGATTCACATGTTCTTTGCAGCTCATGTTCCCCCAAGTCAACATACAGCGAAGCGTTTAACTCGTACAGATGTGGAAAAGAGGGTGAAAGCTAACTTGTCTAGTATGGGAGTAAATCTTCCTATCACAGAACAACAGACCTTGCTGGAGTGGATCGTACCTAAATATCTTAAAGATCTTGACCTCTACGCCGAATATTCGTATGTGCAAGGTAGACAAGGGATCGATGCTAATATCACTGTACTTTATTCTGATGAGGAGAATCAGCAGAGACAAATTTTTGATTGGTCACCCCTTTCTTCAAATTTCTGTATGTATCATCGAATGGGACCAAGTCACTTCTTTATTAATCAGGAAGCCAAGCGTATGGCATGGGAAGTCAGTCAGTCCATTTCTAATGAATTGAGACAGCCAGTTTTGTCTAATTAATGGCTTATTTTTTGTCAAACTTTCAGATTGTTTGTCGAACGCTAAAAACGGTGAAGGATATTCTCTTTTAATGAAGAATATGGTTCTTTAGATCCATATTTATCATTAAAAGAGATTTTTTGTGTTGTTTTTATTTTTTTATCTTTATTTCAAGTTAATTACAATTATTGTAGGAGGCTAACATGATCGACATGAGTCAGGAATACAAGATGGAAATGGACGAGTCACTGGGGCGGTCAATACGGAAATTTAGCTCAGATTATGGAGTGAATGCACCATTTATACTGGCTTCTGTTTGTGGTTATTATGAGAATCTCATTTCTGGAAGTGATACATCGTTTATTGAAGTGAACACTTCCGATGGGGAATCAAGATCTCTACAGGTCCAAACGGACCAACAACTGCTGGTTGATGATTTTTTGAAACAACGGTTGAATGACCCATCGTGGAAGCAGCATTGTACATCTGGGATGACCATTATGATGAATCTAGACCATATGATTTCGGATCGTTCCGATTGCAGAAATACTATAACGCTGGGAATTACGGAAGAACAAGGACGGTTTTTAGTCACATACCAAACGCACTCTGAGCACATAACTCATCATATGATCAAGAGAATGCATGCCCGATTACTAACCATCACCGAACAAATGATTACCCGTACGTCTATTTTACTAAGAGACATAGAACTCGTTAGCGATATTGAAAAGCAGGAAATGGTGACTACCTTTAATAAAAGCAAAACTCCATACGATCAGAATTCTACATTTATCGAGCTGTTTGAAGCACAGGTAGACCAGAACCCTGATTATATTGCTTTTGAATACAAAGGGGAGAAGATTACTTACAAAGACTTCAATGGGAGAGCCAATCGTGTGGGGCAAAAGTTGCGAGAGATGGGAGCCAAACCGGATCACGTCATTGGAATTATTACAGAACGTTCCGTTTCAATGATGGTGGGGATCTATGGGATTCTGAAGTCAGGAGCAGCATATATGCCGATAGATCCAGAACTGCCGGATCAGCGCATACAGTATTTACTGGAAAATAGTGGGACTATGGTCATATTAGCCGAGGATGCTTACATTGACCGTATTCGTTCAATAACTTCTCATGAGATCTTACCACTCTCTGTTGGTGATGAAGGAGATGAGGGCAATCTTGAGCGGATAAGCAAGCCTGAGAGTTTGGCCTACGTTATTTATACTTCTGGTACGACTGGGCTTCCCAAAGGCGTAATGGTAGAAAATCGAAACCTGGTGAATTTTACTCAATGGATGCTGCGGAATCAATTCACAGAATATGACATTGTTTTAGCGAAAACGACCTATGCTTTTGATTTATCGATTTGGGAATTGTTTGTTGCTCCTTTAGCTGGGGCTAAGGTCATACTTTTACCCAAGGAAGATGAAAAAGAACCCTCTAGGATTATGGAAACCATTAAGAAGTGTAAGGTAACCCGTACTTCATTCGTCCCTTCCGTATTAGAAGAATTTACGCTTGCAGCTGATTGGTCTGCACTATCGTCGTTAACACGAATTGTACTATCCGGAGAAGCTCTTCCACTTGCTTTGGCAGAGCGCTTTTACTCTGGTTCACAAGGTAAGACCCAGCTAGTTAACTGTTACGGGCCTACAGAAGCAACGGTATTTGCAACATCTTATGCCGTTCCGCTGAATGAATCGTTAAGTGCTGTACATATTGGCAATCCGATTTCCAACACGACCATCTATATTATGAATGAGGATCGAATCTGTGGTGTTGGTATGCCAGGCGAATTGTACATTGGAGGTGCAGGAATAACCAGAGGATACATCAACAAGCCTGATCTAACTGCTGAACGTTTTCTGGATAATCCATATGTTCCAGGTGAAAGAATCTACCGCACTGGTGACCTTGCCTGCTGGATGGAGGGAGGGACTCTACAATATCTGGGTAGACTTGATGATCAGGTCAAAATTAGGGGGTACCGTATCGAACTTGCGGAAGTTACAAGCAAACTGCGTAGTCTGGAAAAGATCAGTAACGCGGTCGTTATCAAACGAGAAGATAGAGGCTACCCCTATTTATGTGGATACTTCGTGGCTGAAGAGGAAATGGAGAGTACTAGCATTAAACAAAGATTGGCCGAATTTTTGCCTAAATACATGATTCCTTCACACCTTATCCAAATGGATAAATTACCTGTCACTTCTAATGGGAAACTGGACAAGAGAGCGCTCCCGAAGCCAGATTTCGTGAGGTCCGCAAATTATGTTCCGCCAGCTGATCCAACAGAAATACTGTTGACCGAAATTCTGCAAGAAGTGCTTGGATTACAGGAAGTTGGCATGACGGATCAATTTTTCGAACTTGGCGGTGATTCCCTGCGAGCAACTAGGCTGGTGAATCTTGTAGAGCAACGAATGAGTTCAAAGCTTAGCATAAAAGATGTGTTTAATGCCCCAGTGGTGCAGGATTTACTTCAAGTGATTTCTCATTGCAAACAAGAATCTACCGATGTGTTTCTGCCACTAGTCAGGGAACGCTTGGATGTTTATCCGATGAGTTATGCTCAAAAGCGTATGTTTGTTGTTCAGCAAATGGATACGGAAAGCTTGGCTTATAATGTGCCCTTTGCACTGCAAGTGAAGGGGAAGCTGGATGCACAACATTTTGCAAAAGTACTTCAAATGTTTCTTCAGCGTCATGAAATTCTTCGAACGCACTTTGCTTACGAAGAAGGAGAGTTTAGACAGATTATTGATCAAAATGCTGAACCGATTTTCACTATGCTTGATGGCAGTATGGAAGACTTTCCGCAGTTGGTCCAAAATTTTGTCCGTCCATTTGATCTAGACAAAGCACCGCTCATGCGAGCAGGGATGATGTATGGATCAGATGACGTGACCTTGCTGTTATTTGACATTCATCACATTATTTTTGACGATGGCTCCAAAGCTTTACTATTACATGATATTGAACAATTATATAACGGCAATATATTGCCTCCACTAGATTCACAATACAAAGACTACAGCCTCTGGCAAAACTCAAGAGAATTGCAAGTACAGGCAGATTACTGGCTTGCTCAGTTTAATGATGAAATTCCGGTTTTAAATTTGAAGACCGATTATCCTAGACCGATGCAGCACAGTTATCGTGGTAGCAGTATCACGACCTATATTGATGCTGAATTACATCAACAGGTGAAACAGTGGAGTCAACGTAGCAACACGACTCCGTATATGTTGTTAATGAGCTGCTTTATGTATTTGTTGAACCGGTATAGCAGACAAGAAGAAGTAATCATTGGAAGCCCGATTGCAGGCCGTGTCCATCCGGAAACCGAGCACATGCTGGGTATGTTTGTGAATACGCTGGCCATCAAAGCAGAGTTTAGGAAGAAACAGACTTTTCGTGAACTATTGCAGCAGGTTCGGGAAAAATGCTTGGAAGCATACGAACACCAAGAGTATCCCTTTGAACAGCTGGTTGAGAAAAGTGGCGTGGAACGTGATCCTTCACGTCACCCCATATTTGATGTCATGTTCGTGCTTCAGGACAATGTCCAGGCACCTGCATCCCTAGGTGGATTTAAATCTTCTTTTGTCCCTCTACAGAGTGTTGCATCTTCTTTTGATCTCACGCTCAGTATTGTGGAAGGAGCCAACGGGTACGAGCTTCAGTGGGAATATTGCCAAGATATTTTTAAGCAATCATCTATTTCCCATTTGGCTGCCCATTTTGAAAGCATACTAAAGCAGTGTCTGCAAAACCCAGACATGCCATTATCCTCAATGGATTGGTTAAGTGCAAAAGAAAAGGAAACCGTACTTAAAACCTTTAATGACAATAGGTTTGCCTTGCCCACGGAGGATACATTAATTTCCTTATTTGAAGATCGAGTTGAAAAGTCTCCCAATCAAATTGCTGTTGAATATGGATCCGATTTTCTTACGTATACCGATTTGAATAAAAGAGCCAATGCAGTAGCAAAACAATTACGTAATCTAGGAGTGGCTCCCGATCAGATTGTTGGGCTTGCACTGGAGCGATGCACGGACATGATCGTCGGAATGCTTGGCATTCTGAAAGCAGGAGGAGCTTATCTACCTATCGATCCTAATTATCCAGTTGAACGCATCAAATATATGCTTCAGGATAGTTCCGTCACATGTGTTGTAACAGGTTCAGGGAGTGAAAAAATAACAGAGATTCTAAAGGACACGCATGCCATTCAACTTGAAAAATGTCGGAACAAGGTAGAGAAAAATCTATCATCTGTGTCGAAGCCGGATCATTTGGCGTATGTCATTTATACTTCGGGAACAACGGGTAAACCCAAAGGAGTTATGATTGAGCACCTTCATGTTGTTAACCAAGCTATATGGCAGATGACAGTAGGAAATTATGACGAGCATAGTGTGGTTATCCAGAAAACGACACACGTATTTGATGGATCTGTATGGGAGATATTCCCTTGTCTGATTGCAGGAAGCAAACTAAAGATTATCGACGATTCACAGCATCAGGATCCGGAACAACTGCTTGAAATTATGCCGGGTAGTCACATAGCACTAATTCCTTCTATGCTGCGGATCGTTATGGAATACGCAGAAGAACAGAATAAAACGGATAAACTTCGAGCGGTAAAACAAATATATTTGGCAGCTGAGCCTGTGACTTCCGAGCTGCTTCAAAAATTTGACGAAATAACTGAAGGAGCAATGGATCGTCTAAGCAATCTCTATGGGCCTACGGAGGCAACGGTTACAGCAACTTCCTATTCATTCAAAAGTGGTAACAGAGCGCTGGCTTCCATTGGTAAACCCATCTTTAATACCCGTATTTATATCCTGAATGACTTGCAGCTATGCGGAGTAGGTATTCCAGGTGAGCTTTGCATCTCAGGGGCAGGCGTGGCCAGAGGGTACATGAATTTGCCTGAACTCACGGAAGAGAAATTTGTGAAGGACCCTTTTCATGAAGATGGACGAATGTATCGATCGGGCGATTTGGCGCGTTGGACCGATGATGGCAATATCGAATTCTTAGGCAGGATCGGAGAACAGGTTAAAATCAGGGGATTCCGCATCGAAGTCAGCGAAGTAGAGAGTAAGCTTAGAGAAATTAAAAATGTCCTGGATGCAGCTTGCGTACCGGTCAAAGTGAATGATGAACTTTTTCTTGCCGCATATGTTGTGGGTGAAGAAATTGAAGGACCTTCCTATATTCGTGAGGAGATAAGCAAAATGCTACCTTCGTATATGGTGCCTTCGTTTATCAAAGTGATTGCGCAACTCCCGTTAACGTCAAATGGCAAACTAGATAAACGTGCTCTGCCCATTCCTTATCTGGAGGATTCAATTCCGGTAGACGAGTTCCTGAATGAGACAGAAAGTAATGTTCAGCAGGCTTTCATGGAGGTTTTAGGAATCAACACAGTCAGCCTGGATGATAGTTTTTTTGATCTGGGTGGCCACTCACTTCGTGCTATGCGATTAATCAACAAGCTGGATAAAAGTTTAGGTCACAGATTAGCGATACGTGAGATTTTAATGGCCAGAACCGTTAGAAATATTGCAGGGTTATTCTCGGCAGTGAAACATTCAGATGTATACGATCCGATTGAATCTCTGGTAGAAAGAGAATGGTATCCCGTCAGTGCTGCCCAGAAAAGAATTTATATGATTCATGAAATGCAGGGCAGTAACGTTACGTATAATATTCCCATGATGTTCAGGGCAAACAAACTGAATTTGCATCGACTGAAAACGGCATTGGAGAGGTTATGCGAGCGATACGAACTAATGAGAACATCTTTCTCTATCCAAGATGGGGATGTCCGTCAAACCATCGCTAATCACGTAGATTGGGAGTTATGGCATGACGACGCAAAACATGAAACTGTACCAGAATTATTAGCGCAATTTGTTCAGCCTTTTAATCTGAATGAAGCTCCGCTGTGGAGAGTCGGGGTATATGAAATGTCGGAGCAAGAAAGTTTGCTGATGATAGATATTCACCATATTATTTTCGACGAAGGTTCTAAGCATACGTTCATAAGCGACCTGCTGCATCTTTATAATGGTGAAACTCTTCCAGATCTCAAACTTCACTACAAAGATTATGCTGTTTGGGAACAACGCCGTGATTTGCATAGACAGGAACAATACTGGCTGAGCGAGTTTGCTGAAGATTGTCCTGTTCTGGATCTGCAAACCGACTTCCCTCGACCGCGTCAACAAAGTCACAATGGCGATAGCATTGATTTCCCTTTGGATAAAGAAACAAGCGAGCTCATTAAAGGTCTCGCTCGCCATCACGGAACAACCGAATATGCAGTCTTGATGTCGGTATTCATGCTTATCCTGCATAAATACAGCAGACAAAATACTGTAGTGGTAGGTAGTCCGGTGTCAGGAAGAGTGCATCCAGAAACAGAAGATATGTTGGGCATGTTTGTTAATACTTTGCCTATCAGAGGAGAAATACAGCCTGAATATACTTTTGTCATGCTACTGAAGCATGTTCAGGAAAAGCTTCTTGCTGCAGGAGAGAACCAAGAATACCCGTTTGACCAGTTGGCAGACAAGGTATCTTCCGAACGAGATCCATCGCGCAATCCGATCTTTGATGTTGTGTTTGTATTTAACGAAAAGCATTCGGAGCTGAGTGTGGAAGAGACCCGGTTGTTACCTGTTACTTTGGACAGTTTGTCTGCTACATTCGATTTGACTGTAAGCATGGCTGAAACGGACATCGGGTACGATCTCCATTGGGAATATTGCACTGATCTATTCGTGAAAGAAACAATAGTAAGAATGGCAAATCATTACCATGTAATGTTAAAAGCAGTATTGTCTGAGCCAGAAGAAGAGTTGGCGCATATTCCAATGCTGTCAGAACAGGAAAAGCAATCGATTATGCAACAATTTAATGCAACGGACACAGCTTATCCATCTGACCAAAGCGTGGTAGATCTGTTCCATTCTCAGGCTGCATTGACCCCTGA
>NZ_LGRP01000046.1:0-35568 GCF_001636635.1 Paenibacillus sp. O199
TACAACAGAAAGAGAAGGGAAGATTCGAACATGCGAAAAAAGGATCACCAGAAGCGCGCCAGGCTCCTGAGACGAATAGGGGTCGTGATATTATCGTTCCTTATGGTCTTCGGTATGCTGCCAGTTGTGTTTCAACAAGGCGTCGTTCAGGCCAAGAGTTGCTATGAAATAACGGAAACGGATTCTGATGATGTTGAATGGAAGCTCATTAGTACGCCTGAAGAGCTCTATTGCGTAAGAGAAGACTTAAACGGTAATTACAAGCTGAAGAATGATATTTCTGAAGCAGCCATGAGCACGTTTTTGAACAGAGGATCTTGGACTCCAATTGCTGACATGATAGAAGATGAGCTTATGCCTTTTACAGGCAGGTTCGATGGGAATGGTTACTCGATCTCCGGTTTGAAAACGATGGATGAGAATCAGAAGTATGTGGGGCTGTTCTCAGTTTTACAAGGTGCTGAGGTTAAAAATCTTAAACTAAACGATGTTTCTATAAAAGGGAATGTAATCGTAGGCGGACTTGCCGGACGGAGCATAGAGTCGCATATTGAAGGGGTCCAAATCAGTGGAAATATACAAGGGAATATGAAAGTTGGCGGTATTTCAGGTTTATCGGACAAAAGTGAATATCTAAATAATAGTACTAATGTCGCAGTGATCGCCTTAGGTGAGGATCGCGACTCACTCGGGGGACTTGTTGGAGAAAGTAACAAGAGTACAATCATTGCAAATGCTGCTGAGGGTATAGTGAGTGGTTATGAGGCTATAGGTGGACTGATCGGAGAGTCGAATGATAACTTCATTCAACAAAGCTACGCTTCAGGACAGGTGACGGGTAACTACCAGGTAGGCGGCTTGATTGGCCAGCTTAATTATGAGTCTAGCCATACTATTGCGGATAACTATGTGATTGGTTCAGTCAGATCTGATGCTACAGGGAATAATGATTTTTCTGCTGAAGCCATTGGCGGACTGATTGGTGAAGTGAATAAAGTACGTCGCTCGAGTAACACCTCTCAAATAAATGTACTTAATAATTATGTGGCGGCATCTGTAAACGTTATGTCTGATAATTCATCATCACCTGTTGATGATCAGACAATAGGGTCAGTCATTGGTAATCTGAA
Source organism: Paenibacillus sp. O199 (assembly GCF_001636635.1). Taxonomy (NCBI): domain Bacteria; kingdom Bacillati; phylum Bacillota; class Bacilli; order Caryophanales; family Paenibacillaceae; genus Paenibacillus; species Paenibacillus sp. O199. The sequence goes on from NZ_LGRP01000046.1 coordinate 1,131, forward strand.
TGATCCAGAGAATCAAGTTATCTTTACTAATAACTACTATGATTTAGCCAAGAGTAGTACGAACCAGCAGAATGGTTTTAATTATGCAACGGGTCTTACTACCGAACAGATGAAACAACAATCTAATTTCAGTGGATGGGATTTCGATGGAGTTTGGACAACTCGTAACAGGATCAACGATGGGTATCCGATATTACGTTCATCCAAGCTTATGACTGCACCGACTCCACCACTGCCTGATCGGACAATAGATTATTTGTATCCATATCCTACAAACGGAACAATTACTCAGTCCACATCTAAAGTTATAGTGAAGCTTAATGAAGCTGGTAGATTTTATTTTGACAATCGAACGTATGATGAAGAAAATGCGGGACAGTCGGATGAAGATACTAAATTACATGCCTTGGCTAATCTATCTTATGTTGATCTAGAAGCTAATGAAGAAAGATCGTTCTTGTTCACAGGACTGGAAGAGAGCACCTCGTACCGAGTGTTCCTGGCGGTAGAAGATACGAATGGTCAGCTCTGGAACATGGGAGAACGGGGATATGAAACTCCTGCAAACTCAACGCCTTTTCCACAAAACGTAGTGGCTACACCGGGTGATGGTCAGGCTGCCATTGAATGGACTGAAGAACCAGAATTAGAATATCGCGTGTATATGTACCAAGGTACGGAGGCACCTAAGGATCCGGATCTGTGGACAAATGTGACGGACAGTTACATCGATGGACATATTGGTGGGCTGACGAATGGTGAATCTTATGTGTTTGCAGTTAGATCGTATACTTCCGATGAAGAAAATTCAGATTATGTTGCATCTAACGTTGTGATCCCGCAAGAGGAGAATAATAATGGTGGTGGATCTAATCCAGATCCAGACCCGAACTTTCCTGTACCACAGCATGTAGTGGCAACAAAAGGTGAGAAAAAGGTTACGTTAACCTGGGATCCAATCAACGGATTAGCTTCGGTCTATATGTACAAAGGTTCATCAGCACCAGTAGACCCTTCACAATGGGTACTTGTTACTTCTAACATTTTGAATAGTAGTTGGGAAATTACTAATCTTAGAGAAGGCGAAAAATATATTTTCGCGGTTAGAGCTGTATATGAAGATGGCGTATCCGAATATGGAATATCTAATTCAGTGAAGATTAACATAACTCCATCCAATCCAGAAACGCCAGGTAATGGGGGAGGTGGGGGAGTTATTACTCCAACTCCTGTAACGCCAACAACTCCACAAGCTCCACAGAAAGAAGTAATCAAAGTGGATGTAGCGAATGGGGATCAAGCTTCAACGATCGCTTCCTTGGAGATTAATCGTACTCGAGGAACAGATGGTACGGTTAAGGATGAACTTTTTCTTGATCAGAGCAAAACGCAAACCATTATCGACCAGTTGAAACAGACAGGCTCCCGTACAGCGGTTGTCTTGATTCCAGACGCAAAAGATGAAGTATCACAGTGGGATCTGAAGCTTTCTCCACAATCGTCAGCAATGCTGGCTGAGCAAGGAGTGAATCTGGTTATTTCCAATCCTAATGTGAAGATTATCATTCCGGCGAGTTCCTTGAACGGACGCACAGATGATATTTATTTCCGTCTTGTACCGGTGAAGAAGGAATCCCAACGTTCAGAGATCCAAACGAGAGCACAGGCGAATGAGTCGATCATCCAATTCGTAGGCACAACGGATATCCAGATCATTGGACGTCCAATGACGATCGAAACGAATCTACAGAGCAGACCTGTTACGCTCATATTGCCTTTAGATGCTAATCAGGTTGCAAGTGTGAAGTCTGAGGAGCTAGGTGTATATATTGAGCATAGTGATGGAACGAAGGAGCTTGTACACGGCAAACGGGTTACCCTAAACGGTGATCATCAGCAAGGCGTCGAGATTGAAGTCAACAAATTCAGTACATTCTCCGTTGTTAAGGTCAAAGACTGGACAGACAACACATTGAAAGCACACCCTTATATTCAGGGGTACACGGATGGCAGTTTCCGGCCAGAGCGTAATGTAACTCGTGCGGAAATGGCAACATTAATCACGCGTATTCTGGGAACATCGACTCTTGAGGGAAGTCATGAATTTACAGATGTTACATCCAGTCACTGGGCAGATGCGGCTATCTCAGCAGCAGCTCAATCCGGTTATGTTCAAGGCTATACAGATGGCAGCTTCAAGCCGGATCAAGCGATTACTCGCGCGGAAATAGCTGTCCTGTTACAGCCGTTATTAACATCTGATCAGATGACTACTGCTCCGACAGCATTTACCGATGTAAACGAGCATTGGGCGCAACAAGCAGTAGAACAATTAAGTTCGGCGGGTGTAGTTACCGGATACAAGGATGGCACGTTCCGTCCAAGCCAGCCGATCACCCGCGCTGAAGCTGTTACAATGCTGAATAAGCTGATCGGTTTTCAAGCTGAAACGAATGCGGTAGGACAGTGGTCGGATGTACCCGCCACACATTGGGCTTATGAAGCGATTGAGGCAGCTTCTATCCGCAAGTAAATAGTTGTATTCAAACTCAAAGAGAGATATCTTTCAGTCATTTGGCTGGAGATATCTCTTTTTTTACATCAAATTATTGAACCATGGATTCAATGCGCTCCAGAGTACTCCCCGATGCTATGCTTAGCCCGAGAATACTAATAAGGCGGCCATAAGAGCTTGCGCGCAGTTTCGTAACGTTCCGCCACAGCTGGCCAGTACACAACCTTCCACCAATCCTCGATATATTTTTTGCGTTCATTCTGGTGTTTCAGATAGTAGGCGTGTTCCCATACATCAAGTGGCAGGAGAGGCACGATGTCGGACTGGGACAGGTTCTGATGTTTCTCCGCCTGTAAAATCTCCAATCTGTGCGCCCGCGGGCTCCAGACCAGCATGGACCAGCCACTGCCTTCCACTTTGTTGGCCGCTTCAGTGAATTGATTCTTGAACGCTTCATAGCTACCGAAATCCCGCTTGATCTGCTCTGCGAGCATACCGGAGGGTTTGCCTCCACCCTTGGGATTCATAATCGTCCAGAAAATGGTATGCAGGTAGTGACCTGCACCATTAAATGCGAGTTCGCGTTCCCAATGTTTAACGAGTTCAAAATTATTCTTTTTCCGCGATTCTGCCAGCTTTTTCTCCGCGGTGTTCAGTCCGTCTACGTAGGATTGATGGTGTTTGTCATGGTGTATACGCATCGTCATCTCGTCGATATGTGGTTCCAGCGCATTGTAGGCATAGGGTAGGGGTGGCAGTGTGTGTCCGCCAATAGGTACAGGTTTCTCTTTGACTGGCGCTGCTGAAGAGCTGGTTGTACCCTCGGCATTTGTATTGGGAGTCTTTACAGCAGTCGCTGAAGATTGTGCCTGTACCGCTGGAGTGGAGTTATTGATTTTTCCCGCAGCATTGGACGATTCTTCTACAGCTTCACGATAGGGCTGTTCAGACACGGGCGTTGAAGCAACGTGTACGTTGGGATCAGCCGGTTGTTCCGAGGTTTGAAGAATATGGTCCAGTGAAAAAGATGGATCAGACACCAAATCTCGCAAAGCTCCAGATTGTTTCAGCGTTTCAAGTACCCCCAGGAAATACTCCGATTCACGTATGAAATGCAGAATAACCACTTTGGCAATCGGCACCTGCTGAACAGCAGTACTTTGCTCCAGCAGGACGTACAGCTGTCTAATGAACTCACGCGATTGTGTGCAGGCCGCAGCCACGAGCTGTTCAATACAGCGGATGATGTAAGGAGCAGGCGGTTGGGTTCCCGGCAGTATTTGCTTCAACAGCTGATTCGCGACTCGTTCGCTATTCTCAAAAATCGCTTCCCATTCCGCAAGCCATTTGACATATGAGGGTTCAAGATCAGGAACCAAGGCACGAATGACAATCGTATGTTCCTTCTCTTGCTCTTTCCAGAAACGGACTTCTTCGAGTACCCGCAGAGGCAGCAGATGCCCATATCCATACCAATTCATAAGCGGTATACCTCCGTTCAGATGAATTTGAATTCAGATCCAGTAGCAGAAACGAATTGCTTCCCCGGTTCGCTCAATTTTGTATTGTACAAGGTAGAGCTGTCTTTAATTACATCCCAAAAGTATATTCTTCAGGCATGTTGTCCTATGTATACACAAAAAAAAGAGCCCCTAGGGGCTCTTGAATTACCGGATTTTCACGATTCTCCGTTATTCGTATTTTCCACATCATCGCTGCTCGTCTTGGTCACATGACTCAGGAATGTGGAGACACGGCGCAGATATTCCTTCGGATGCTCCCGGAAGATCAGCTCATGATGCGCACCGTCCACAATCCATTCATCGGAATTCGGATTGGTTTGGTTACCGGCAAGCAGCTCCGCAATCGGGTAAGGAGCTTTCTCATCCTCGGTACCATGGATGAAGAAAATCGGGAAAGGATAATCTTCTTTTTTCACTTCTTGATACGGAATTTGCTGCAATCCGGTCCCGTTCAGAATCGGGAACAGCAGGTTCATAATCTCCAGCGTAGGCTGCCGCGGAAGATCAATCTGATTATGGATGTTGTGATACAGCGTATCCGGCTCAAGCAGGAACGTGCTGTCCAGAATCATAGCATCCACATCTTTGGTAATTAGCCCAGTCTGCAGGGCTGTACCTGCACCCATGGAGAACCCCCATACGACAAGCTCCTGAGCTCCACGCTGCTTCGCAAACTGGATAGCACCAAGCAGCTGTTGGGACTCGGCTTTGCCACCTGTGGCGACAGCTTTGTTCACCTGTGAAGCGAAACCGTAATCGAACATCACCACATTGAAGCCAAGTTGGTGAGCATAATGGGCCAGATCATACATCGGTACCCAGGTCTCTTCACGATTCGCACCATATCCATGGCTGAATATGATGGTTTTGTTTGCATTATCATCAGCCGGAATATACCAACCCTGCATCGTTCGACTGCCGTCTGCTGCCGGGAACGTGATGTCTTGATACTTCATGTTCTTCGCCTGCATGGGATTGGAGAATACAGGCGCTACAGTTGGATTGGATAATACCCAAGCAATATAACCGTGTAGTGCAATGAAACAAAAGAGCAGAAAAAATACAACGGAGAGCAACAACGCCACGACAATATGTTTGAACCGGATCAGCCTCGGTGATAACGAAGAAGGCAGATCTGACACTTTCGTTTGCAGCGGGGCTTCGCTCTGGGATGTCGGATACATGATTGCCCCTCCTTTAAAAATCAAATGAAGATAACAACGAGACGAACAGAGCGGATAAATGATTTTTCTGACTACATATGAAGCAAAATCTTAATTTAATATATCTTTATCGTATGTTCCAATATAGTCAAAGTCAATTGATTGAGGCCATTTGTTACGCAATTGTTATATAGTTTTGAAGATATATGGGTAACATTTCCTTAGGGTGCAAATTGCAGGGGATTCTAATTTATAAAAAGAAAATATTTACAAATATCCCTATTCCAAATGGCGCTTTTTGGTTTACAGATGAGACCGTTTCTCATATAATTTATGTAACCAAGTTTCATGTGATGAAACATGAGGAGGGCAACTTGCCATGGAAGACCGAAAGTTAACCGTCCGGGCTGTAGAACGGGCGCTGGATATATTATTGTGTTTTACAACCCGCAGTGATCTGGGGCTCACGGAAATTGCGAGCCAGATCGGTCTGCACAAAAGTACAGTCCATCGTCTGATGGCTACTTTGGAGGACAAGGGGTTTGTGATCCGGGATGCAGCAACCGAGAAGTATCGACTCGGCATACGTATCTGGGAACTGTCTGCCCATATGTCTCGCAGCGATGATCCTGCCATTTTGCTCCTTCCTGCGATGGAGCGGCTGAGAGATCGACTGGGCGAAACCGTGAGTTTATATCTGCGTGATGGCAGTGAGCGGATTCGAATTCAAGCCGTACAGAGTGATCAGGCGATTCGTCGTGTAGCTCCGGTGGGCGTCAGACTTCCGTTATCTGTGGGAGCATCCAGTAAAGTGCTGATGGCTTTTGCCACCGAAGAGGACCGCGAAGATCTGATGAATGGACCGGAATGGCCCGTATTTATCGATCCCAAAGTATATTTGGCCCAGATGAAAGACATTCTGGAATACGGCTACGCAACAAGTTATGAGGAGCGTGAACCGGGAGCCGCGGCTGTATCTGTACCCATCATGGATCGGAAAGGCAACATTGCTGCTGCTCTGTCGGTATCCGGGCCTGTTAGTCGCCTTTCGCAGGAGACGTTGCATGAATACGCACCTGTGCTGAAGGAAGCAGCTACACAGATGGGACTGATGTTATCCTGATTTTATGCTCTGGAAATTAAAGGTTGTTTTTATGATCCGGTTGCGCTACTCTGTAATGGACGGCCCAACGGGGTCAGCATAATTGAATAATCTGCGGCTGAGATGCTGCAACTTGTTAACGTTACTGGGGGAGTCCGAATTGTCCGGACTGAGACGGAATCGCATGAGATTCTGGACCCTTTGCACCTGATCTGGATCATACCAGCGTAGGGAAGTAATCGGCGATACGACCACGAACACCATATAATGTGACCTATGGATGGACTCCGTTATGGAGCCTGAGTGAGGTGTGTTATTGGTGATGGACATAAGCCGGTTCCCTTGGGAACCGGCTTTTTTTATACAGTAAACAGGCGGAAGCTGGTGTCAGATCTGCTTTTGGATAAAGGGCTGGGTGCCATTGGCGAGCATTGGGTGTAAGCCTTCTGCTTCGACTGTCTGTATTAATTGAAGTGTATGTCCCTATTTTGTGTGGTATGGTCGCTCTTCCTTTTTCTATGTTGTGGATGGTTTGGAGCCGTGAGCAAGCATTTCAATCCAGGCAAACATCAATGAGGAGGAGACAAGAGCGATGAGTACAGGAAACCGAACGATGGGACAGGACAAGCAGGATCAGCAGTTGGCAAAGGAAAAAGGTACGGCAGGACGGGTTCAGCCCTTCCCGGGCAGCCGCAAAGTATACATTCATGGCTCACGACCGGACATTGCTGTACCGGAGCGCGAAATTGCCCTTCATGACACCAATACTCCCCAAGGAGTGGAGCATAACGAACCGCTGCGTGTTTACGATACGAGCGGACCAATGACCGATCCTGGATTTCATGCCGATATCCGGGCAGGGCTGCCAGCGCTGCGCACCCGCTGGATTACGGAGCGTGAAGATGTTGAAGCCTACCAGGGAAGAACGGTCAAACCGGAGGATAACGGATTGAAACCAGGAGGGAAGCGAACTGGAGCCGAGAAGTATCCGGGCTTGCGTGCTAAACCATTACGTGGACAGGCAGGGCGCAGTGTGACTCAGATGCATTATGCACGGCAGGGAATGATCACGCCGGAGATGGAGTTCGCCGCTATTCGTGAGGGTGTGGAGCCAGAGTTTGTGCGGCAGGAGCTAGCGAGTGGAAGGGCCATCCTGCCGTCGAATATTAATCACCCAGAGAGTGAGCCGATGCTGATCGGGCGTCATTTTCATGTGAAGATCAATGCGAACATCGGAAACTCTGCGGTATCCTCCTCCATCGAGGAGGAGGTGGAGAAGATGACTTGGGCCGTACGCTGGGGATCGGATACGGTGATGGATCTTTCCACAGGCAAGGACATTCATACGACCCGCGAATGGATCATCCGCAATTCACCTGTACCGATTGGAACAGTACCGCTCTATCAGGCGCTGGAGAAGGTCAATGGCGAAGCAGAAGCACTGACATGGGAGTTGTATCGTGACACGCTCATAGAACAGGCAGAGCAGGGTGTGGACTATTTTACGATCCATGCAGGTGTGCTGCTGCGATATATTCCGCTGACCGCCAAACGTATGACGGGCATTGTGTCACGGGGCGGGTCCATCATGGCAGCATGGTGCCTTGCGCATCATCAGGAGAATTTTTTGTATACCCATTTTGAAGAAATCTGCGAGATTATGAAAAGGTATGACGTGGCGTTCTCACTCGGAGACGGACTGCGTCCAGGAAGCATCTACGATGCTAATGATGAAGCCCAGATGGCGGAACTGGCTACGCTTGGTGAACTAACACAAATCGCCTGGAAGCATGATGTGCAGGTGATGATTGAAGGTCCGGGACATGTGCCGATGCACAAGATCAAGGAGAATGTCGATCTGCAAATGGAGATTTGCAAGGAGGCGCCGTTCTATACGCTGGGGCCGCTGACGACCGATATCGCCCCAGGATATGACCATATTACCTCGGCGATTGGGGCGGCGATGATCGGCTGGTTCGGCACGTCGATGCTCTGTTATGTTACGCCAAAAGAACATCTGGGCCTGCCCAATAAGGATGATGTGCGGGAAGGCGTTATCGCCTACAAGATCGCTGCTCATGCCGCTGATCTGGCGAAAGGTCACCCACGTGCCCAGCGGCGGGACGATGCGCTGTCCAAGGCACGGTTTGAGTTCCGCTGGAGGGATCAGTTCAACCTGTCACTGGACCCGGAACGTGCGCTGTCCTACCATGATGAGACGTTGCCGGCAGAAGGGGCTAAGGAAGCCCATTTCTGCTCCATGTGCGGTCCGAAATTTTGCAGCATGCGCATTACGCAGGATATTCGTACCTTTGCCGCAGACAAAGGTTTGTCCGAAAATGAGGCCGTGGCTGCGGGCATGCAGGAAAAGGCTGAGGAATACCGGACTCGCTCTTAGGCGTCGTTACAGCGCAATCTGGGCGGCCTGACATGGTGAAAAGCCGTTCCTCTCCGTGATTGGGAGAGGAACGGCCTCTTACTTGGTATGCGGTGCGCACACTTAACTTCGAAGGACAAGGATAACGACACAACATATTTTATCAGTTGTAGGTTGATTGTCTCGCAGATGTTTAATAAAATGAATATAAGTAAAAACAAATAAGAGTAGCCAGGCCAATGGCTACTCCTGCACAGCATTTGCGGTAGGTATTCCTCCGAGTGCAGCATAATTCAGACGAAGTGACCCGTCAGGCCGTCAACCTGTGGCGGGTCACTTCTTTTTACGGTCGATGTATGTCAGGAGCGCAATAATTAACATTGCGAACACGATTACGTCGTTGAAAGAGAAGTTCATAGGATCACCTCCCACCGGAGGCAACCTATTTCCCACCACAAATTGGCTGTACAAAATAATTATACCATTCGAAAGTCTCTCATTCGAGAGTCTTTTTATTTTGCTTCATGAGTTCAACACTCAACACCGCTTCAAGCTCAACTTCTTCTCCAAATAAGCCGCTAGCGATGCCAGCGGGCTATAGATCGCCATGCCTGTATCTGATGTGACCCGTGCTGCTGCGGGAGCCATCGACAGTTGAGCGGCTACGACAGTGCTATCTGGATACTGCTCAGCAAGTTGCTGTAATCCGGTGCTCACTGCTGCAAGATAACTTTCCTTATCGCCTCGCATAATTAACTCGAATGTGCCCGGGATCAATACTGCTTCGATCCCGTTTCGCTGCTCATCCTTATCATCTTGCTGCAAAGCCAGATTCACCCGCGCCATCGTTCCTTCAATCGTTGCGGGGTTGGTAAACGCTAGGATATACTCGCCAGGATTCTGCTGTATTTCCTGAAGTAATGGATCATCAATTCCAATCACGGGCACGGGAACATGCTGTGCCTCCTGCTCAAGTACGGCTGCAAACAGGGTACAGGTGACGAGGATGGCATCTGCATGACAGTGGGCGATCCATTGCAGCGTCTGTGATACTTTCTCATGCGTAACTGCTTCGCTGAAATCATCATCATGTTTGAGGCGATCCAGACCCGGATCGACATAATGTACAAGTTCAACCTCATAAGGAGCGAGTGCTTCTTCAGTTAGTGCAATATTAGAATAGTGAGCGTGAAAACAGCCAATGGTCATCATCATACTATCCCCCTGAAATGGATTATGTCTCATATAAGTTCGAAGATTTTTAACCCATTATAGAGATTGTGACAATAGACTGTACATATTTAAAATAATTGAGGTAGCAACATTTATCATGAAAACGCGAATAACCGTTCATCCACAACTTCGCAGAGGAACGGTGCAAACCACGTAAGCAATTCTAATTTCGCTCATCATTTCATTTATCGCATAGAAGGCGCAGCATTCTTTTTAGCCATTTTTTGTTGCAAAATTTCATGAAAGGATAGACCCTGAGTGTTCTCATTCTCCTTTTTGGGAGCAGTGGTCGCCGTGTTGCGCGGGTATTGGTGGTGGTACGGGATCATTTGCTGAATAGGCATGCGGATCATCTTGGTTCCTCCTTTAATGCATTTTCGAATATGCATATGTGATTATTAATAGGTTATGTATTCCGACGGGTTATCGTCTCTGTTACGCAAATAGGTATATGTGACTTGTTAGACGAAACAGGCAATTTAAGGTGTAATTCCAATTGGATTGTAGTGATTTTACCCCGTATTCAGGAGATGTAAACGTTTTTAAGTAAATTCAGGAGGAAAGGACCGCATATGTGAGGTTTTGTATGGGAGGATAGAAGCGGTCGTTAAGTGAATAGACCCAGTTTTGGGAATGCCAATTGTGTCGAAATTAAGACATATTGTCTGGTTGTATAGGTACGACGCAAGCTAGCTAACTTGGTACCATGGTCGGTTGTCGGGTGCATATTAGAGCAATTTTGAACGGACAGACAAAGGCGGAATGCCAAAAAGCCGCCAGGAAAACCTGACAGCCTCACATCATTTTGCGTAAATCCCGCGAGCGGTATTCGATTGGCAAGATATAGATCGAAACGGTGCAATTGGAATTAAGAAATGATCATAATCACTTTTTTCTTATTTTTCCTGCCGAACAGCGATATATAGATCTACTTGTACATTCTCAGGATCCAGACTTCGTTCATCATATAATTCGAAGTCCCCGGTAAACGTACGTTCCCCCTGATTGTTCCAGGCCCACACCGCACCCCAGGCCTCACCTACGACCTCGGCCATCGGGCCCTTTCTAGAGGTGAACACCGCATATGTTGCAGGTGGCAGCTCAACGGAACTCACTCCCTCAGGCAACGCTTCATCCGGACCCACCTCATGACCCACCAATATGGTGTATTCTCCATTTATACCATCTGTATAATCAGCGTAACAGCCAAAGCGGGCGGCTTCAGGGGCAGGCTGATGATCTGAGGCGAAGTAGCTGTTCCAGAGTCCCTGAATACAGCCTTTGCCACTCATCTCAATGGCATTGGTTGTTCTGGCGGACACACCTGCAAGGCGCTTCCCTGGCAGCGTGACATACCGAATGGGCTCTGTGGAAAGCCGATTGTCGTGAGTTCCTTGATTAAATTCAACGGACTCATCCGAATGTTCTACCCCAAATGCCACGTTCCGTTCTGAGCCGGATGCATTCCATCTTTTCAAAAAAGGAAGTTGGTTGCGCAGCATTGCCCTTGCTGATTCCTCGTCCATACCTTCCTGATTCAAGATGGCGGTGCACATTTCAATCATGCCCTCCAGCGTAATATCGGGCTGCTCGAACTGGCCTTCTTTATAACAATAGATACAGTATTCGCGGGTTGTAGTACCATCCGTTTCTGTTCCGAATTGAGCAGGGGTAGTAAGTGGCATTCCGCAGCTCTGGCATACTGTGACGTTCATCAGCAATTCCTCCTCGTTATGTACAGCTTGAATATAGTAGAAGTATAACGGGAGGAACTGGACACCTGTCTGTCAGGTTAGGGGCGGAGCTTTATAATTTTGCACAATTTGTTCAGCAATTCTATGAATCTCTTCCCGAATATGTAGAGGCTCCAGCACTTCAACATCCGCGCCAAATCCAAGAATGAACCCATACAACCAGTTGTCCTCCGGGAATGCGACTTGGCTGATATAATACCCCTCACCATCCGAAACGACGTTCTCTATGCCAAACCATTCCTCTGCGATGTGACGGATACGAGCATGGAATCTCAGGCTCAGGGCCACTTTATTATCCGGAGTTGCCCACTCTTGCTGCCAGGGCCTGTCCTGCAGGTTGATCGGCTTGCGTTCGAAGCTTCCTTGGGCAAGGACGACATCTCGCATGCGGACCAGCTTGAACATGCGGAAATCGTTTCGTTCGTGACAGAACGCATAGAGGTACCAGGAATGCTTTTTGAGCACAAGAGTATGCGGGTCGGTCGTTCTATGAGTTTGAGTACCTTCTGCACTACAATAGGTAAATGTAATGGGCCGTAGTTGATCCATGCCCTGTTCAATAAGCTGAAGTTTGATTTGCAGCTCTTCGGGATGCGTCCACATCGAATAATCCACAATGAAGCGGCTGGTATTGGCCTGGAAGTCCTCATTTTTGGCTTCAGGTACGATGCTGCTGAGTTTCTCCATCAACAGATCCCGTGCTACATTCGTATGGGAGGTGGAGACACTGCGCAGCGCAGTGACAATGGAGGCCAGATCCTTGTCGGTCAGTACATTTCGGTCAAGACGATAGCCCTCTGCCAGGCCAATACCACCGCTTGCACCCTGATAGGTGACGACAGGAATACCCGCCTGACCCAGGGTGTCTATATCCCTGTAGATGGTGCGGATGGATACTTCAAACGTATCCGCCAGATCCTTGGCCTGCACCCGGCCACGATTGATTAACAGCACAACAATGGCTAATAAACGGTCCAGTTTCATATATTGGATTCCCTTCAATCATTTATAAGTTGGATTCAGATATGTTATATTGTTGAGCATCACATATAGGAGTGGAATAAGCAATGAAGCGTATTACGATTTTGATCGCAGATGATGAAGTTGAGATCGCTGATCTGGTTGCATTGCACTTGCAAAAAGAAGGATATCACATCATCAAGGCATTCGATGGGAAAGCGGCGGTTCAAGCCGTTCAGACACAAGCAATAGATTTGGCCATTTTGGATATTATGATGCCGGGTATGGACGGATATGAGGTGACCCGCAAAATTCGGGAGCAGTATCACCTGCCTATCATTTTTCTGAGTGCCAAAACCTCGGATATGGATAAAATCACCGGGCTCGTGATGGGCGCGGACGATTACATGACAAAACCATTTAACCCGATGGAACTGGTCGCCCGGGTCAATTCCCAACTGCGCCGTTCCCTTCAATTTAGCCAGTCTGTACCGGTCCAGCGCTCCATTCTGGAGAAAGGCGGGCTCATTATCTCGCCAGATCAACATAGCGTTACCCTATACGGCAAGCCAGTAGAGTTAACACCGAAGGAGTTTGACATCCTGTATCTGCTCGCAAGTCATCCCAAACAGGTGTTCAGTGCGGAAAGCATCTTTGAACAAGTGTGGGGAGAGGCTTATTATGAGAGCGGCAATACCGTGATGGTTCATATTCGGACCCTGCGCAAAAAGCTGGGCGAAGATGTGGACAAGAACAAGTTTATCAAAACGATATGGGGTGTGGGGTACACGTTCAATGAATAAACGCAGAAGTTTTCGAACGACCATGATTCTGTTGCTTGGTTTAAGCATGCTGGCATCTGGCGCGATTACCTTTGGGGTATATAAAGTGATGCAATACTATTACACTGGTGTGCGTGCGGAGGATCAGTTAGCAGAATATCGTCATTTTATGAGAAGTATAGGGGATATTTACTTTTTCCTCATCTTGTTCATACCGCTTGCGATCCTGTTTTTCTTCTGGTTTACCAAGCCGTATGTTACCTACTTCAAAAATATTTCCACAGGTATCCGGCAACTCGCGAGTGGTGATTTCCAGCACCGTGTGCAAATTTCGACGAAGGACGAGTTGGGCGCGATTGCAGAGGATATCAATCTGGCGAGTCTTAAACTGAGGGAGGCGGTAGAACGGGGAGATTTTGCGGAGAGCAGCAGGGACCAGCTGGTTGTAAACTTGGCGCATGATTTGCGTACCCCTTTAACATCAGTATTGGGTTATCTGGATCTGTTGATGAAGGATGATCAGCTGACGGAGGAGCAGGTCAGGCACTTTACAGCGATTGCTTTTACCAAGTCTCAACGTCTTGAGAAACTGATCGATGATTTGTTCGAGATTACACGAATGAACTATGGCATGTTGCCGATTGAGAAAAAGAGGCTTGATCTTAGTGAACTGCTAAGGCAGATGAACGAAGAGCTCTACCCTGTTTTTGAAAAGAACCGCCTGGTCACCCGACTGCATATCGATTCCGAGTTAACCATTTCTGGCGATGGTGAGGTGCTTGCACGCGTGTTTGAGAACCTGTTGATTAATGCAGCGCGACACGGTACAGATGGTCTTTATGTGGATATCAACGGACACCGTGATGCAGGACAGGTTATCATTCAGATCATGAACTATGGGGGACATATTCATCCGGATGATCTGCCTCATATTTTTGATATGTACTATACCGGAGATCGTGCGCGGACACCTCAGGAAGGTGGAACAGGTCTGGGCCTGTTTATCGCCAAAAATATTGTGGAGCAGCATGATGGGTCCATTTCGGCCCAAAGTGATATCGTACGGACCGTATTTGAAGTGCGATTGCCTGCATTAGAATGAAGTAAAAGGCTGAATTTAAGAAAAACTTTAGAATTGCCCTGCTTTTTTTTAACTAGTTTTCTCTATCCTTGAATTACGAGGTAAAGGAGGAGCATGGAATGAAAAAGTGGGGATTTTTGATATGTATCATTGTACTGGGATATATCTTTTCCAAGTCACCCGCACTGTTTGAGCAGAAGGAAGAGGCTAATCTGGAAGTTCAGGATACGGGTGAAATTCGTGCAGGATATACCAAAATAATTAACGTGGATATGAAGAATCAAGTACATAAAGGGAATTTATTGCTGGTCAATTCGGAGTATCCTGTTCATGCGGAGGGGATTAGAACCGATATTGTCAATCTGGCTGAACAACAAGAACTGATCCGTGGATACGGATTGCTGGATAATAACATTATGTTGTCAAAGTACGTAGCGCAAGCATTCCAGAAGATGGTTGAAGCTGCTGGGAAAGATGACGTACGATATTTCATCATCAGCAGTGGCTATCGGGACTTTACGAAGCAAGAACAGCTTTATGAGGAAAAGGGATCGGACTATGCGCTTCCCGCAGGTCATAGTGAACATAACCTGGGCTTGTCCATGGATATCGGCTCTACGCTGGCTGCTATGAGTGAAGCGCCGGAAGGAGCCTGGCTGGAAAAGAATGCATGGAAATTCGGATTCATCTTGCGTTATCCGAAGGATAAAGTGGACATCACCGGCATCCAATTCGAACCATGGCATTTCCGGTATGTGGGATTGCCGCACAGCGCCATCATGTATCATAATCATCTGGTGCTGGAGCAATATTTGGAGCTGCTGCAGCAGAAAAAGAGTATTTCCGCTGAAGTCGGGGACGAGCACTATCTTATACGTTATTACGATGCATCCAAAGATGAAACCATTAATATACCTGAGCATGGTCAATATGAGATATCGGGAGACAACATGAAGGGAGTTGTCGTGACGGTGGAGGAATAAACAACTAGAAATACATGGAGGTTCATATATGAAACCAAAGGAGTTCAACATGAAGTTGATATGGGTCGCGGCATTGATCGTCTATCTCTATCTGCTAACCAAGCTGATATTATTCAAAGGGCATACGGTGGATTGGGACATTGTGAGGGTTCAACTTATGGCGATCGCGCAACAGCCGGATCTGATTCATACGCGAACCGTTAACCTGACGCCATTTCAGGAAATCTCAAGAGACTGGCATAGCCTGTCGTTACATCGTCCGGGTACCGCAATACATCTGCTGGGCAATGTCATGGCCTTTATCCCACTGGGTATTTTCATTCCAGTGCTGATGGGGAACAAGCTGTTGTCAGGGGCCAAGGTACTCGTACTTTCCTTGCTCTTAAGTTTTGCTTTTGAAGCGACACAGCTATTGACGGGCATGGGCATATTCGACGTGGATGATCTTATGTTGAACACCTTTGGTGGAATGATCGGTTATGTTCTGTACAGCCTGCTTATCGGTCTGAAACGGATAATCATAGGTGGAGCAGCTCGCACTACCAGAAAAGAGTATAATTCCAATCAGAGTCGCGTTTAAGGAGGGGGAGCACACACTGCAATCCCTTGATCAAGTTTCACATTACATTGGACATTAAAAGGAAGTGTAGAGGCGTTACACAGCCTTTGTCATATTAATTAAAAAAAGCTCCCCGTCACCGTGCAGAGCGCACGTGGCGGGGAGCTTTTTGTACAACTTAACTGCATTAAATATAAATGCGATTAAGATTTTTTCATCATTTGACGCAATACGGTTTGCAGGATACCGCCGTTATGGTAGTAGTCCACGTCCACCATGCTGTCCAGACGAGCGATGACAGGGAAGTCGAACTTGGTGCCGTCCTCACGGGTTACGGTAACCGTCAGTTCTTGTCCTGGCTTCACATCATTGCTCAGACCTGTGATGTCATACGTTTCACGACCGTTCAGACCGAGGCTGGACCAGCCGTGACCTTCCTGGAATTGCAATGGCATTACGCCCATGCCCACCAGGTTACTGCGGTGAATACGCTCGAAGCTTTCTGCGATAACGGCTTTGACGCCAAGCAGGAATGTTCCTTTTGCCGCCCAGTCACGCGAGCTTCCTGTACCATACTCTTTACCTGCGATAACGATCAGGTTCTGTCCTTCGTCCTGATACTTCATGGAAGCATCGTAAATGGACATTTCTTCGTCCGTTGGCAGGTATTTCGTAATGCCACCCTCAGTACCTGGAGCTACTTGGTTACGGATACGAATGTTGGCAAACGTACCACGCATCATAACTTCATGGTTACCACGACGGGAGCCGTATGAGTTGAAGTCTTTGCGTTCTACGCCATGTTCTTTCAGGTACAGTCCAGCCGGACTGGATGGTGCGATATTACCCGCTGGCGAGATGTGATCCGTTGTTACGGAGTCAGCAAGTAATGCCATAACACGTGCGGAACGAATATCTGCGATATCAGTCAACTTGTCGCCAAGCTCCTGGAAGAATGGTGGATTCTGAATGTACGTGGAGTTTGGATCCCACTCATACAATTCGCCTTCCGGTACAGGGATCGTATTCCAACGTTCGTTAGCTGTAAATACGTTCTCGTATTTGTTGCGGAACATCTGTGCGTTCAGCGAGCTAGCGATGGTATCCTTGATTTCCTCGGAGCTAGGCCAGAGGTCTTTCAGGAATACAGGCTCGTTGTTGGTATCATAACCGATTGGATCGGTTGCAAAATCAATATTAACGGTACCCGCGAGAGCATACGCCACAACGAGTGGCGGAGAAGCCAGATAGTTGGCTTTGACTTGCGCGTGCACACGACCTTCAAAGTTACGGTTACCGGACAATACAGCCGCTACCGTCAAATCGTTCTCGGAGATTGCTTCGCTTACTTCGTCTGGCAGTGGGCCAGAGTTACCGATGCAAGTTGCGCAACCATAGCCGGCAACGTTGAATCCGAGTTTGTCGAGATATTCGATCAGACCTGCTTTTTCCAGATACTCGGTAACAACGAGGGAACCCGGAGTCAAGCTGCTTTTCACGTAGCCAGGCTTAGTCAGACCACGTTCAACGGCTTTTTTCGCAAGTAGACCCGCTCCGACCATAACGCTAGGGTTGGATGTGTTGGTGCAGCTTGTGATTGCCGCGATAACGACAGCACCAGCAGACAGTTCGCTAGTGGAACCGTTCGGGTGTTTCACAGGTACTTTTTCTGCAATTTTTTCGTCGCTCAGTCCGTAACCGCCTTTGTCGATCGGCGTACGGATGATACTGTTGAAGCTATCCTTCATTTGAGTCAACTCGATGCGATCTTGTGGACGCTTAGGTCCCGCGAGACTTGGTACAACGGATGCCAGGTCAAGTTCGATCACATCTGTAAATTCAGGATCAACCGTATCAGCAGTACGGAACATGTTCTGAGCTTTATAATAAGCTTCAACCAGATCCACCTGTTCGTCGGTACGGCCGGTATTACGCATATAGTTCAGTGTTTCGCTATCAACAGGGAAGAAACCAATTGTTGCGCCGTACTCTGGTGCCATGTTGGCTACCGTTGCACGGTCAGCCAGGCTGATGTTGCTAAGACCCGGTCCGTAGAACTCGACAAATTTACCGACAACGCCTTTTTTACGCAGCATTTGAGTAACTGTGAGTGCCAGATCCGTTGCCGTTGAGCCTTCGCTCAGGCTACCTGTCAATTTGAAACCGATAACGTCCGGTGTTACAAAATAAAGCGGTTGGCCCAGCATACCTGCTTCAGCCTCGATCCCGCCAACACCCCAACCAACAACGCCGAGTCCGTTGATCATGGTGGTGTGGGAGTCCGTTCCTACGAGGGAATCCGGGAATACAACAGTTTCGCCATCAATGGTTTTGGTTGCAGCCACGGAAGCCAAGTACTCCAAGTTAACTTGGTGAACAATCCCTGTGGATGGTGGAACTGCACGGAAGTTGTTGAATGCCGTTTGTGCCCAGCGCAAGAAGCGGTAACGCTCTTCGTTACGCTCGAATTCAACCTTGATGTTGTAGTCGAGTGCATCGTTCGTTCCGAACGCATCAACCATAACGGAGTGGTCGATAACGAGATCGACGGGAACGAGTGGATTGATCTGTTTTGGATCGCCGCCTGCTTTTTTCACGGTATCGCGCATTGCTGCAAGGTCAACGACCACGGGTACACCAGTGAAATCCTGCAGAACGATACGTGCAGGGATAAATGGAATTTCTTTGTTATTGTCACGGCCTTCTGCCCAGCCGGTCAGTTGTTTTACATGTTCTTCGGTAATAGCACGTCCGTCGAATTGACGAATAGCTGCTTCGAGCAGCACTTTAATGGAGAAAGGGAGCTTGGAAAGGTCGCCGTAGCCGCCTTCCTGAAGAGCATCTAAACTGTAGTAGCGATAAGACTTGCCTCCGACCTCAAGACTGCGGGCCGCGGAGAAATGATTCTTGGCTGACATACATGTACCTCCTTAAAATGTGTCGGTGAGATGAAGAAAACGTTCATTTAGGTGAAGAACAGGCCTTCATCGTTCCGTGTCCTTGTTCGTTAGTTTCATTAGGTGAAACGTAATTTCATAATCGTAACTTTAGTTTTAAGTATACCGTTTTCAACTCCGTACGTAAAGGGCTTTTTGCCTGTCCAGCCAAGCCATTGAGAGATTGAATGCGTTCTCAAGTAAAGGGAATGGACGCGATCTCTTCCGTACGCATTATCCCCGATAATAAGGCTTCAAAACAGAACGAGACACATACAACCGAAATTCTCTCATATAAATAAAAAAGAGTTTTCATGCAATGGATCATTCCGGACAGAACTCATGCCAAAGGGGGACACAGGCTTGGAACGCGAATGGAAGAGTGCCTTATATACCTACGTGAACCAGTATAATCGCTGTGAGATCGACTACCGTCCACAGACAAGCGAACGGATTGTCACCGATCCGGAATTTGTGCTGGAACGGGGAGAGCGGATGGCCAGACTGGACCAATGGTACCGCAAGCGGCGGGCGGTGCCTCTTCGCAGTGAGACCAGCGCCAAGCTTGTGCGGACACTTATGGATGGGTCCGATGAATCGGTCGTCGATGTGCAATTGTACAGCAGGCTGTTCTATGAGAAGAATGGTTTGACCCATCGGGAAGACCGGATTGAACGGGAACGCCTGACCTTTCTTAGGCAAGGTGGAGTTTGGACCATTGCACGTGTAGAACGTGAAGTGCCGGAGCGTCGCCCGGTAGGAGAGGGCCGTCCTTTTCAACAAGCTGATTTTGTACAGGCGATGAATCGGCCGCTGCTTAACCGAGAAGTACTGGGACAGGGTAGGAGATCGAAGCAGCAGCTGTATCGCAGGGATCTGGCTGTCGCCTATGCGGACCGGTGGTGGAATGCGGGAAACCCGGCATTTGAGGAATTCGAAGTAGATTGCACCAATTATGTGTCCCAATGTCTCTTTGCAGGGGGAGCACCCATCCACTATACTGGTAAAAGAGAAGCAGGATGGTGGTACAAAGGCTATGTAAATGGCTCTGAAATGTGGAGTTACAGCTGGGCCGTGTCCAATAGTCTGGAGCGTTATTTATCTGGCAGCAGCTGGGGATTGTCAGCAACCGAAGTGGATCGTCCAGAGCAGCTAATGCTTGGAGATGTAGTCCTCTATGACTGGGACGGGGACGGCAGGTTTCAGCACAGTACGGTTGTGACCGCTTTTGATGCGGGGGGCATGCCACTTGTGAACGCACATACAGTCAGCAGCCGCCACCGTTTTTGGGATTACCGGGATTCTTACGCTTGGAACGAGCGGACGGTGTACCGGCTTTTTCACATTGCAGATGAGTTTTGATGGTCAAAGATTTTACGGGATTCGGTGACGTGGACATCCGGTTCCGTGTAAAATAAGTCTAGATAACAGAATAAAAGTGGTGCTGAACATGCAGACATGGCAGCATCATTGCACAGATAATCGGAGGTTACACATGAGTATGGATAAATTAACAGTAGGCGTCGTTTACGGCGGAAAGTCAGGCGAGCATGAGGTGTCGCTGCAAACGGCGTTTGCTGTAACGAACGCATTTGATTATGAGAAGTATGAACTGGTTCCTTTTTATATCTCCAAGCAAGGTACGTGGAAAAAAGGATCCGTCATGCATGCGCCATTCGCGCAGATTGAAGATTTGAAGCTGGAGCAGGCGGCGGGCGGAACACAGGAAGCGCTGAACGCGCTGTTCGGCCGTTTATATGGCGGAGAAGAGGCGATGGACGTCATGTTCCCGCTGCTGCACGGTACGTTTGGTGAGGATGGCACGATTCAAGGGATGTTCGAGATGGCGGATATGCCTTATGTTGGCGCAGGTGTACTCGCTTCGGCAGGCGGCATGGACAAAGTGGTCATGAAGAAACTGTTCGCGCAGGCCGGAATCGACCAATGTGCCTTTACGTATTTTAACGCTACTCAATGGAAACAGACCGAACATGAAATGATCTTGCAGGTGGAAGATCAACTGGGCTATCCGTGTTTCATTAAGCCGGCCAATCTCGGTTCCAGCGTAGGAATCTCGAAGGCGCGTAACCGGGATGAACTGAAAAAAGCAGTGGAGTTCGCTCTCCGTTACGATACCAAGGTAGTCATTGAGGAGTTTGTAGAGGCTCGAGAAGTTGAAGTCAGTGTACTTGGAAATGACGAACCGATGGCTTCTGTACCAGGAGAAATCGTATCTTCCGGTGAATATTATGACTATGCAGCCAAATACATCGATGGACAGTCTCAGATGCTGATCCCTGCTCCGCTCGACCCGGAAGCCGCAGATCGCATTCGTGAGGCCGCATTGCAGGCATTCCGTGCGATTGAAGGCAATGGCATTTCCCGTGCAGACTTCTTCATTCGCAAATCGGATGGGGCATTGCTTATTAATGAAGTAAACACCATGCCTGGTTTCACACCATACAGCATGTACCCGCTCTTGTGGCGTGAAACGGGCGTATCGTATGCCGAACTGCTGGATCGCATGATTGAGCTGGCTTTGGAACGCTACAACCGCAAGCAGGCGCTAAACTACGAGAACGGCGTACAGGCGTAGCCTAAGGACGACATTATAAGGAGGGGTATGAATGGGATTTCAGACCGAATTCAATTCCGTGTGCAAGTTCAAGAATGAACAAGAGCTGTTCGAATTGCTAGAATACGGCCGTGGCAAAATGGTCAAACAAGGCTTTCGTGTATTTCCTACCGGACAGAAAGTCATTGCTTACACACCGGATAACGTGGCCGTAGCCATCGTAAAAATCGTAGTCTCCATTGCTGAGATTAACTTCCAGGGTCAAGAAGTGACCGAAGTGGAGATGCAATTGATCCGTAAACTGAACGAGGAAGAATCACGCATTCAGACTGCTCTCGCGGACGAGATGTTCTTTGGTGAACAGGCACAGGGGTAGTTTGTTACATGTGGACCGGGATTGAATGGACGGATTTGTCCAAATCACGATTATGGTCACTCTTTTAGGGTAAAACTTGGTTATATAAAGTGAAGGGAAGACTGCCGGCTTCATATACCGGGAAAGGAATCCCGCCCTAATAGAGAGGAAGAAATTCATGCTCGTACGTTTTGGTTATGTGGCGATGTCCGTGCTTGTGGAGAATGCTTCACCTTCCCGGACGATGACTATGTCCAGCTTTAAGAAAATTGATGATAGGGAAGCAGCAATTCGCAAGCTTGAACGGATTGCAGTCGAGAATTTGCATAATACATTACGTTTGCTCAGACACAACAAAGGAAGCCATATTCATGTATATCGTTTCTCTTCCAAATTAATTCCGCTAGCAACGCATGAGGATCTCAGTGATTGGGACCCGTTTCCCGCGCTTAAGCAGGATTTTGCCGCGATTGGCGATTTTGTGAAGGAGAACCAGATGCGTGTGTCTTTCCACCCGGATCATTTTACGGTACTCAGCACACCTCGGGAGGAAGTGCTGCGCAACTCCATGCGCGACCTTCGCCATCATGTACGGATGCTGGATGCCATGGGGCTGAATGCCACTGCCAAGAACAATATACATATTGGTGGTGCATACGGGGACAAGCCTAGTGCAGCGCTGCGTTTTGAAGAAAATTTTCTGAAGCTGGATCGGGATATTCAGGAACGGATGACGCTCGAAAATGATGACAAAACGTTCAATGCTCCCGAGACCCTCTCGGTATGTCAACGTATGGGGCTGCCCATGGTGCTGGATATCCACCATCAATGGGTGAACAATGAAGGCGAACAGCCATGGGATCTCTGGCCGGATATATTGAAGACTTGGGAGTCTCCGCTTGCTCAAGCGGATTCTCCGGCAGACAAGCCGTTGCCGCCCAAAATTCACGTCTCCAGTCCAAAGAGTGAGAAGGACCTGCGTGGTCATGCTGATGGTGTTGAGGTGGAGCCGATGCTCGCTTTTTTACGTCATATTGCAGCAGATACGCCCGCTCTTGATGTGATGATTGAGGCCAAACGCAAGGATGAAGCTCTGGTGCAGTTGATGCAGAAACTAGCATTCTATCACGAAGAGGGTGTGGAATGGGTGGACGAGTCGACGGTAATCATTCATCCGTAGCGCCAAAAGGGGCCTGGGCAACGAGAAACTTTACGACCCTCGGGGCGTATACTTTTAACAAGTATTTTAATTTTTCGTAGATTGATATAGAAAGTAGAGTGAACGCTTTGAATGAGAAGGAAAAAACACCTTATGTCGTGACAAGCAAAAGCTATACTGCCGTCGCCATTAATGCAGCTTCCAAAGCTGGAGAGTGGATCAAGAGCCGTCTCGGAACTGTGGGAGAGCCCGGAACCAAGTATTCGCCGCAGGATCTCGTTACTGAAGTCGATAAAGGTGCGGAACAGATGATCCGACGCCTGATTCTGACGCATTTTCCCCATCATGCCATTCTGGGTGAAGAAGGCGTGGAACCGGGACCGGAAGCATCAGCGAAGGCACTGAAAGAAGCTGAGGAAGAAGAGTTTCTCTGGATTGTGGATCCGGTGGACGGAACGACCAATTTCGTACATGGTTTTCCGTTCTACTCCGTATCCATTGCCTTGGCTCATAACGGTGAGGTGATTGTGGGGGTAATCTACGATCCTTCCCGTGACGAGATGTTTGTTGCGGAAAAAGGAAAAGGCGCTTATGTCCATGGAAACCGGATGCTTGTATCTGGTGAACAGGAACTGGCCCAGAGCCTGATCGCAGTTGGCTTCCCGGCGGATACGACCTACGCGTTGCCGATCAATATGGCCGCTGTTCAAGCACTGGCACCGCAAGTACGCAGTCTGCGTGCAGGTGGTTCTGCTGCCCTGCATTTGGCATATGTTGCAGCGGGGCGCCTCAGCGCTTATACCGAAGTCGGTTTGAAGCCTTGGGATATCGCCGCAGGTGCACTGCTAGTTGAGGAATCCGGCGGCAAGGTTACCGATACCGTGGGGACGCCTTACCAACTGTCGGTGAGCCATGTGGTTGCCAGCAATGGCAAGATTCATGATGCACTGACGGGTGTGCTGAAGGAAGCAAACGCAACAGGTTTGGAGTGAGTGAGTTTATTCAATTCATCAATGCTTTAAAAATCTGAAATTGTACATTAAACGGAGGGGACTGAACAAATCTGAAGAAGCGTAGCGCTCGCCTTTATCACCGGATTTCTCCCTTGGACGAGGGGAATCAAAGAAATCTGGGGATAACAGCGATCGGAAGATTGTTCTGTCCACGAAGTGAAAGTACAATAGTAAGATTAGTGCATATGTGACTTTAATTTAAGGAGCGAACAACAATGGATGAATCCAAAGAACTGGAACGACGTTTGAGTGATATGCTGACTGAAGGGGAGATGGAGGAGTCCGGCGATGCTGACAAACGTGAACGTCAGCTGATTCCTCCCAAGTACGAGGTGCGCATTCAGACAGAACGAGACCCAATTGTTGAAGAAACGTTGAAGTACCGGGACATGGCACGTGAGGTGGACGATCGCTACGATCGATATCTAGATCGGTCTGCCGGGAACAAAACGGAAATGGACACGAATGGTTCTGATTCTGGAGACACGAATAAATCAAAGTCTTAACGAGTGAACATCGTGACTATACTCAACGGATAACAGACTTCCCTAATTAGGGGAGTCTGTTTTTCGTGCGGATATGGGGTGGAGACGACAGCGCCCCTTTAATAATGTTAGAATAGAGTTACACGAACTTCTGTCACCGGAGTGAACAGTGTAATATGTAATTATTTTTTTTATTTTATAGATACGGGAAAAAGGAGTGTTCTAAGAATGAAGCGTAAACGCATATGGAGAAGTACCGCCGCGGGATTAACGGCAAGTATGCTAGCAGGGATGCTGATTTTGGCATCATCCGCACAGTCCGCTCATGCTGCGGATAGCAATGCGTTACCCGCAGGAAGCGTAACATCATCATTGCCTGTACAGAAAGATGCGATATCAGTAACCAAGGAATTCCGCCTCGTCACATTGGGGGACTCCATCACCGTAGGGTATGAGCCGAACCTGAAAGAACTGCCCTATGGTTATGTAGAACGGTTGCAGGAACAAGGTCTACTTCACGGACGTACTCAGGTGGACAACTATGGTATTGCCGGATTGAAGAGCAGTGGTTTGAAAAACTTTGCAGATGCGATTAAAGAGGGGAAAGCGCTCACTTCCGAAGCCATTCAACCGAGCCTCCCTGATCCAAGAGCGGCACAAGTTGGAGCCAATATTGCTGCCATCCGGGAGAGTGTAGCTGGGGCTAATCTCGTTGCCATCACAATCGGAGGGAACGATGTGTCCGAGTTGCTCGGTTCAGCAGATAAGCTAAGTGATGCGGAACTGGAAGCAAAAGTGAAGGAATTGCTATCTTCCTATACAGCCAATGTTAGCGCAGTTATCAATGATATTCATGAGATTAATTCTAATGCCAAAATCGTAATCGCTGACCAGTACCAACCCATGCCTGAAGTAGCTGGTAAAGCGCTCTATGCGAAACTGATGGAGGCTTCCCAAGGGTTTACTGCGACCATTGATGGAATTGCGACTGAATTTTCCGCTAAAGGAATTGATGTGAAAGTGGCTCATGTCGCCAAGGAATTTATTGGCGGTGAAGGCACGATGACTCACATGATTAAGGACCGCGATTTCCACCCGAATCAGTTCGGATATGAAGCGATTGCCAAAGTATTCGCAGAAACGATCTGGGGCGATTACACCAAGCTGACGGCTCCTGCTGCAGGCCAACCGATGAATATCATTGTCAGTGGTAAAACGCTGGACACGCCGTACAAACCAATCAACCGCAATGGTAAAAACTTTGTGGCGATCCAGGATATCGTGAATGCCGTTGGCGCAACTACGGTATGGGATAACAAAACCTCAACCGCAACGATTACATACGGAGATCGGAAGGTTGCCGTGAAGATTGGTGCAACGGCCGTTCAGGTGAATGGTGCATCCGTAGCCGTGGATACACCTGCATTCTTGAACAAGGTGGGCACAGAGTCCAAAACATATGTGCCGGTTGCTATGGTAGCCGAGGGTCTTGGCTTTGATGTGCAGTATGTCGCCAAGTTAAAAACCGTTTTTGTAAATCCGTAACGAAATAATTAGCACTCTTATACACTATCGACAAGATATTGAGCAGCCAGATTTCCTTGATCTTTTCAGGGAATCTGGCTGTTTTTGCGTCTATGTTCATACCAGACCAAGGATACACACCTTCGGAAATGACCTAAAATGTTGCATAAATATGACTTGTCATCTGACCATGGATGTGTAAATATGAAAATAACTTACAGTAGATCGAAAACAGTTTCGAATGACTGCACCCTTCGCGAGCCAAAGGAGCGCTTTGGATGAGTAGAATTAAAAACGCTTTCACGACATTGCCGATTCATCACAAAACCATTCTTCTCATCGGATTACTGATGATGATCAGCTTCACGTTCTATGTATCTGTCCTGGGATATGTATTCGGCATTTATGATCGACAAATCTATGAGAAATCCTCACAGGTGCTTAATATGTCTTCGGTGGGCATCGAGAACCAACTGCGTGAGATCTCCAATCTATCCTTCAAGGTCATGTCCGACGAGCCTCTTCAGCAATATCTTCTTCAGTTGGATAAGGCTGAATCGGGGTATGAGAAAAATGGCCTGCGCAAAAAAATTACCAACAGACTGGTGGCATATGCAGGTTCAGAGAAATACGTCTATTCCATGATCTTTATCGATAATGATAATAATATTATGGCAGCTGGAAACCGGGAGGGAATCTCGGAGAAGACGCAAAGAGAATTGGTTGCTTTGGGACAGCAATATTCGGGCTCTAATGCTTGGTACACAGGCGGGGACCAACAAGCCAGATTACTGTCGGTTAGACAGGTAAAGTCTTTTACCGGTGGAGCATTTACGCTGGAGAAGTTGGGCACCCTGGTTATTCGTGTACGATTGGATCGGATTGTCCAAGACCAGATGCAACACCCGGCAGAGGATTCACAGCTATTAATTACAGATGGCCGGGAAGTAATCTACCCAACAGAGTCGACTGTCAGTAAATCTGAAATCGAGTCTGAACTGAAGCGCACTCAGCCCTATGGGATAGCCATGTTTGAGCAGGGAAGGAATTTTGTCGCTCGTGCGAATTCCCCATATACAGATTGGGTGTATCTGTATATGACGCCCTTTGACCAGATGTTTAAGCAGATCCAGTTTGTTAAACAGCTGGTGACTGTCATTTTTATCATGATATTCCTAGCGGCGCTTATATTCGGAGCCAAGTTTTCCCGCAGTATTACACAGCCTATCGCCCAGTTGATCAAGAAAATGCGCAATATCGAAAAAGGCGATCTGGATAAGCTGGAGGAAGTAGCGTTGGGCAATGTCCCGGTATCTTCACAAAATGAGGTCGGATTGCTGCATCGCACGTTCAAGATGATGGTACAGCGTATACGTGAACTCATTGACGAGAATTATGCGAAGCAACTCGTGATCCGAGAGACTGAATTGAAAGCGCTTCAGGCACAGATTAATCCACATTTTCTATATAACACACTGGAATCGATCAACTGGCTTGCCAAAGTGCAGAAGCAGCATCAAATCTCCGAAATGGTCGAAGCCCTCGGATTTCTGCTGCGAAGCTCAGTGAACATGTCCGAGAAGTGGATTACTTTGGAAAGGGAACTGGACATCGTCCGCAGTTATGTGACGATCCAGCACACGCGATTCGAGGAAAGACTTGATTTTGACATGGACATTGCGCCTGAAGTGGGAACTGCACGCATTCCGAAGTTAACTCTGCAGCCATTGGTGGAGAACGCCATTCATTATGCATTGGAGCCAAGCATAGAACCTTGCCGTATTCGGATTAGGGCGAGAGCAGACGGAGACAACGTTGTAATTGATGTGGAGGACGATGGTCCGGGTATGACTCCCGAATTTCTGGAGCAATTGCAAGAGGGACGCGTACAGACGAGGGGACAGGGGATCGGACTGTCGAACATCAAAGAACGGATCAGGTTGACCTTCGGCGACGAAGGCGAAATGATCATGAGCAGCAATCCCGGATCAGGGACCGTAGTATCGATCAGAATACCTTGGATTAGAGAGGACGATGACGATGTACAAAGTGATGCTCGTAGATGATGAACGTGTCATTCTGGAGGGGATTTCGCAAGTCGTGGATTGGGCTGCAGCGGGGACAGAACTCGTGGATACCGCGAGAAACGGGATTGAAGCGCTGGATAAAATCGGTCATTCCAGACCGGATATTATCATTACGGATATTTCGATGCCGGGCCTGGATGGTCTTGGACTCATTGAAAAAGCATCTGAGGCTTACCCTGGACTCCGCTTTATCATGTTGTCTGGCTACAAAGAGTTCGAATACGCTCGCCGGGCGATGCAATATGGAGTGAAACATTATCTGCTCAAACCATGTAACGAGAACCAGATTCATGATGCCTTGTCTGAGTTGCTTCAGGAACACCAGGATGCCCAGGTAAAGGAACATGTGGCCGGAGAGATGAAACAGCGTCTGCAGCGGGTGCTGCCACATGTGAAGGAGCAGTTCCTGCTGGAGTTTATGACGAACCAAACCTATGGTCCAGTCGATCTGGAGTATTATCAGGAGCTGTTTGACTTGGAGCTGGAGGATAACGAAGTGCGGCTGCTGCTGTTCCGGATTGCAGATGAACATGATTATAGTCATCTATTTGCAATCAAAAACATTGCCAGTGATTTGCTGCCCCATGTTCTATTAAGCACTACCATTGAAGGCAAACTGTTAATTCTGTTGGGGGACTCTGCCGATTCGGTCGGTCTAAAGGAGAGCATCGAGGAAGTGCGGACTGCTTTCACCAGACTATATAAACTGGAAGTTACGGCTGCCCTCAGTGAAGCAGATCGAATGATCCAGTCCCGGCGTTTGTTCCGTGAGGCGCTGCAATGCCTGAACCATCGCTTTTTTATCGGCGAAGGCAAGCTGATTACCAAAAGTGATCTGGAGCTGGCCGGGGAATGTGATGGTGTACATGTTGAACAAGATGGAGAGCAGTTATGTCAGTTGATTAAGTCAGGCAATACGGAAGAAGCGGGCGCTGAAGTGGATCGCCTGTTCGAGCTTTTGTCTGGTCAGCAGCTTGAAATCGGGATTACTCGGTCGTATGTGGTGCAGTTGTACTCCGCAATGATTCATGTTTGTCCTCCTGAGGAGGCAACGGAATTTACTCAGCGTATGGCAGAGCTGCCCCATATCGACACATTATCTGGCTTAAAATCCTTTGTTGCCAGCAGCGCAGCCCGGTTAACCTCCGGTTATTACAAAAACCATATTAGCCGTCAGTCTTCTGCTGTGGAGAAGATGATGGATATTGTGGATCGCCATTATGGCGAGGCTGATCTCTCGCTTAACGGGGTTGCCCATCAGATGTTATATATGAATCCGGATTATCTCGGCAAAATTTTCAAAAAAGTGACGGGTGAAAACTTCTCCAACTATGTGAATCGTTTGCGCATTGAGCGTGCCTGCGACCATATTCGCAGAGGTGGAGATGTGAAGGTCTTTGAGCTTGCCGAATTGTTTGGCTTCGGAGGGAACTCACAATATTTCAGTCAGGTGTTCAAAAAGTGGACCGGCATGACACCTACTGAATTCCGCAGAACTGGCTTATAACAATTGACTGACGATCATGGAATCGAAATATGAGGGGGACGAACAGCGCCGATAGAGGTGCAGTTGTCCTCCTCTGTTTTTTGAACCAACTAGACGGTTTTGTGTATTCAACTATGGTCCCACATTTGCGAAAATGACAATATAAAGTTCGTGAAAGCGTTATCAGAAAGTGGGAGATAACTCGTTCACACAACCATTTCAACATAAAAGGGGAGATTGGCATGGTGAAAAAGGCAATATTCCTGATGATGGCGGCATTGCTGGTATTAACAACGGCATGCAGCAGCAGCGGAGAATCGGGCGGAACATCTGGGGATGGTTCGGTAACACTTCGTATCGCATGGTGGGGATCAGATGCACGTCATGAATACACACAGAAGGTCATTGACCTGTACAAAACGAAAAACCCGAATGTCAAAATTGACGTGGAATACGCCTCATTTGATGACTACTGGAAAAAGCTCGCTCCACAAGCTGCAGCGAATCAACTGCCGGACATTGTTCAGATGGATATTTCCTACATCAGCCAATATGCAAAGAACGGACAGCTCGAAGATCTGTCACCGTATCTCGGAAACCAGATTAAAGTAGACGACGTATCCGAGAACGTAATCAGCACAGGCGTTATCAACGACAAACAATATGGAGTACCTGCTGGTGTTAACGTACTGGGTTTCCAATATGATCCGGCTTTGCTCAAAAAAGCGGGTGTGGATGCCATTCCCGAAAATATGACTTGGGAATCGTATGAAGAGCTTGGCAAGCAAACGGCTGCCAAAGGACTCTTTTTGGATGGGGGCGTAGCGCCGGATATCTTCTTCCACTATTTCCTGCGGACCAAAGGACTGTCCCTCTACAATGCTGAAGGAACGGGTCTTGGCTATGATGACGACAAACTATTCGTTGAGTTCTTCGGACTCATGCGGCGGATGATTGAGCAGGGAGCTGCACCTTCACCGGATCTGGTTAACCAGACGAAAGGTATTATTGAGGAATCCGATCTGGTTAAGGAAAAAGGAATTGGCGTATGGCAATGGTCCAACCAGTTTGTGGCCTTGCAGCAGGTAGCTAATCGTCCTTTGGAGATTGCACCAATGCCTGGACCGGATATGGAAAAAGGACTCTATATGCAGCCAAGTATGTACTGGGCTGTAACATCGAACTCGAAAGTGAAGGAAGAAGCAGCTAAATTCATCGATTTCTGGGTGAACGATGTGGAAGCTAACAAACTGATCAAAGGCGAGCGCGGTGTGCCGATTTCAGGCAAAATCAAAGAAGCTATCGCTCCTGAGTTGAGTGATGCAACGAAACAGGTATTTGACTTCGTAGCGTCCATGGAGCCTAAGGCTTCGCCAATGAGCTCACCACCACCGGTAGGTTCGCCGGAAGTCATTGCTTCTCTGGCGGATGTTGTGGAGGAACTGAACTTTGGTAAGGTTACACCGGAACAAGCAGCAGCGACATTCCGCAAAAATGCCGAAGCCGTTCTTGCCAACAATAAATAACAGTTGAATGATCGCTTGCTCATCCCATTACCGGGATGGACGGGAACAGGGCTACTCGCATACCGCGAGGGCCTTTCCCCGTCCAGTAGCTCGAAGCAAGGTCGCGGAAAGCAAGCAGATCAATAAAGGAGGTTTGTTCCGTTGAGGCAATATTCGTCGTTGCGTAGAAACCTAACCGGGTATGCTTTTATTAGTCCTTTTATCATCGGCTTTCTGGGCTTTACGCTTATTCCGATGTTTGTATCCCTATACATGTCGTTTACGAGTTATAACCTGTTCACTTCACCGCGGTGGATCGGGATGGACAACTACACCAAAATGTTCTTTGATGATCCGAAGTACTGGAACTCGGTTAAAGTAACGTTTCTGTATGTGTTCATTGGTGTCCCTCTAAGACTGGTCTTCGCACTTTTCGTAGCCATGATCCTGAATACGGGATCCCGTATGGTCGGAACGTATCGTACCTTGTACTACCTGCCATCCATTATCGGTGGTAGTGTGGCCGTGTCGATTATGTGGCGTAACCTTTTCAGTAATGAAGGTGTCATCAACAGTGCATTAACGGCAATCGGAATTGGGCCAATTAGCTGGTTTGGTGATCCGAATGCGTCTCTGGTTATGCTGATCTCGTTATCTGTTTGGCAGTTTGGATCTTCCATGCTCATCTTCCTGGCCGGTCTGAAAAATATATCTCCCGAGATGTACGAAGCAGCAGGTGTGGATGGTGCCAACCCGGTACGTAAATTTTTTGGTATCACCTTACCGCTACTCAGTCCAATCATTCTGTTCAACCTTATTATGCAAACCATCGGTGCATTTATGACCTTCGTACCTGCATATATCATCTCTAAAGGCGAGGGCGGTCCAATGGACGGTACGATGCTTTACTCGCTGTATCTGTTCCGTCAGGCATTTATGTTTAACAACATGGGTTATGCTTCGGCCATGGCCTGGATCATGCTTATTATGATCGGTATACTCACAGTCGCGGTGTTCCTGACATCCAAGTTCTGGGTATTCTATGAATCCGAAGGAGGGAAGTAACGATGGTTTGGAGAAATGTGAAATGGCCCATCTATCACCTGTTCGTTGCAGCTTTGGCCCTCCTGATGCTTTATCCCGTTCTGTGGATGCTTTTCAGCTCATTCAAAGAAAGTCGTACCATCTTCGTAACTGCCGAGTCCTTGTTCCCAACGGAATGGATCTGGAGTAACTATGCGGATGGCTGGAAAGGCGCAGGCGGAAGACCGTTTATGGATTACATCACCAACTCACTCGTTATTGTGGTCATCTCTACGATTGGTGCAGTGTTATCCTCATCGCTGATTGCCTTTGGTTTTGCTAGACTTAACTTCAAAGGACGTAACTTTTGGTTCTCTCTGATGATGTTAACACTTATGTTGCCGCATGATGTTGTACTCGTACCCCAATATATTATTTTCACGAAGCTTGGTTGGTTGAATACCATTCTACCGATAGTTGTACCTACGTTCTTCGGGATGCCGTTCTTTATCTTCCTGATGGTACAGTTCATTCGTACGATTCCGAAAGAGCTGGATGAGGCTGCTACCATTGATGGATGTAACAAGTTCAGACTGTATGTACAGATTATTATGCCACTCATCAAATCATCACTCGCAACGGCTGCGATCTTCTCCTTCTACTGGAGATGGGAGGATCTGCTCGGTCCAGTACTGTATCTCAACTCGCCGGATAAATATACGGTCTCCATGGCACTGAAAATGTTCCTGGACAGTGAGTCTGCCTCCAACTGGGGAGCGATGTTCGCGATGTCCATTGTGAGTCTCGTACCCGTTGTAGCCGTGTTCTTTATTTTCCAAAAACAAATTGTACAGGGCATGAGCACCAGCGGACTGAAAGGATAAACGATATTCACTGGATTCAAACCTGAATTGGATATTGAACAAAGGAGGTTGTTCCTATTGAATAAGGCCCAGGGTAGTCAGGCTGTTGCCACGGAGGTAACGGCAGAGGGCGGTGAAGAGGCCGTTACCCACTGGAAGTTCAATTTTGGACCGGACTCTGGCAGTGCAGGTGAGGTTGAGGGTTATTTGAAAGTGTCTGCCAGCACTGCATATGAAGAACAGGGAGAATACGGTTTCGAATCCGGCTCCCTTGTGTATGAGAAACAACGGATAAGTGAAGACGAAGTATCGAATTCCAGTAGGGCAAACAACGGCAAACAATGGCAGGCCAATGTGTCTGCCCGATTGCGTTCAAGCTTTTGTATTCCGCTCAAGGCATCTTTCATCGTTAATGTACCCGATGGAACCTATCAGGTCTTGTTAATTGCAGGGGATGAATTGGCGGAGACGATCACCAGAGTCAAAGCCGGAGAGGGCAGGCTGATGCTGCCAACCATTCGTACACTTCCTGGGCAATGTGCAGAGGTTCGATTCTCGGTTGTGGTTCGTGGCGGAAAGCTCCGACTATCCTTCTCCGGTCCTGCGCCGCGGATTAATGCATTGGAGATCACGCTTGCCAATCAGACGATGAATGTATTTATCGCTGGTGATTCTACCGTGACGGATCAGCCGGAAAGTGGATATCCATACTGTGGCTGGGGCCAGCTGTTGCCTGCACAGTTCAAACATGATGTTGCTGTGGATAACCATGCCCAGTCTGGACGCAGCTCCCGAAGCTTCATCAATGAAGGCAGATTGGATGCCATTCTGGAGAAGATTAAGCCGGAAGACTTTCTGTTTATTCAATTTGGACATAACGATGAGAAGCCGGGCCCTGACCGGGGAACGGAGCCTTTCACAACATATAAGGAATATCTGAAAAAGTATATCGATGCCGCCCGCGAAGCTAAGGCGCGTCCGGTGCTCGTGACACCGGTACATCGGCGTTACTTCGCTGATGACGGCACATTGACCGACACCCATGGCGATTATATCGTCGCTGTGCGTGAGCTGGCGGAAGAGGAAGGTGTACCGCTGATCGATCTGGCTGAGCGAAGCCGTATCCTGTTCGAGCAAGCGGGCGTTGAAGGGAGCAAGGAGGATTTCATGTGGGTTCTGCCGGGTGAGTACGTGAACTTCCCAACAGGCGTGGAGGATAACACGCATTTTCAGGAGCGCGGTGCCCGTCGCCTCGCCATGCAGGTGGCGGAAGCCATCCGCGAGCTGCGACTGCAGCCGCTGCAAATGTATTTGAGGTAAGCAGCGGAGGAGGGCGGAATCGGAGCAGAGGGAGCGAAGCGTCCGCCTTTGGAGCGGGATTTCCCCTGCTGAGGG
>NZ_LGRP01000001.1:0-149545 GCF_001636635.1 Paenibacillus sp. O199
CGATCGTATGCTCATATTGTGCCGACAACTTGCCGTCGGCCGTTCTCGCCGTCCACTGATCGTCGTCGATCGTGATACGGAACGTTCCTTCGTTGATCATCGGTTCAATCGTAAACACCATGCCTTCTTTTAATCGAATGCCTTTGCCGGCTACGCCGATATGCTCATAGGTCGGTTCCTCATGCAGGCTCCGCCCAATCCCGTGTGCCAACAGATCACGTACCACCGAGTACCCATGCGCTTCCGCATGCTTTTGAATCGCCGACGTTATGTCGCCGAGCCGGCCTCCGGGTATAGCCCGAGCAATTCCCAGATCCAAGCATTCCTTTGTCACCTTCATTAACTTTTGCACTTCCGGCCGAATATTGCCTACCGCATAGCTCACACACGAATCGCCGAACCATCCCCCGTATTCCACGACGATGTCGAGTTTT
This sequence comes from Paenibacillus sp. O199, assembly GCF_001636635.1. NCBI lineage: Bacteria > Bacillati > Bacillota > Bacilli > Caryophanales > Paenibacillaceae > Paenibacillus > Paenibacillus sp. O199. Next base: position 435 of record NZ_LGRP01000001.1, read on the forward strand.
AGCAAGTCTCCATCCATGATTACCCGTTTCGAAGGAATGCCGTGGGCCACCACATCGTTGATCGAAATGCAGGTTTCGGCGGGGAAGCCATTATAGCCTTTCGTAAACTGCTTGCCACCCAGCTTGGTGATGTGCCTGGCAACAAAATCATTGATTTCTAGTGTGGTGATGCCAGGCTCGATGAGTTTGGTCACCTCGCGGTAACAGTCCGCAACGATTTGGCTCGCCGGCTTCATTTCTTCAATTTCCCTAGGTGATTTTATAATGATCATCTTTTGTATATTCACTCCTTAGGCATCCTATAATTTTAAAAACCCGACGATATCCCCTGCCTCCTCGTGCAGCTTTTCGCGACGCAGCGAAAGCGAGGCGCACCCAACCAAGGCAGCCATCAGCATTTCCGCGCGCTGTAGCCGATACGGCTGCTCCGCCGCGTTTCCGCCGGAAGAAGCATCCTCGTCCGCCGCACGCCCGGTGTCCACCAGCGCAGCAAACGGCGAGAGCACCTCATCTTGAAAAGCAGCCATAAGCTTGGTCGAGCGTGCTTCAGGTAGCGAGGCAAACCCCTCAAGAGCCAGCTTATACAGCAGGTATATGGCGTGGTCCTCCGCCCAAAGCTGCAGCAACTGGACGCTGGCTGCCGCGACGGGGCCAAGTTCTGCGGAAGCGGTCGTTTCGTAGTTTCCGCTTTGGGAATCCGCGACAGCAAAGTTTCCGGTATTCGCCGCAGAAGCAAAGGCGAGGGGCCCATTCGCTGGCTCATCCCCCGAATTCGAAGCGTGTGGGGCTGCTGGTGCTCCCCCTGCCCGCTCCAACGCATCCCACAGCAGATCGTGGAGCAAATCGCCTTTATTACTGTAATAATGGTATACCGTGCCATATCCGAGTCCCGCCTCAATGGCCACATCTCGGATTTCGAGTAAAGACCCTTTATTCAAAAACACATCGGCAGCGGCTTTACGAATTTGCGCCAGGCGCCGCAGCCGGATCTCTTCGTTTTGTTCTTTTGTGCGTGGAGTCATCTCGTCCGCTCACCTCTTTTATTTTTGACCTACTCTTATGTCAATATAAAACATTAGCTTGCAAATAACAAGAATTAGCTGGAGGATTACGGAAAAACAGACATACTAAGCGGGTGCCCCGGCTTAATATGTCTGTTACTTAACGAGTATATAGCTTTACCACAACATAATGACAAAGCCTTTTAACACTTCGTTCTTGTCCTTCCAAATTAATTCGCGCCATTTTACCCCTTTGATTAGCCGTTGAATGTTACTCTAACCAAAATACATTTGGATACCATTGCTTTGCAGATGGGATTACCAGGCGTACACGCCTTGCTCATTCAAGAATTCGCCGTTATGATGTTTGCCATCTGTCGCATAACCCACGATAATCGCAGCAGCTGCCTCTTTTGATTTACCGCCTTCAGCATTTCCGTTGAGGTCTGTTGATGTGAATCCAGGCGTTACCGCAAATACTTGAGCCCTGCTGCTTTTAAGTTCATAAGCCATCGAAACTGTCATAGCATTGTTGGCCGTTTTGGATGAGTTATAATCGAATGCGTTTAAAGCAAATCCAGCATTTTGCATATGATCCAGAGAAGCCATGTCGGTCGATACATTAACGATTGTGCCTTCGTTATCTTTGATTAACGGGAACAAACGCTGGTTCAGACGAAAGGTTCCGAAAAAGTTGACTTCAAAAGCGCTCCTCAGATTCTCTTCTTTGGTATCCGTAAAAGAACGGGCGAAAGCACCCGGCATACCCGCATTATTGATCAAAAGTGTTAAGTACGGATAATCCTTGGCAATCAAATCGGCTGCCCTTTCGATAGTTTCCAAGTCACTCATGTCAATTTGCACAAATTCTATGTCTAACCCCTCAGAAGTTAACTCGGTAACAGCCGCTTCGCCCCGTTCAACGCTGCGTGCACCAAGGACGACTTTCCAGCCGGCTTGTCCTAACTGCTTAACGATTTCGAATCCGATTCCTTTATTTGCTCCAGTTACAAAAGCGGTCTTCTTCATGTGAATCCTCTTTTCTCTAATTTGATTTCATTAACAATACATAAGTTACTATGCTAAACTTAGTGTAGGTCAACTATAAATTTTGATAAAAAAGAGGGTTAACATGTTAACGATTGGAGAAGTAGCGAAGAAAGTCGATATCGCTATCGGGGCGATACGCTTTTACGAAAGAAAGGGCCTGTTGAAGCCTGCTGCGCGAAGTGAGCAGAATAACCGTCTTTACACGGAAGATGATCTGAACTGGCTGGTTTTTATCAAATGTCTTCGCGAAACCGGGATGAGTGTGGAGGATATCAAAACGTATTATGACAAAGTAAATGAAGGAACCTCGACTCTGCCGGAAAGAACCAAACTGATTCAAGATCAAAGGCAAAAGTTGCTGGAAGATATCGAGGAGAAAAAAGCGCAGCTCGTTCATTTGGATCACAAACTGGAGCGCTATTATCGCGGAGAAAATTATTAAGATAAGTCTTTTCCTAAAGACAAAACTTTTGAATTTCATGTAATTAGAACGTTGAACCCAAAAAAGGCAGACGATCACGTTTGATCGTCTGCCTTCTTCATTTTATTTAGCTATAGTTCGCATAAGCTAAAGTTTCAACATCGATGAAACTATTGTTTAAATAGGTTGACAATGAGAATTGTTATCAATAATGTGGAGTGAGTTACTATCGAAATGAGGTACACAACGTGAAAATAGATGTGAATCAGTTAGCAGAACATTTTGCACACATTCCTTTTCAAGTAGAGGGAATATATAGATATGCTACGAATCCAGGAGTGAATCACGCTGACTATACCGACTCTTTTCCTGGATTTGTGTTTCCCCTTACAGGAAAGATACAATTTCAATTTAATGGAACACCTTATATTCTTTCGCCAGGAAAAGTGGTGCATGGTGGTGCAAAAATGAAATTGAATGAAAAAACGTTTGATAACTCCAACTGGGAATATATCCTTGTTTTATACCGTATATGTAGCTCAGAACTAGAAGAGTCAAGCTTTTCCCATCAGCATTTTGAATTATCAACGGGACAATCCCCACGTCTTATCGAATTAATTATGCAGCTTTGGCATGTGTATAATCAGCGTGGAGGCATTTCAAAATTTCAGACTGAAATGCTGTTTCGCGATGTGCTGAACGAAGCCTTAATAAGTGTGTCGAATAGGCAAATGAGTAGTGAATCACATACTTTATTCGAACGGGTATCTAATTATATTCATGAATACTACTATCATGGCCTTACCATAACATCGCTCGCAGAACAATATAACGTTAATCGAAATCGACTTTCTTACGTATTCAAAAAACATGCAGGGATGGGCCCGGCAGAATATCTATTAAAATACCGTATAAACATGGCACAAAAAATGCTATTTACAAGTGATGTGCCAGTACAGCAAATTGCACAAGCGGTTGGAATTGCTGACCCTTTTTATTTTAGTAAAGTGTTCAAGAAACAATTTGGTTTTTCTCCTACTGAATATCGACGGAAGTTCATCAATAATCCATCCTAACTTCAACAGGCATCCATTTTAAAGCGAAAATTAAATCAGTATACTTATGGCAGACCAAGAAAAACATCATCATGTCTTGAGTTGCGTATGCAGCATTATATCGAAGGTGAAAAAATAAGGAGGGCTTACTATCCATTATCAAGCGATTAAACTAAGCGAGGAACTATCTAAAATAAAAGATAATTGGTCACCCCAATTAATTGGTGAAATGAATGACTATCAATTTAAAATTGTTAAGATTGCTGGCGATTATGAATGGCATGTTCATCCCGAAACCGATAAGTTATTTTTCGTGATTGAAGGCAAGATGATCATTGATTTTCGTGATGGTCAGGTGAGGATTTCCAAGGATGAGATGTTTATTGTCCCGAGGGGACTTGAGATCAAACCCTCCGCCGAAAAGGAATGTCATATCATGTTGATGGAACCTAAAAGTGAAGGAAACACTGGCGGGACTGAGTCCGCATAAATACCCTACTACGTTTCATCGAACGGACATTGTAATAAACGAATCTAAGCCCCTTCAGCAATGAAGGGGCTTTTGCTTTTTAAGATAACACATGTCACTAAACAGTTGAATGGTTTTATTAACAAACCGATTTTAAATAAATAGATTATGATTTGCATGAGCTGCCTGCCCCAGATAGTAGCCCACTCCACCGATGTTAACCGAATCCATTAATTCTTCACGCTGAATCCCCATTAAATCCATGGACATCTGGCAAGCGACAAACTCAACTCCCTGCGCAGTTGCGGTCTGCATCAGTTCTTCCAGAGAAGCAACATTATTATTCTTCATAATGCCTCGAATAATCTTTGGGCCAACTCCAAGCATATTCATTTTGGACATGCCTAGCTTGTGGCTGCCGCGCGGTAACATCATGTCAAACATGCGGCCAATCATTGTTTTGGATACAGGCTGTGGCTGATGCTTACGGATAATATTCAATCCCCAGAAAGTGAAGAACATGGTTACTTTACGTCCACTTGCTGCTGCCCCATTTGCAATAATAAGAGAAGCAATCGCTTTATCTAGATCACCACTGAAGACAACCAGCGTGCTCGCAGGCTCCTCTTTAGGAGTTTCCATAGCTGACGATGCGGTCTGCGCAGTATTTTTGGCAATTACAGCTTCAATAGTACCGCTTTGGGATCGTTCCAAGTGTAGAAGTGAGGAACCAGACATCGTTGCCCATGCTTTCACATCTTCATAAAATCCTGGATCGGAAGCTTTCACCCGTAGAGTCTCTCCATTCGATAGTTGATCCATTTTCTGCTTGAGTTGTATCAGCGGACCGGGACAACTTAAACCGCACACGTTCAACTCATTATCAATACGCTGTGGCTCTGTAAAGATTGGATTGGAGAGCTCTGCTTCCTTTACAGCATGTTTCGGATTGTTGTTCTGACCCTGTCCATCATTATTATCATGGTTTCCGGTAGAAATTGGAGCAGGCCGAAATTGTGCTTGGCGGTATGTTTTATAACCTCCACTCAGATTTTTCACATTAAAGCCATGCTGACGCAAAATCTGCGAAGCTGTATATCCACGCAGACCAACCTGGCAGTATACCCAAATATCTTTGGTTGAGTCTAATTCATCTAATCGCTGACGAAGCTCATCCACTGAAATATTTATGGAGTCCGGAATATTCCCATTGCGATGCTCCAGCTCACTGCGTACATCCAGCAATATCGACTGCTCCGGCTGGCGTTCAGTTAGCTGATCATAGGTGAACGTTTCAACACGTCCAGCCGTAATATTTTCAGCTGCATAACCAGCCATATTAACTGGATCTTTCGCAGAGGAATACGGTGGCGCGTAACTCAACTCAAGCTCTGATAAATCACTGATGTGACCCCCAAAATGAATGGCTACAGCTATGTCATCAATCCGTTTATCCACACCGTCATAACCAATTGCTTGTGCACCTAAAATTTTACCTACCGGAGTAAACAGCAGTTTAAGAGTAATCGCGCTGGAACCCGGATAATACGATGCATGAGATGCAGGATGCACAATTACAGTTCGATAATCGATGCCGAGACGTTTTAGTGTTTTCTCATTACTACCTGTAGTTGCTCCGGTCATTCCAAACACTTTAATAATTGCCGTTCCTTGTGTTCCTTTGTAGATGGAACTTAGTCCGGCGATTTGATCTGCAACAATTCGTCCCTGTTTGTTGGCAGGTCCAGCAAGCGGAATAGCTGTCTTTGTGCCATGAATGGTTTCAGTTACTTCGATGGCATCGCCAACAGCATAGATATGTGGCACACTGCTTTCGAGTGCTTCGTTGACCATAATATGTCCACGTGTTCCTAGGGAAACTCCGCTATTTCTCAGAAAAGCTGTATCTGGAGTTACTCCTATCGCAAGAATAATTAGGTCAGCTGTCAGAACACGACCATCTGCAAGCTCAACACCAATTCCCTGCTCAAGTGCCTGAAAGCTCTGAACCCGCTGGGAAAACAACAGCTTCACCCCATTTTGCTCCATTTCCTGTGCCAATGCTGCTGCCAACTCAGCATCAAATGGTGTGAGCAGCTGACCATTACCCTCTACCAACGTTACATCTAATCCGGCTTCCTTCAAATTTTCCGCCATTTCAACACCAATAAATCCCCCGCCTATAACAATCGATGATATGTTGTTAGAAGAACTTATTTGTTCCTTGATGCGATCAATATCTGGAATGCTGCGCACTGTATAAATCAGTGGATTATCCGTACCCGGCAGATCGGGAATAATTGGCTTGGCACCTGGTGACAAAATCAATTCGTCATAGCTTTCTTCATATTGACCGCGCTCCTGGCTTTGTACCTGAACTGTACGAGTATGCGGATCAATAGCGACGACCTCACTTCGTGTACGCACATCAATATTAAATCGATCGACCATACCTTTGGGAGTTTGTACTAGCAAACGCTCTCGATCCTCGATCGAGCCACCAATATAATAAGGTAAGCCGCAATTGGCAAACGATATATAGGGTCCTTTTTCAAATATGATAATTTCGGCATGTTCATCCAGGCGGCGCAGACGGGCAGCTGCTGATGCACCACCCGCTACTCCGCCCACAATCAGTACTTTTTTACTCATGATTTACAATCTTCCTCTCCAAACAAAATAGGTATCATCTGTTCAATCCGTTGGTCGGCAAGCACGTAATTTACTTCAAGGCCATTGCGCTCAGTCGTTACAATACCTGCATTGCGTAGCTTCTGCAAATGCTGGGACACTGTTGATTGGGGAAGGTCTAGACACTCCTGCATATATGAAACATTACATTTCTTTTTTCGCATCAACCCGCGCACAATGCACAGACGAATTGGATGAGATAGAGCTTTCAGTAGATTAGCAGGTTCATCGAACTGTTTTAAATTAGTGCTATCAAAAGCTTCTGTATTCAAAAATACCCCTCCTGAATCGTTATATCGTAATATTACGATATTTGAATTGGGATGTCAAAATATTTTCATCTTATGCTCATGGCCCTATAAAATTTTAACCAACAAATTTATAAGGCAGCTGAACGTATTCAATCAATAATCAATTAAGTAAAGTATTTCTTTTAATATGTTAATCCTAAAATTAATACCTGAGGATACATAAAAATATTCCTTATATCTAGAAGCTGATTTCCCCCTCTTACTCTCCCCAATCTGTTAGTCACATCTAACATATAGGGGTTTATTTAATACGTCCACTTCAAAAATCGGTGCGTTCTTCCATGTCGCCCCCTACTTCTCTTCTAACTAAGTCGACCTTCATTAAAACAACAATCCCAACAGTTTTATCGAGTTTTAGTCCCAGCTAGTGTAATTCAGTTTAAGTAACAATTCTCGAATGAAAACATATCAATCACGTTTACTATGTCCCATCAATATGTTATATAACACCCATGGCTAAAATAAACATCTCCATACTAAATCCGATCATACTAATAGAATGGCTTCTCTCCACAATGTGTCGTCCTCTGTTTATATGACTTAAGCCGCTCGGCTTATACACGAATTTAACGTTTTTTCCCCACTAAAATCTAGAATAAATATAAGAAAACAAAATCATTTTTCGGAGGCACTTTTCTTTGTCTTCAAGTGTTATAGGGATAAAAGGTCAAGGAGGTGTTGGCATCGCCGCAGGAATACATTAACTCAGAAGAAGTGGAAACGCTTATCTCCAACATTCAACAAGGAAATACAAACGAATATGAAGCGATCATCAAGATATTTCAACAGCCGATTTTCCGCTATTGCTACCGTTTGCTGGGCAACAGACAAGACGCTGAAGACGCCGTACAGGATGTATTGGTCAAAGCCTATCAATCGTTGCATCAATACAAGAAAGAGAATCATTTTTCGGCTTGGCTGTATCGGATCGCCTATCATCATTGCCTGAATCTGCTGCGAAGACGCCGTATTTATCTTAATGTATTGAAGATTATTTCCTTAGAATCCGTTGTAATAAGCTACGAACAGGAGCTGGATAATATATTGTACAAGCCTCTATGGGCTGCAGCACTGTCTCGATTATCACTGGAGGAACGAAACTTGCTTATACTTCGGGTGTTTGAAGACAAGACTTTCGCGGAGATCGGCACCATTTTGAAGGTCAACCCTAATGCGCTTGTAAAGAGAATGAAACGGATCCAGCAGAAGATTCGGAAATCCATGAAATTGAAGGAGGAATTCGTTTGGAACGAAACAGAGTTGCCCATGAATACCAAGATTTAAAACAAGCATTGAGCAACGAGAGGATGCCTGAAATCGACGTCACCTGCCAGGTAATGCGCAGAATCTCTTTAATTGAAAGCCGCCGTCATTCGGTCTTGAAAAAAACAACGAGAAGCACAGTTGCAATGGGTGGTATGCTCGCCCTCATTTTGCTAATCTCAGTCAGCGCTTATGCCGCTTCGGAATACATCCAGCTCTTTACTCGTGACGGGGTCGTTAAGGTCCAACATGTTGCTTCGGATGAACCTGCTACTGGCACGGCAAACGTATATGATTATTCTGCTGCCCAGGTACAGGACTTTGCTAAGCCGGGGGAATTAATCGCTTTTTTTGTGAAAAGCGACAGAATTTCAGAAATTACAGAGCTTGGACTACGTTTTGAGTATAAAGAACAGCAAATAACTTCGTACTCCGACTTCTTGAAGGAAATCAAACGTACAGGAGCTCCTAACCTGCCTCTAACCGCCATGGGCTATTCCTTCGAGTACGGAAAGATAAACCCAAAGTTTCCAACAATTGATGTGCAAAAGAAAGACTCCTATTACCAGAAAGTATATAGTGATCTTAGAGTTCAAGCTGCCAAATCTTCTTCAGGGCAAAAGGTGTTCATGAAGACCGTACCATGGTCAGAGCCTTTAAGCATTAGCGGAATATATTCAAAAGGAAAGGCCCATATCGGAATTTCTGTCATCCTCATGAATGGAGGAAATATGGTTGTAGAGCAGGAGAAAGAGAATTCAACGGACAAAATTTTAGTCGCCGGAACGGAAGTTGTCTATAACAATATGAAAAAAAATGCCGTAAGTTATCATTACCTAAACTGGTACAATGAAGAGCAAGATGCATATTACACACTTTCCAGCTTTGGGGACAAAGAATTAACCAAAGCACAATTTTTACAATTGGCCGGAGAGTTACTAAGAAAAGGAACATCATAAGAAAGCCGATAAACACACAGAAGCTGTTGTGTTTATCGGCTTTTTTAACTACCCTTATATTATGAATGAATAATTCCCAATCTTCGGAATCAATATAAAATTAAAGACCTGATAAGAAAGAACGTACACAAAACACCCAGCAATAAAAACATCATTGCTGACTGACGTTCATTCTTCCACAATCGAATTGTATTAGCAATATTTAAAATTACCAATGCAAGCATATTAATTCTAGTATTCATTTCAATAAAATTAATACACAATAGAATAAATACCACTATCCCTACAAAAAGAAACCATATCGGTATATTCTTACTAAGCCGTTTAATCATTTCATTCCCCTTCTAAAATTAATATTCTATCTCTAATAGGGTATTCTTCAACTTTATTGAAATACCTTTATAATTTCAATAAAGTAGGAATCGTAAACGTCCACGCTAGTCACGGAAATGCGGGCTTTAATCCCCACTCGTAGCCGTTAACTCATACTCCTGCTCAATGTGGGAATAGCCGATTATTGCGGTGTTTCCAGTTCCAAGGTTGAATTTTTATACGAAACGTCGGATTCCGAGCCCATGCATCATGAGGTGCCTTTTCCACATATGACACTGTGTCATTTTTATTGTTGACTTGTGACACAAGTGTCATATATAATTCATTAATCAGCAATTGTGACACGGTGTCACTTATTAGGATTGGAGGATCATATTTGCCCAAAAAAACATTTTTTCACTTATCGAAAGATAAACAGGACACGTTAATTCAATGTGCTAAAAGGGAATTTTCTCGAGTTCCATTACACGAAGCATCTATTGCCAATATCATCAAAGACGCGGGGATCTCTAGAGGAAGTTTTTATCAATACTTTGAGGAAAAAGAGGATCTGTATTATTACCTGTTGAACCAGTCCTCACAAAAAAATAGTGACCGATTTATCGCAGCTTTAAAGGAGAACAACGGAGATATATTCGAAGCTTTTATCGATTCATTTCAATTTATGATTCAGAATCACACCAATCAAGAACACAAAAACTTTTTTAGAAATGCCTTTTTAAATATGAATTATAAAACGGAAAAAACATTTACGAAGAACATTTATGAAGAAAATCGGGATAGCCATCTTTTACCTATCATTGGGTTAATGAATACGGAAACTTTAAATATACAAGGGGACCGAGAATTGCAGCATATTTTAAAAATCATTATAGCTGTAACCTTTGATAACCTTATTCAAATATTCGTAAAAGATTTAACCTATGATGAAGCTTTAAAAAATTATGGTGAGCAGATGGAACTGCTGAAAAAAGGATTTAAAAAAATTTAAATAAATAGATGTTTATACACAAATATTTAAACGACTAAGGGATTAAATGAAGTGTAAAAAAGGAGAAAAGACATATATGGATTCAGCTTTACAAGAAAAAAAACCACCCTATTTAATGATTGCGATTCTTTTTATTGGTGCATTTGTTTCATTTCTAAATAACTCGCTCTTAAATGTAGCGCTGCCATCCATCATGGTGGATTTGAACATTAAAGATTATTCCACGATCCAGTGGCTTTCTACTGGCTATATGCTGGTCAGTGGTATATTGATTCCGGCGTCAGCATTTTTATTAACACGTTTCTCCAATAGAAGTTTGTTTATTACTTCCATGACCATCTTCACTTTAGGTACGGCCATAGCAGCCGTTGCACCAAACTTTGGCATATTGCTTACAGGAAGAATGGTTCAAGCAGCAGGCTCTTCAGTAATGGGACCACTGTTAATGAATATTATGCTGGTAAGTTTCCCACGCGAAAAACGCGGAACAGCAATGGGTATTTTCGGATTAGTTATGATTACAGCCCCTGCAATCGGGCCAACATTATCAGGTTTCATTGTAGAATATTATGACTGGCGCTTGCTTTTCGAAATGATTTTACCGTTAGCCGTCATTAGTTTACTATTAGGGATTTGGAAATCCAAAAATATAATGCAGCAAAACAAAAATGCAACACTGGACTATTTCTCGATCATATTATCTTCCATTGGTTTTGGTGGTTTGTTATATGGGTTTAGTTCTGCAAGTTCAGATGGCTGGACAGATCAAGTTGTCTTAATCACTTTAATCGTCGGAGCTATTGCTCTGATCTCCTTCGTTGTCCGTCAATTGAAAATGGAGACGCCATTATTGGATTTACGGGTTTACAAGTATCCGATGTTTGCCCTTGGCTCTGTTATTGCGATTGTAAACGCAGTGGCGATGTTCTCCGGAATGATTTTAACACCGGCATACGTACAAAACGTAAGAGGTATTACACCACTTGATTCAGGTTTAATGATGTTGCCTGGTGCGATAATCATGGGGATTATGTCACCTATTACAGGTAGACTATTTGATAAATACGGCCCACGTGTTCTTGGCGTAATCGGACTTACGATTACAGCGATCTCAACGTACATGTTGGCAAACCTACAAATCGACTCGACTCACACTTATATTATCCTTGTGTACACTCTGCGTATGTTTGGTATGGCAATGGTGATGATGCCTATTATGACAAACGGCCTAAATCAATTGCCAACACGCTTAAATCCACATGGTACAGCTGTCAACAATACAGCTCAGCAAGTGTCCGGTTCGATTGGTACGGCTATTCTGATTACGATTATGAACTCGGTGACAAAAACAAAAGCTGAAGATTTAATGACTGGTGTTGATCCAACAACTTTGACAGCAGCCAATAAAGCTTTATTAACCCAAGAAGCGTTACTAGCCGGAATTCAATATTCATTCTATATCGCACTTGGAATTAACATTGTTGCATTAATATTAGTTTTCTTCATTAAACGTGCGGAAGTAAGTGATGAACCTGTCGAGGCTTTAAAAAATCAGCAGGGTAACACTAAAACTAAAACCGCAGTAAATTAATTAAAAGCATTTGATCAAAAAAAATACAGACAATATCAAAGAAATATAATAACTAGGGGCCTACTATCTTAAGGATAGCAGGCTCCATTTTCTTTTCTCTAAACTTACATGTTATGTATGTTTTCAATCCAATAGACCGGGTATATATTCATCAATGATTTGTTCATTGGGGAGGTTAGATAAATATGTTTATGGAATTAACCATCAAACTAGTGATTAGCTTTTTTGGGCTACGGGCCATCACTTTTATTACAGGTAGAAAAACCGAACGATCATTAGAAATATGATATAAAAACTTACTTTCCCCTCCTCTACCTAAAGAGCTTCATCAAGTCCATGCTTGTCCTATTAGTATTATGGAGAACCACATCATTTAACCACTAAACGATAAGAAACCTTTAGCCGTTTAATAGGCTACAGGTTTCTTAAACTTAAAAAATGTTTGGATTACTTCTTAAGAAAGTATAATTCCTTGTAGAGAGTTTTTCTTGGGTTTCAATACTTAACCTCAATCATCAAGTCTGCTCCCTTGCCTAAAACCTGTACCTCTTTCACTATTTCTTGGCCGTTTGGAACAATAACTGGACTCAATAGTTCATATCCAGCCTTCTTGATTAAAGGAATATCAAACTCAAGCAGCACTTGACCTTGTACGACACGATCTCCGGTTTGTACATGAGCAGTAAATCCTTCACCTTTTAAAGATACCGTGTTCATGCCGACATGAATTAGAATTTGAACACCAGAATCGTGCTCAAGAATGAGTGCATGCTTGCTCTTCTCCATGATATGGGCAATCTTACCCGAAAATGGCGCTGTCACTTTTCCTTCGGAAGGTTCAACTGCAAATCCGTCGCCCAACGCTCTGCTGGAAAAAGCTTCGTCTTCTACCTCATCCAAAGAACGAGTTGTACCTTGAATTGGGGAAAAAATCTCCAGTGTATGTTCTTGTTTTCTTTTAAATCCAAACATGTTGTTTCCTCTTTTCCTTAGCAGAAGTCTGCCTCTAATCCCATTACTGTCTTCAATCTTCTAAATGCTCACCGTTACTTTTGATACAATTTTGATACCAATAAAATGAATCCTTTTTATACCGTTTATTCGTACCCTGTCCACGGTCATCCCGGTCAACGTAGATTACACCGTAACGCTTCCTCATTTCGATCGTACCACAGGAAACAATATCAATAATCCCCCACATCGTGTAGCCGATTAATTCAACTCCATCAATAATAGCCTCTTTCATTTGTTTGAAATGTTCCTTGAGATAGTCAATTCGGTAAGAATCATGAATTTCGCCTTCATTCAATTCATCAAGGGCACCTATTCCATTTTCCGCAATGAAGATGGGCAGTTGATAACGATCGTACATTTGGTTTAAAGAAACCCTCAGACCAATCGGGTCAATTTGCCAGCCCCAATCACTTGCTTTTAGATACGGATTTTTGTTTCCTGTCACTAGGTTCCCGCCGGTTCGATCCCAGTTTTTATCGGTTGTCGCTACCATGGACATATAGTAAGAAAAACTCAGGAAATCAACAGTGTATTCCCGCAAAATATTATCGTCATCCGCTTCTTTATGGATATTGATGTCGTTGTCATTAAAGTAACGTTCCATATAAGCGGGATACTTGCCTCGCGCCATAATATCCGTATAAAAATAGTTGGCATATTGTTCATCTAAAATAGACTGCATTACGTCTTCCGGCTTACAGGTCGCAGGATAAGTCGTGAAACGGGCAATCATGCCGCCTACCTTAGAGCCCGGGATGATCTCGTGTGCCAGCTTAACGGTTAGGGCATTCGCTATGAATTGGTGATGTAGACATTGGTAAATTGCATTTTCATAGTCTTCTTCCTGATCTTTTATCAAGCACACACCGTTATAGGGGTTAAACTTGCCGGCATTGATCTCATTGAATGGCAGCCAATAATCCACCCGATCTCCCAGTCTTTCGAACAGCACTCTGGCATATCGCAAGTAAAATTCGATGGTTTGCCGGTTTTTCCAGCCGCCGTATTTCGTAACCAAGTTAACCGGAATATTGTAATGCAGGATTGTGGCAAAGACTTTCATTCCTCTTTTGCGACATTCATCAAACAAATCAATGTAAAACTGTATCCCTGTCTCATTGGGCTCTGCATCATCACCGTTAGGGAAGATCCGAGCCCAGTTAATGGATGTCCGGAAGATTTTCAATCCTAATTCTTCCATCAATCTTAAATCCTCTTTATAGTTGCTGTAAAAATCAATTCCCCAGCGAAATGGGTAATGAGTCATATCTTTGTCCAATAATGCTTGCTTGAACCGCTCACCAGTCATGTTGATGTTACGATGATGGTCACGCTCCTCTTTGGTCCAGTTGCTGTCAAAATAACGCAAGTCTTGGGTATCCAAACCTTTTCCGCCCACGTCATAGGCACCGTCCGCTTGGGATGCTGAAATTGCCCCGCCCCATAAGAAATCTTCCGAAAATCCTGTTCTCATATTCATATCCTCCAATCAATATTTACATTTTTCTATTTTTAAATGGGGTTTAATCAGAACCCTCATCCTTATCATATAAAGACTTAAGGTGATGGAACAATGTCAAAAGATCAAATAAAAATAACAAAAAGTAAGATTGTAATTCTAATGTTTAGTGTTTAGATTTTTTCAACAGTACGGTTGTTAAGAAGTAGGACAGGATAAAACTGATGATAGCGCCGATAATGGCATACACAAGATTCATCGCATGATTTGGATCTGCAAAAATGGGTAGAGTCAGTAATCCAGTCGGAGCAAGCGCCAGTCTCTTAACTCCCATAAGGCCAACAAACAATCCACTAATTCCTCCGGCAACCAGTACGGCATAAAATGGTTTTTTCAGCTTGAGATTCACCCCGTAAATGGCAGGCTCTGTTACGCCGAGGAGAGCGGTAAAAGCCGCGGAGTTAGCCAATACTTTAAAATCCGGATCATTCTTGACGTGTCTGGCCACCGCAAATGCAGCTGCGCCTTGTGCAACGTTAGCCACCAGAAATCCGGCGCCAATCATATCGAACCCATAGGTTGTAATGGATTGAATGACAATGGGTATGGTAACAGCGTAATGCATACCCAGCATGATAAATACCGGCCCGAAAATACCAAAAATGAAAGGTAAAATCCACATGAGATGGTTATTCAAAAAATTGATTCCCACTGCAACATATGTTCCAACGATGTTACCTAGTGGAGCTATAAAAATTAGGGCAACCGGTGCCATTACAAGTAAAGTGATTAACGGTTTCATAAAGAAACGAACTGATTTTGGGGTTACCCGATCCGCAAACCGTTCAACATAAGAAGCAGCCCAAATCACCAAAATAATCGGGATAACGGATGAACCATAGCTTACCAAGGATACGGGTATCCCCAAAAAGTAAACAGGGTCTTTGGCTTCTACCATAGCCACAAAACTCGGGTGTAATAGAACGCCGCCTAAGGACACAGCCATCATTGGATTCATCTTAAATTTGTTTGCTGCCGAGAATGCCAGCATAACCGGCAGGAAATAAAAAGCCGCATCTGTAACAAAGTTAAGAATGGCATAGGTTTGTGTTTCTTTGGACATAAGATGAGTCATCGTTACAATGATGAGAAGCGTTTTGAGCATTGCAGCCCCAGTGATAGCAGGCAGTATGGGCGTGAAAATCCCAGAAATCGTACCCAACAAACGCGAAATGACAGACTCTTTTCTTGCAGAGACGTTTGAATCTTCGGTTTTGATCTCTTCCTGGTCAGAAGTGTTATCGCTTAACAATGGAACGATCTCATTGTATATTCGCGCCACCTCTTGTCCTACGATAACCTGGAACTGTCCACCACTGTTAACCACACCAAGGACACCAGGAATCGCCTTCATCTTCTCTTGATCTACCTTAGCAGAATCTTGGAGTGTAAAACGTAATCTTGTAGCGCAATGCGTTAACTGGTTGACATTCTCTCTGCCCCCGATTTCTTTTATGATGTTACTTCCTGTACGCTTGTAGTCCATATCTTCTTCCCCCTATTCCCTGACTTAATATCACTTTTCAATTTGTGGAAAATGTATGACCAGTGATACACTTAAATTGTAAAAGGCTTTGGAAGCGGTAACAATATCATAAAGAAAGCTATACTATATCAAAAGGTAAGGTTGAGTGATATGGACTATAACCAATTGGATTTTTTTCTAAAATCATACACCGATAGTGAAAAAAAGTATTTGGCTAATCCGGATGCGGTAAGCCCGATCTACCAAGATATGATTCAGGTAGATGTCCGGGGGCATATGGTCTATCGCTTTAAACCTCTAAATGTCATTGAAACCGGAATCGCCATTAGTAAGGACTCTCGCTTTACTAGCGTTCCTCTTTACGTTCATACCAATGTCAATATGAACTATATATACTCAGGAGAATGCACGTATGTGGTGGATGATAAAACCATAACGTTAAAGGAGGGTGATGTTTGTGTTTTTGATAAAGACGTTATTCGTATGAAGAACAAGATCGGGGAAAACGATCTTGTCATCAATATCAGTATGAGTGACCAATTTTTATCAAGTAATTTCCTCAGCCGATTAGCTAAACAAAGCATTGTATCCAACCTAATCCTTTCAGCCATATCCAACAGTCAAAATCATGATAACTTTCTGATCTTCCGTACTAAAGGTAACCATAAAATTAAACGTTTGTTTGCCGATTTGCTTTGTGAGTATTATGACTTGCGTATGTACTCAAGTGAGATTATCAATTCGTATCTGGTGATTATTTTTACAGAACTACTGCGTATATATCAGGATGATTCCGAAAATCAGAAAATTCAGTTATCCAACGATTCTTCAGGCAATATAGTGGATATCCTGCGTTATATTGAAAAGGAATATTTGAACTGCACCTTAACGTCATTATCCAAACAGTTTGGTTATCATCCGAAATACCTTTCTTATCTTATCAAGGAAAAATCGGGAAAGAATTTCAAAGAACTTCAGGTTTCTTTGAAATTGAAGTTAGCTTGTTATTACTTGGCTAATACTTCATTATCGATTCAAGAAATTGCAGAGAAGGTTCAAATCAGCAACCTGAATTCGTTTTATCAAAAATTCGGAGTGACTTACAATATGACGCCAAAAGCTTATCGCCAGACGCATAGTTAACCGATTTGGAGAGAAACGTATGAGACCAGATCATTAGCTATCATCTATGCATCCTATTCTTCCCCATGAATTTAAAATGTAATAAAAAAGCCGCTGATCTGTTCAGACCAGCGGTGGTACCTTTTGCTTTTTGCGTTATGTTTAACAGCAGTTTGAACCCCCATTAATGACTCGCGTTAATCTCTTGCCACCACATCATTCTCTCGACTTCAGTCCACTTCTTTAAACTGTCATAACTAACGGCTTCTTTGGGTTCCCACGGTATAATCACGGTGTGGTTATTCGAACCTTTCTAAATCTTCTTAATCCATTCCCGCTCAGCTATTGCTCCCTCTAAGTATTGGATCCATAATGTTAAGTTGCAGGAAAGCTCTGTTTGTGTTATCTGCCTGTTTCAGCGAACGTCTTCATGCGCTCCCCAATCTGGTCACGAACCTTTTGGAATACAGCCCATCTCTCTTCTTCTGTACCTTGTGCTTTCGTGGGATCATCGAATCCCCAGTGTTCTCGCTTCACTTGTGGAGGGGTTTTTGGACATTTATCTGCCGCATCCCCGCATAATGTGACGACGAAATCTGCACTGTTCAGTAGCTCGGAGTTAATGATGTCCGAAGTTTGGCTTGAAATATCGATACCTACTTCGTTCATCGCTTCCACTGCTTTTGGATTCAAACCGTGTGCTTCGATTCCTGCGCTATAAATGTTCCAGTCCTCACTCAGGTATTTCTTAGCCCAACCTTCAGCCATTTGGCTCCGACACGAGTTGCCTGTGCATAGGAAATAAAGTGTTTTTTTGCTCATGTTCATCATCATTACTTGCAATTTGCAAATAAATTTCGAGTTATCGACTAGAATGATGCAAAGCGCTTCTCTGTTTTTTCTAATGCTTTCGTTCTAACTTCTAGTTTACGACCATCCATACCAGCATAGTTATACCATTTCAACTTGTGAAACCCCATTTTCCGAAATGTACCACGAAATAGTATTTTAGTTATGGGATTACCAAATATCCATCTATAGAAGAACCCTGGAGTGGCCATTACTGTTAATAGCGATACTCCCTTAAGCTTTTTTAACTGGCTAACAAAGGGCCTACCTTTTTTAGGTTCCTCATAAATGATTCCTTTGGCAAACACTTTATCCAAAAAGCCTTTCGTTGATGCAGGCATCGCTTCCCACCATATTGGGAAAATAAAGATTATATGATCCGCTGCAAGCAATCTTTTTTGATAATCTTTTACCAGAGGATCAAGGGTTTTCTTTTGTCTCCACGCCGAGAGTTCTGCCCCTGACATCACAGGATTAAATCCATCTGCGTGCAAGTCAATGAGATCTACATTGTGTCCACTGGATTGAA
Organism: Paenibacillus sp. O199; assembly: GCF_001636635.1. Classification (NCBI taxonomy): domain Bacteria; kingdom Bacillati; phylum Bacillota; class Bacilli; order Caryophanales; family Paenibacillaceae; genus Paenibacillus; species Paenibacillus sp. O199. Next base: position 19,089 of record NZ_LGRP01000001.1, read on the forward strand.
GGCCTCTAGTAACCGAAGCCAATAATGCTGCTGAATAGCTTCTATGATGAGGAACATTCTCAGAAGAATTAGCTGTGTAAGGATGGTCAAATATAATAAGCACTTTCATAGGACTCTTTTCCCTCCTGTTATTCACAAATAATAGCGTCTTTGATGTTGCTAAAGAACATCTGTTCCCAGAGACCTTCCTGCTGATGTACCTCTTGCTTCCCATTCTCATTGACGGTCAACTTAACTGTCCCTATACTACGAACGTATGTTGGATTTATTTTCAAGACTTTTACAGCCACACGCATCGGTAAAGAAAGCTTCATGCCCTCCAATAGAGAACTTGCAACGATATCCGCTTCCCGATGATACTCAATTTGATAAGAAGTGTTATTGCCAGAGGACTGAATAAATTTCAATTGGTTATCCATGAATTTCTTTGTAAAGGGATGCTTAATCGTATCCGTTCGTTCTATCCTCGTGTTCTCCTCACGATCTTCCAGAATCACACCATCTTTAGCAATCATGATGATAGGCATGCGTGTATAACCATACTTTTTCTCCGCAATGATATCGCAAGATATCACGGTATACGGTCCAATATTAGCACGGCACCAGTACCAATGGTTGATGAGCTTGTTCATTTCTGCGTTTCCCCAATTATGATCGTGATATCCGTTACCAACTAATTCACGGCGTTGTCCATTTACAGTAAGTACGGCCTCCAGATCGGCAGAAGGCTGGGAAACGAACCATGCAAAGAAGTCCTTTTGTTTTTCTCCAAAAAATATATGTCCTGTTTTAGGTCTCCACATGGGCACGATAGATTTCATGGTACAGCGATATTCAATGTCATCGTCAACGAAATGGATTATATAATCCCCATTGGAGTATTGGATACTACTTCTATCAATTTTCACATCACATGTTTCTTTGGAAGCGCGGATTGTACTACCTTTCTCTTCGGATATTTTTTTCGAAATGTTTCTACCATCCGGCATCGTCAGATCAAACCTTATTGTTGGGCATGCCTCACCTTTGAGGTCGAACTCATACTTCGTGTAGAACACGACTACAATCTTAGTACCATCTGTAAATTCGGCGTCAAAATACCACCACTCATAACTACCTGCTTGTCCATCTGTTCTCATACCATCTTCCCAATTGGCAGGTTCTTTCGTAATCCCTAATCTTTTGTAATCTTCATTGGTATGTGCTAAAGTCACTACCTTGTTCATCCTAAATTCCTCCGCATCCCATTAGTGTCACACTTGTGTAACTTGTTGGGTTCGATTATAATTGGATGTCTATAAAGCAGTCAATACGTGTGACAGAGGTTACACATTAGAGGTGATTTGTGACATGTCTACTCGCGTTAATCCTATTGCTCAACGATCAAAGAAATGGTTATGTGATGCTTTAATTGAACTTTTACAGGAAAAACCCTATAGCGCAATCACGATAACAGAGATGTGTGATAAAGCCGGTCTAGTAAGAAAAACCTTTTACCGCAACTTCACATCCAAGGAATCTGTACTCGTCGAAATCATTGATTTAATGTTTCAGGATTTTTTTGAATATATTTGTGATCAAAACTTAGGGCCTCATGAAATGCCCCTTGCCTATTTCACATTTTGGGAGAAACATAACGTTTTTCTGCACATTTTAATCGAAAATCAATTATTTGGACTTCTTAACGACCAATACGTTCTTTACTTGGAAGCGATGGAGCATATCATAGGTACTAAGCATGAGTACCAGAGCGAAATAGAAAAAGATTATATGAGAACGATGGTGGCTGCGGGGTTATGGAGCATATTAAAAAAGTGGATAATACGCGGTTGTACGGAGTCAAAAGAAGAAATGGCCAAAATGACACTTGATTTTTTTGATATAGAGTGAAACTTATATTTAGGTTAGACCATACTCAGAAAGAGATATCAACAAAATGTCAATTTATCTTCATACTATTACGACAATCCTTTGACTTGTCTGTGACAATAGTCACGTTCTTATGATAATTCTGATATATTAGTACATGAGTGAGATGAATGATCTTGATCGTAATGTTATGAGTAGATAACTACCATCATTACTGTATGGATATTAGGAGGAATAAGATTGTGTTATTAGCGATATTAAGTATAGTTATGGTCGTACTGTTTACAGCATTCATTGTTCTTAAAACGTATAAGCGAAAAGAAAAACTCACAGATATGCCTGGCATGATGATCGCTATGACCATTGGCATGATGTCCAGCCTTGTACTTGGTGTACAATTAGGCATTGTGTTTCCTCGTGATCTAACAGTCCCATCCATTGCCGCCATATTGTTTGGCTTAGGAGCCGGATACTTCACAGGCAAACCTATCAGTATATTGGCAACTTTGGATGGTATGTTGGCAGGAATCATGGGTGGCATGATGGGCGCAATGCTCGGGGTAATGATTGGTCCTTCCTATATCATGATGATATTTGTTGATATCCTATTCATTTTTATTTTGAGCGTTGCTCTTCAATTGTCGAATCAAGAAACGGATACTAGCGCTAAAACAAATAAAAGTGGAATTGGTGTGCCGTTTATTGGAGGTATACTCACTGTAGCTTTTGGAATTGTAGCTGTGGGTGCAACGTTATTTTACCAATTCCAACCGAATGATACATCGGCAATTAAATCACAAGAATCACAGAGTGAGCAAGCTAATTCTGTTCAAGAAAATTCAGGATATCAGATTGTTTCTGTCGACGTAAAATCAGATGGTTTTAGTCAAGAAAATATTAAAGTAAAAGCTGGCGTTCCGACGAAAATAAATTTTATAAAACATTCAGGTTATACATGTATAAGAAGTGTTCAGTCTAAAGATTTAGGAATAGATGTTTATCTTGAAAAAGGAGACAACTTCATTACCCTAAAAGATCTGAAACCTGGAACGTACAACTTCAATTGTGGCATGTACATGTATTATGGAACGATCACCGTAGTATAAGCGAGAAATGTAGGATCATGTTAGGGAACGTTATGTCAGTTAATCATGACATAACGTTCCCTATTTAAATTGCTTTTGTTGACCTTTACAAAACAAAAAAACCGCCAGCGAAAGCCAGCGGAAATTCTAAGCTTAATATTAAACTAAGAATGCTTTGGAGATGATAACCAACAGAATAAACAATACCAGAATTGCACCAACGGACGTGAAGCCACCGTATCCTCCACCAAGTCCGCCTACATTTCCATATCCAACTTCGCTCATGTTTCTTCCCCCTCTTTTGTGGTATGTGTTAGATTATTCAGGATTTGTTAATTTGACAAGGCTAAAAACAAAAAAGGCTACTGCTCCCTCTTCCCTTTCAACCGTAAGATTTTTGTAAGAATGAATTAATAAAAAATCAGGATTCACACTCTAGAATGAAGATAAATCAGTTGATATCATTCATATCTATGAGGAGGACAAAAATGAGTTTAACGAGAGAATTAGGCAGCTTCAAGAAGTACATAGTAGGGTTCATGGCATTATGGATTGTGTTAGCATGCGCTACAGGTACCGGTTATGCAAGCATTGAACCTGCGACAAGGCAGACGTTAGTGCTTGAGCATGCGACGATTGTAGATGTAAGGTCCGGAAAGTTAGGCAGCGATCAGACCATTATCATTAAGGATAACAAGATCAGTTACATTGGAAGTAGCAGTCAAACGGCCATTCCCGATTACGCGCAAGTACGGAATGCGAAGGGCCAATACATCATTCCCGGTCTGTGGGACATGCATGTCCATCTGGAAGATAACTATAAAGACGCTTTTCCTCTCTTTCTGGCTAATGGGGTAACCGGAGTAAGGGAGATGGGCGCGGCGCTGACAAACGTCGATATATGGAAAACGAGTATTCAAGCCGGGATGGCTGCACCACGTCTATTCTATGCAGGTTCAACTCTAAATGGAGGTCCTGCTGACGAAGCCCCACACATGTTCTACCTGAGCACAGAGGAACAAGCGCGAGAAGCTGTACGTCTCAATGTGGCAAAAGGCGCGGATCATATCAAAGTGTACTCTTGGTTGCCGCGTCCTCTGTTTCTAGCAGTCATGGATGAAGCCCAAAAATACGGTTTGCCAGTTGTCGGTCATTTGCCGGTAGAGGTTCGAGCCAGCGAAGCCGTTCAGCTAGGATTTAAGAGCATAGAGCACCTACACGGGTTGTTTATTGCCACTTCGAGCATCGAGGATGAACTTTTCAAACATTCCGATATGAGTGATTTGCTTGGTTATTCGCTCGCAGAGGTCGAGGCTTCCCAATCTTATGATTCAGTAAAGGCTAACAAGCTGTTCCGCAAATTCAAAGAAAAAGGTGTCTGGCCTGTACCGACCATGGTTACCTATTTGAATATGGCCAAAACCGAAATCGATCCGCGGTCCAAATACGTACCGACGGCCGTGCAGAAGCAATGGGCCGAAGTGATTCGCGCAACCCCTCCCGAACAAACGGAATTAATGGAGGCCATCAATTCCCTAACGCCGGGCATGGTCAAAAAGTTAAATGATGCTGGCGTGCCTATGCTTGCAGGCACCGATTCCAGTTACGAAATGACTAACTTTATATACGGCATTTCCTTGCACGATGAACTTGAATTGCTAGTTAAAAGCGGCCTCACCCCACTCCAGGCCTTGCAGTCAGCAACGTTGAATCCGGCACGATATTTGGAAAGAGAGCAGGAACTGGGCACCGTAGAAAAAGGAAAACTTGCCGATCTCGTAATTCTTGATAAGAATCCGTTAGAGGATATCCGAAATACGACAAGCATCTCAGCCGTTATCTTGGATGGGAAACTGATGGAGAAACAAACTTTGGACCATGCAGTTCAAACCTATCCCGTGATAAAAGTGGCCGATGTGAAAGAGGAAACGCAATAATCTGGGTCTTCTGCCAATAAAAACATCCTTCATTAATCATTAATGCGGACAAGCCCTTCTCTTCCCGAATATGAAGAGGAAGGGCCTTATCCTGTTTCGATACTTTGATCATATTAAAATGAAAACGACAGCCCAGTAAATTACTGTTCTGCCGTTAAAATAAACATGATATTTATCGGATCATGGTAATCAAGCAAGCGCATGTGCCCTTACAAGTTCAGATCATCTGCAAGTGCTTCAACTCCTGTGAAGATAGAATCGCCGTAACCCCAGAAGTTGTTGAAATCGATAACGTAAATTTTCTTGTTTTTAATCGCGTTAATACTTTGCAATTGCTTGTTGGCTAGCAGCTTTTCAATCGTTTGTTCTGGATCAATACCGCCGGCATATTTCGAAATAATCATGGCATCTGGATTGATCTCGATTAGCTTCTCCAAACTTAGGGTGCCTTCTTCGTTAATCAGCATATTATGCATATTGATTAATGACATTGCACTTTCAATAAATGTGTCTCCATTTCCGTTGTACACTCCAATGGTTCCATCACCATTATCAAAGAAAGATGCATAATTGATCGTTTCAGCGCTTGCTCGAGCCGATAACGCTTTCTCACGTGCTTTGAGCTGATCGATATATGCCGCTGCATTCGCTTGTACGTTAAATATTTTACCTAGCTCAGTGATATCCTGATATAGATTATCTAATTTTGCGTCAGTAACACTGGTACTTTGTACAAATGTTTTGATATTCATCTCATTCAGACTGTTTACAGTGCCAACGCCCCAATCAGCATCTTCAAACAATCCCCCGCGCCCCATAATCAGATCAGGTGAAGCACCTATGGTCACTTCTTTACCTACATAACCTTCAGATAACACAGGAATTTTTTTGAAATCTTCAGCAATATCATCAGGTACATTGCCAAACAACGCCGCTACGCCAACAATCTTGTCAGTCAAACCAAGACGAATCAATAACTCTGCTGCACCTTGTGTATTGGCAACTACTCGTTCAGGTGCCTTATCAAAGGTTTGTTCCTTTGCCACCCAGGTGCCGTTTTCAGTTGTATAGTTTGACACAACAAATGGGTACGTTGTTTGAGCTGCGCCTGTCGCATCCGCATCCGTTTTTTGCTCATCTGTTGAAGCATTCGTAGCGGTATCCGTCACTGCTCCCTGTGAGCTAGTGTTTGCATCTTTGCTGCTGCCATTACTACTGGAGCAAGCTGCAAGCACAAAAACAAGTGCAGTAATTAAACAAAGGATTGCTCCTTTTTTCACTCGTAAAAACATTCAAAATCTCTCCCTTTTCCTTTTTCTTTTTGGCCATTATGTATCATAGTCATTGTCAGTATACAGCAAATGTCGAACTACGTAAATGAGAATGATAACTATTATCATATAAAGAAGTTGCGATTTATAGAGCCCCACATTCCATTGGTGAAATTTCCACGACAGATCAACTATCCATGCCCTCGAGATCTTCCGTTTCTAGTAGCACATCCAGATAAAACAAAAAAAGCCGCTATAATAGCGACTTTCAATGGAGCCCTAACCGATTGTGCCAGTCGGAACGTGCCGTCTTCGAACCTTCTACTCATCCGTTCGTTACATTGCCGCTGATATTAAACATTAATTGTATTGACGAATATCAGGCGGTACATAAGTACTTATAAAAGTGTTAATTTCGTCTAAAGAATCTGTAACAAGTATCTTTTGTCTATCTGTTTTCGTTAAGAAACCTTCTTCGACCATTTTGTCATAGAATTGGCCAATCAGATCATAATATCCGTTCACATTGTAGAAGATGCATGGATTGACATGCTGCCCAATTCTCCCCCACGAAATGACCTCTGTAATTTCTTCAAGTGTCCCTGGTCCACCTGGAATTGCAATATAGCAGTCTGCAAGTTCAATCATTTTAGCTTTTCTCTCATGCATATTAGACACAATAATGATTTTGTTAAGCTGCTCATGGGCCAGTTCTCTCGCTTGCAAAAAGGTGGGTATAACCCCAGTAACAATGCCACTACGTTGAATCACAGTATCAGCGAGTACTCCCATTAATCCTGCTTTTCCGCCACCATAGACTAGTTCATGTTCCTGGTCAACAATCCAGTTACCTATCTGAACGGCAGCTTTCTCGTAAATAGCGTTGTTACCTTTACTTGCACCACAATATACCGCAATCCGTTTCAATTCATTTCCCCCGTCCATAGTAAATTAGCCGCGCCAACTGCTTACATCACATTGACCATATTCATTATCCCCCACAGCCACCACCGTGCCGTCTGATTTAATGCCAAGAGTATGAGCACAACCCGCAGCTACCGCCACAATATCACACCAGCCCCCTACATTGCACTGTTCATGCTTATTCAACCCCACAGCCACAACCGTACCGTCCGATTTAAGGCCAATGGTATGATTACTTCCTACCGCTATCGCCGTAATATTACCCCAGTCGCTTGTATCGCATTGGCCATGTTTATTCCTACCCACGGCAACCGCCTTACCGTCCGATGTAAGCCCCACGGTATGAAGATACCCTGCCGCTACTTCGACAATGTCGCTCCAACCGCTTACTTCACATTGGCCATACTGATTATTGCCCACAATCGTCACCGTTCCGTCTGATTTAAGTCCGACGGTATGCCAGTCACCCGCCGCTACCGCCACCATATCACGCCAGCTGCTTACATCGCATTCGCCTTCATTATTTCGTCCCACTGCAATCACTGTGCCGTCCGATTTAAGACCAACGGTACGACGCCACCCCGCAGCAATTGCTACAATATCGTGCCAGTCGTTGACTTCGCATTGATCGTGTATATTCCAACCCACAGCCACTACAGTGCCCCGAGACGTTAGGCCGATAGTATGCGCATTACCCGTGTTCGTTGCCATGTGAACATTACCAGCAGCTACCGCCACCATATCGCGCCAACCGTTTACATCACATTGTCCAACTTTATGATCACCCACTGCCGTCACCGTTCCGTCCGATCTAAGACCAATGGTATGACGTCGCCCCGCCGCTATGGCGGTATATTTAGGGCGCTTCACCTTTAATGCCGCTTCAATCGACGAAATGTAATCCATCTTTTACCTCCTTAAAATAAATTACCAGAACCCCGTTGCAGTATGAATATTATTTTTTTACATCTTACTCTACAATAAATAGTAAATACAACGATTAGAAAGGTCAAAAAAACCGTTAACTCTTTTCAGAATTAACGGTTTGGAAATCGTACCCTATTTTAATTTAGCTGGCGGAATACTTTGCGGGTTATTAAACACATTTTTCGGATCATATTTCGCTTTTACTTTTCTCAATCTGGCGTAGTTCTTCCCATAATAGGTCGGCCCTGGATTTTTAATACCTTGGTCTGGTACGTTAATGTAGGACCCTACAATATAAGGCTGCAATTTCTTTCTTGTGTTCCGAGTCAAAGCAATATTTTTAGCTGCACGCGATGGCTTCACCCATGAGCTGTTCCATTCCACATAAAATTCAGCTTTTCGCCAATAAAACGCAGTGGCTTGAGGAGCGACTCGACTTACAGCACCGCCCCAGTTAAGGAAATAGAAACCGGCTGGTGTACCTTCCTCTGCATTTTCCAGAAACTCACGCATGACTTTGAAGGCTTTATCCGGGAATGGCTGTCTACCAAAGCCACTGGAAAACTGGTTGCTGTACCTTTGAGTGAGCACAGGATCTGGGGCTAGTAAAAACTTCGTGGCTGCCCTGTATGGCAGGTACAGAATGCTTTTTTTGGTAGGCGTTCCTACGCTAAGAATGGGTTCCAACTGACGGAGGGCTTCACTCTTCGAACCGAGGTATACCCCTATCATGCTAACATTTCCGCCTTTTTTGGGACCAACACTTAATTCACTTCCCAGCTTGGTACTGGCATTAGGCGCCCATACTTGCCATTTCTTCACGACTTTTTCGAACTGATTCCATGGCCATGTGATACTAAATACAGTAGCTTTGGCTGGAGAGCGCCGCACCTTGAATTTATATTTAGTATATACACCGAAGTTACCGCCTCCGCCGCCACGTGTAGCCCACAGAAGATCGGAATTTTTCTTTTTGTTCGCCCGAATAATCCGCCCTTTAGCGTCAACCATTTCGAGCTCGATTAGATTATCACAGATGAGACCCGTTGTCCTTTGCAGTGGACCAATTCCACCACCAGGTGTTATTCCACCAATTCCAACCGTTGGACTGTCACCAAATGGGGCCATATATCCTTGTCGAGCCAACGTATCCACGATTCTTCCTACCCGATTTCCTGTCTCCACGACGGCCGTTCCGCTTTTTTTGTTTAATTTGATTTTCTTCATTTCGCTAACGTCGATGACAATACCACCATTGACTTGTGATAGGTTGGGCTCTAAAGCGTGCCTCCCACTTCTCGGACGAATAGGGACCTTATTTTGACGCGCCCATCTTATGGCATTGGCTACATCCTGTGTTTTTTGAGCAAATACAAAAACTTTAGGGAATCTGTCCGTATGCGGATCCCAGTTCTTCCGAGCCACTTCATATCCAGGGTCACCTTTAAACACCACTCGCCCTGTAAGCTTAACTTTTGAAATCACGTATCTATCCAACTCCTTAGTTATGAAAACACATAATTTTCATTAACAAATTAGGCTGATTCCATATAACCTATGAAGGGGAATCATGTTGTGTTTGGGCGTATACAAAAAGAAAAATATCGGATCACGAGCAACCTACGCTCAGAATCCGATATTTTCGAATGAAATCATTTTTCCTTATGCAATCACTTTAGTTGAAGCTTGAAAACATCTCCCACTTCACCACCAAAGACGATAAAACCACCTTTGGGAAGCAGCGTTGATTGTTGATTGGTTGCTTTCGAGAATTGAACCACTTCACCTTTATCGTTATATACCGCATAACCTCCACTCTCCGGAGAATCCACGGTTAACGTTTTGTTCGCCGAGCGGGAATCGATGGCATACCACCGAGCTTGACCGTTTGAAGGGATGGTGGTGATGCCTTTTTTCCCACCGAAGATTGGTGTAATGGCTTCCTCCGCAATATACTCCTGTCCATCCTGAGTTAAGTACTCCGCTTCGTTCTTCGTGCGGAAATGCAGATCGAAAGCATCTCTTCCGTTCATCACAGGAATCTGGGCAACATTCTCTGCATTATCCGGATCTACAATTTGGTTGCCATTCGCATAACCGTTCTCCACATCTACGGTCAGGTTTTTGATCAGCATCGATGGCACCAGATAGAAGATCGACGTTATCTTTTCATCCAGCGCGTAATATTTCGAGCCGTTTCTAGCCTTCCATTTCTCTTTCGATGCTGTATCCAGCGAATTATTTTCCAATTTTTGATAATCATATGTGTTCATGACCGTTTGGCCTAATCCAGGCAGCGTGATATTCGCCTGAACTTTAAAATATACCTTGTCGTTGCTTTCTTTCTCGAAGCTGACCTTCACACTTCCGTCTTTACTCGTAAATTGTCCTTCACCCGTGTATACGTAATTCTGCTCTGGGATAAGTCCTCCCTGCATAGCCGGAAGTGCGATCTCGCCATTCTTAACCTCTATATCAATTGTTGTACCTACCGTACCATAGAGGCCTGAATACGCCGTCAATTCCGAAGGCATCGTTGTTTTGACAGGTGATGAGAATGTTTGATCAGGATCTATTTCGTCGATGATGCCTTGATCTTTAAGAACCTCCAGCAGAACTTTAGTGGCAAACATCTGATTATAAATAGAAGACCCGCCCGAAGAAAGGACCGCCATTGAGATATCATGTTCCGGTATAGTGATTAATGAGGCATGATACATCATGGTGTCTCCACCTTTGGCAAGTGCGGTAATGCCATAATCGCTGAACGGTGCTAGTGCTACAGCATCCCATCCGAGACCATAGTTGAAGGTATTTCTCTCTTCGGACACCCATATTCCCCGACGATATTCATGATTTTGCATGGACTCTGCTGCTGATTTGGACAGAATATCCGGTTTGTTTCCTATCAACACTTCAGCGAACTTGCTTAATTCTTCTGCAGTCGAGTAGACTCCACCTGCACCGATGATATTGGCATTTTCGACAGGCAGTTTCGTTTCAAACGAAGGCCAATAGGTTTCGGATAATTGTTTTCTATCAAAAGAATCAAGCGGTGTCTTGGTTGCTTGCAGCTGTAACGGCTCACTAATGAACTTGGCAATAAATTCGCTGTAGCTCAATCCACTCACACGTTCAACCAATATCTCAAGCAATTGAAAGCCATCATTGCTATAGACGGAATAGGCTCCCGGGGTTGATTTCAATTTCTCTGACTTTAGTTTGAGTAGTAATTCATCATGATTGCGGGTATCGGTATCGTCAAATAACATACTGTTTCCATAATGCGTACCATAAAGCCCGGAGGAATGGTTCATGAGCATTCGTGGGGTTATTTGGGTATACCGGGCATCTGCCATTTCAAAATCTTTAATATAGGAAGTGAGGGACTGATCCAGATCCACTTTACCGGAATCCACCAGCATCATGGTGGCAGCCGTGACAACCATTTTGCTAACGGAGCCTATTCCAAACATGGTATCCTTGTCGACTGGTGTCTTGGATGCTTTGTCCTGAAATCCAACACTGTCGGACAAAATGATCTTCCCTTCATCCATGATCGCATATTGTAAACCTGTGACACCATAATTCTGCACCATCTCTGTGGCGAGTCGCCCAGCCTGATCTTCAATCGCTCCCATCTTGTTCGTCTCTGCACTGACATCTGTCATCGGAATGACTACAAGTACAGCCGTACATAGCATACTGATTAGTTTCTTCATGATAATAACTTCCTCCCTTATGATACTGCTCATATAATTACATTCATCATATCGGGGAAGAAGCATATAGAACGATAACGAACCCTGAATGGAAAAAAACAATCCCCGAACGGTATGTTCAGAGACTGTTCATGTCAAAAGGAAGAACGACCATGTTATTAAATGTCCGATGATTATTCTCGATACTCATATGTCCGCCATACTTGTCGCACATTCTCGATATATTGGTTAAGCCGATCCCATGGAACTCGGGATTGGGCTTCTCACTCTTGAGGTGAGTCAATTTTTGCTCCACATGATTTAGAATCTGGATTACGAGTGCAGACGCCGTGGAGTGAATTGCAACCAGGATATACCTGTCTTCGGCATGTCTAACTTTCTTGGAAGCTTCGATGGCATTATCCAACATATTGCCGAGCACAACGCACAGATCATAACGATCGATATGGAGATGTTGTGAATGGAGTTGAATACGGGTGTCGACTTTGATCCCATTTGCCTTCCCCACGGCGATGGTATTCGTAACAAGGGCATCGATAACAAGATTGCCGGAGTTCACCCGCTGGTACGCTCCTTCAATCTTATTCAATGTGAGTTTAATATGCTCACCTGCGGCATCAAGCTTGTTTTGCTTGATACACTCTTCAATGTACAGGAACTGCTGATTGGTATCATGGATGATGCTTTTCACGTTTTTGAAACTGTGCACTGTCTTTTCATAGTTGGCATCCTGATAGTCCATCTGACGCTGTAGTTGAACATTTTCATGTGCGAGCTGAACCTTTTCCACCATATTATCGAATACATAAACAATGAACACATTGAGAAAAAGAGAGCCCAGCACGGAAACGACGTAATATATATTTTTTTCACTATAAGTCGAGGCCACATTGATCTGATAGATCGTAATGGTGGGTACGATCAGAAACAAGAAATAATAACGATATTGCACAGCGAAACTTCTCCGTTTGGCAATCAAACGCACAATCTGGATAACAATGAACATGATACTGCAACCAAGCAACATCACTTTGGAGAACACCCAGTGATAATCCACGTTGAAATGATCCCATATGCTGTAATCCGTGGAATCGATCGCACTCATAATATATACGGCAATGTAATTTACCGTTGTGAGCAGTACTGCATAGAGGATGGTAAAAGCAAGTTTTATGATGAATTCCACTTCATAGGATTGTGCCAGGCTGAAGATGAATAACAATGCAAAAACGGACGAAACGACAGGTGAAAATGAAGATACCAAATAGAAATACCCTAGTACGATAAATACAATGAAATAGATTGCTCTATATGGCTTTCGTCTGGACTTGCCCAGCACGGAATTGAAATAAAAATTCACCTGGAATGCCATAAGTAAAGGAACGACGAGCACAGACAAGTATACATACATATCCATATCACTGAATCCTCATGATCATATATTTGGTATAAGCATCCTTGACTTCCTTGACTTTGGAGCGGCCTATAGGCAATTCCGTACCATTTAACATGATGACTTGAGTACCCGCAAACTTCTGAACATGCATCAGGTTGATAATAATCGAGCGATGAATTTGCAAGAAACCATGATCTTTCAAAGCGGTAGCGTAACCGGATAAGATGCCTTTGCTCTCATGCGAATTTTCCTGAGTCACAAATTTTAATTTGTTCTTGATCGTCAAACTCTTCATGACCTCAATCCAGAGAATATCATCGTATTTCAATAGAAGCTCTTCATAGTCTGATTTAATCAGTACATACTTTTTGTCCAGCGCTATAAAATATTGGCACAGCTTAATCATTTTCTCCTCGAAGATATCCGGCAGGATTGGTTTGATCAGATATTGAAAAGTAACCACATCAAAACTCTCCACCATATACTCGGGGTAGCTGGTCAGAAACATGATTTGCACATCCAGATACTTCATATTCCTGATTTCTTTGGCTGTCTGGATTCCGTTCATTCCGCTCATCTCCACATCCATGATGAGGATATGAAACGTGTCTCCAACGTTTTTATAATGTGAGACGAGCTGCTCACCGGATGCAAATAATGTAATTTGAAAATCAATATTCGTTTTTAGAGATAAGGAGATAAGCATCGTTTTTACAAGTTCTCTTTGGTTCTCCTCGTCATCACAGATTGCAACATTGAACATGTTTGAACATCCGCCTTTCATCGACATCGATGCTGAATTTCACTCTCAAATATACTATTTTATCACAGGTTTAAGAGCGAGATTCGGATGAAACGCATGATTCAGACCCTAAAGCGCAACAAAGCCGATCAATTTTCTCATTGATCGGCTTTTCTTGATATCTATTCCTACCCCATTCAAGCTCAATGCTCATATACAGTGTTGTGTAAAATCATAACAATACTTTAAAATTAATGTTCTATTTAAGCTTACCAACCGCGGTTGGACATGCGCTCTTCTGGAGCCAATTTAGAAATTTCAATGCCTTTCATAGGGGCACCCAAGTTTTTGGATACTTCGGCAATCAGTTTGTAATCCGTGTAATGTGTTGTAGCTTCAACGATTGCACGAGCGAATTTCTCAGGGTTATCTGATTTGAAGATACCTGATCCTACAAACACACCGTCTGCTCCCAGATGCATCATTAGTGCTGCGTCTGCCGGAGTGGCTACACCGCCGGCTGCAAAGTTAACGACAGGAAGTTTTCCATTTTCATGAACATCGCGCAGTAATTCAAAAGCTACGCCCAGATTTTTTGCTTCAGCGTACAACTCATCCTTGGACATGTTTTTCACTTTGCGGATCTGGCTGTTAATCAGACGCATATGACGAACTGCCTCAACGATGTTACCCGTTCCAGGCTCGCCTTTTGTACGAATCATCGATGCACCTTCACCAATACGGCGAAGAGCTTCTCCCAGATCTTTGGCTCCACATACAAATGGTACAGTAAACTCATGTTTATCAATATGGAACACTTCATCTGCAGGCGTAAGAACTTCACTTTCATCGAGATAGTCCACACCTAGAGATTCAAGCACTTTGGCTTCTATGTAATGACCGATACGCGCCTTGGCCATAACCGGAATAGATACAACCTTCATAACCTCTTCCACGATGGTTGGATCTGCCATACGAGCTACACCGCCAGCTGCGCGAATATCGGAAGGTACCCGCTCAAGAGCCATAACAGCTGTTGCCCCTGCCGCTTCAGCAATTTTAGCTTGCTCTGCATTCATGACGTCCATAATGACGCCGCCTTTTTGCATCTCAGCCATTCCTCTTTTTACACGATCTGTACCTGTTTGCATGATTGTATTCCTCCTAATTTAATTTATTGTTTCACTTCAACCTATGATTTAGTATAAAATGAGAATGGACAACTAAAAAGATCCAATTATTTCGGTTTTTATTGTACCACTTCTAATTTAACCTCTGGAGGGCATATGCAATTTCATGTAGCTTACAGTTCATATTTGAACCGAAAATATACCAAGATGAAGGCTCTCTATCATGCAATTCGTGATGCTATTCATGAAGGTAATCTGGTGCATGGCGAGAAGTTACCATCTACGAGAGAGTTAGCTGCGACGTATCACATTTCCCGAGGCACAGTGAATCAGGTTTATGATACATTGACTGCTCAAGGTTACATTCATTCAGAGCATGGAAGAGGAACCTTTGTTGCTTATCAGTTGGATTTAAGCAATGATGCGTCCACCGTGAAAGCTTGCGCTCATCACTTATCAGCCTGGGGGAATCGTATTCAGCAGTTTGAACAGCACACAACTCAAAGGAATTCACAAACCAATGCACAAACAAGTAATTCCAGAATAAAAAGCGACGAAGTTATTGATTTTAGCAAATACCAGCCTGATTTCTCCAAATTCCCTTACGATGAATGGAACAATCGATTGTATGCTGAGATACGAAATCGAGAGCATCACATAGAAACAACCTCTGCTCTTGTTAGTTCAACAGGAGAGCCGAAATTGCGAGAAGCCATTGCTGCCTACCTTCGGCGGATGCGGGGGATTCAAGTCGATGCGGATCATATTGCAGTGACTGCAGGCTCTATGCAAGCTATAGCTCTACTCACTCAATTACTTGCAGATCCCGGAGATCATGTAGTGACGGAGAGTCCTTGTTATATCGGGATTTCTCAAGCCATTTTGGCTGCAGGTGCAACGTTGATTGAAGCCAATCTCGATGGTCAAGGCGTTGTTCCCCAAAACTGGGAAGCACGTATGTTGTTTGTCACGCCGTCCCGACAATTCCCTACTGGCGAAATGCTCAGCCTTGAACGCAGACAAACATTGCTGGACTGGGCACATCGTCATGATGCCATGATTGTCGAAGATGATTATGATAGTGAATTCCGATATCGCGGAATGCATGTTGAACCGCTGAAAACATTGGATAAAGCGGGGCGCGTAATCTACCTGGGTAGCTTTACGAAAACCTTGCCTTTGGAAGTACGGCTTGGTTATGTGGTTCTCCCCCCTACTTTGGCAGACACCTTTAGAAAGGCACAGGCATTATACGAGCCAAGACCCGTCAATCTGATCGAGCAGCGGGCATTAGCAGCATTTATGACAAGCGGCCAATATGAGCGTCATCTGCGCAGGATGAATCGTTTATACAGTCGCAAATTTCATCTGTTACTCAAACTTTTGAACCAGCAACTCTCTACATGGTTTGATTGGGTGGAAAATGAAGCCGGTCTGCACGTGTTTGGCTGGTGGCGAGGTGATGCGTCCACTTATGAAGTCTTTCGTTCGTCGGCTAGATTAGAGGGGGTTGTATACGCAGAAGTCAGCAGTTCAACGTCTGACGGTACGAAGTATGGTATCTATTTATCATTTGCACATTTGTCAGATGTTCAATTACAGGAAGGCGTATCCAAATTAAAAAATGCCGTCACAGCTCCATTGTGAGGTACTCTCTCTCGTCTCTATCTCGAATTTCAAAACGGAACAACAAAAATCCCCTCTTTTGTACAGGAAGATTCCACAATCATGGAATCTCTATGGACCTGTCCACCCTGAGGGGATTTATTGGCTAATGCGAGGGCTCTGGTTGAAGCATCGCATTTATCATTGGATTATTTATTGAACGTAACCTTCTCCGAACCACCTTCAAGAATGATCGACGTGTCACGAGGTTTTGTTTCCGCGATTTTACGGCCACCTCTATACGAGTACAGTACACCAGCCTGTTTGCGAACAGCCTCGTATTCGTTCTCTGCTTCAAGAACGATGAAGTTGGCAGGTTTTCCTACTTCAATGCCGTATACATCCTCGATATGCAACGTTCTTGCGCTGTTTTTCGTAATGAGATCGACCGAATTTACGATTTGATCATAACCCAGTAACTGCGAAGCATGAATACCCATATGCAGTACTTGGAGCATGTTGCCCGTTCCTAGCGGATACCATGGATCGAAAATGTCATCATGACCGAAGCACACGTTAAGACCAGCTTCCTGCAGTTCTTTGACGCGAGTCAGACCTCTTCTTTTTGGATACGTGTCGAAGCGCCCTTGCAGGTGAATGTTGACCAACGGATTGGAGACGAAATTGAGGTCAGCCATCTTTAGCAATCTGAACAATTTGTACGTATATGCGTCATTATAAGACCCCATCGCTGTCGTGTGGCTTGCTGTTGTACGAGAGCCCAGTCCGCGTTCGTAGGCTTCCTTGGCAACGACTTCCACGAAGCGGGATTGCTCATCATCGATCTCGTCGCAATGGATGTCGATCAAACGGTCGTATTTTTCAGCAAGGTCAAAAGCAACCTTCATCGAATCGACGCCGTATTCTCTCGTGAATTCGAAGTGCGGAATGCCGCCGACCACGTCAACGCCCATTTTCAGTGACTCTTCCAGCAGTTCTGCACCGTTCGGATAAGAATGAATACCTTCCTGTGGGAAAGCCACAAGCTGAATGTCGATGTATGGTGCCATCTCTTCTTTTACTTCAAGCATCGCTTTAACTGCAGTCAAGGTTGGGTCTGTAACGTCCACATGTGTCCGCACATGTTGGATTCCTTGCGCCATTTGCCATTTCAGTGCTGTTTTGGAGCGAGTTTTAACATCTTCATGTGTCAAGAATGCTTTACGTTCCGACCAACGCTGGATGCCTTCAAACAGCGTCCCACTCAAATTCCACTCCGGCTCGCCAGCCGTTAACGTTGTATCCAGATGGATGTGAGGCTCAATGAACGGTGGCAATACAAGTGAACCGTTGACGTCAAGTACTTCCTCATTTGCAGTGGCTTGTAGCTCCTGCGTAATTTGTTCGAACTTCCCGTCTTTTACAACGATATTCCATAGACCTTCTTTACCCCGCAATTTTGCGTTCTGTATAATCATTCATTTTCCCCTTTTCTTTAATGGATTCTTTGTTAGGAACGATCAGCATCAATACGATGTAGGCCACTGCCGTACCGATCAGTGCATTCAGTGGTGTTACGCCTGGAGCCAACTGAGCAAACGCAACGCCGATGGCCCAAGCCACCATTGCTACCCAGTTTACAGTTTTGAAACTCATCTCAGCAAACGGTTTATAGTTTCTGCGCTTCACGAAGAAGTAGTCTGCGATGATGATGGCCCCAATGGACGGTACTGCCGCGCCCAGCACATTCAGAAAGCTGACGAAATTGTTGTACATCCACATGGCAAATACTGTACCCACAATGCCGTTTACGATGACGAAGAACTTTTTCGAAATTTTAGTGATGTTGGCAAAACCCAATCCGGAGGCGTACAAGGCGTTATCGTTGGTTGTCCAGATATTGAGTCCAAGAACGATAATCGCAGGAATGAGCAGGCCTTGCAGGAACATGACCTCTGAGATATCAGCCAGGTTATATGCCATTGCACCAACTGCCCCGAACAGGAACATAAGCGAGTTCCCAAGGAAGAAGGCAATAACCGTTGCGGTAACCGCCTGCTTGGACGTCCGGGAAAACCGAGCAAAATCGGGCGTCAACGTTCCGCCACTAATGAATGAACCGATACAAATGGTCAATGCTGCAGCCGCGGTGAGTGTCTCTGTCGGCGTGTAATCGAGCAATCCTTGCAGACCTCCCAGCGATCCTGCACCTTTGAACATGGAGTAACCGCCGAGAATGGCAATAGCCGGAACCGCGATATAACCCAAGATGACGAGCGACTTCATACCGAAGATGGCAGATGCCGTCATAGCAAGACCAAATAGCAGGATTAACAGGTACACGTTCCAATCCATCGCTCTGGCAACCGGAATTGCGAACATGGCCACGCCTACCCCGAACCATCCGACCTGTGTAAAGCCAAGCAGGAATGATGGCAGGTACGATCCTTTCGCACCAAACGCATATTTAGCAAGTAAATGTGTGGAAAGACCCGTCTTGGCTGCGATATGTGCCAGTGCCCCTGTATAGATACCGAGCACCAAATTGCCCGCAAGCACGATGCCAATGAACTCCATAAACGTCAAACTGACTCCAAGCGTACCCCCTGCCAACATACTCGCCGAGAAGAAGGTGAAACCCAACATGACGGATAACGTCTTCCAAAAATGATTTCTCTGCGTTTTTGGCACCTCTTGCCATGAAAACTCTTGATCTTGTTTACTCATCAGAATACCTCCAGCTTAAAGTGTATCTGATACCAAAAAAAAGCAGAAAAAAGAGGCTACTCGTCAATTTACGCACTGACAAGTAGCCTCTTTTTACATCATAATCGGCGCGAAGACGCAGAGCATCCCTGATGGGATATGCCCTGATTCACGCGTGATTATAAAATCCGCTGCCCTTGCCAGCCTCTCTGGACTGAATTAAAGGTACCAGTATTCAATTACATTTATTATTTTAGAAAAAGCTGCACATGTCAATGTCATTATTATCCAACCATTATAAATCCCTTCTACAACAAGCTTTTTTTATACTTCTTTATCTTTTAGATGAACTAGGATTTATTAATAAAATCAAAGACCACGTAGTTTCCTTTAGAAGGGTTAACGTGGTCTTTTATCATTATCTATACCTTAGCTATACTGCAGTCTGTCCTTGTACCAGACGTCGGGAATCATATCACGTTCCAGTTCCAACAATTCATGAATGATCTTGTCCGCGTCACTGATGGAACTCACCAGCGGATCGGTGAGCATCGCCCTTCTCAGCTTCTCGTAGCTCTGCTCCAGAACAGCTTCGACCGTCAGCTCATGTGTATCCAGTACAAGTTCTTGCATTCCTCTTACTCCACGCGGCATCTCGCCTACATGAACTGGCTTAACTCCGTCCATTCCCACATCGCACAGCACTTCCAGGAACGAATCGGCATTCATATTGGTTACCGCGCCTTTATTAAGCGTATTGATGAAAAACTTCTTCCCCAAATTCCCTACCATGTTCTCAATGATATCAGTCGCATGGTCTGGCCCAAAGGTGCTCATGTAATCGGCAATCGGGATGTTCCCCGCAAGAAAGTCATCCACCTGACGCCACATTTCGTCGTGACGCTGATACCTGTCCTCTGTCTCCCAGATGGATAATGGCGGAATTGCGTCTGTAGTCTTACCCAGACCTTGCCAATACCGAACGTATTCCTTCGTATGAGCCGTGCAAGTGGGGATGATTCCGAAAATATCATACAGTTCGTAGGTAATCGCATCGTTAAAAATAGCTTTTGCTCCGCGATCACCGCCGTTGTTCTCATCACCTGCCATTTTGCGCATGGCTTCCGCGATTAGGGGCATCACATTTTCCCCTTCGAATTCCGCTTTAAGCAGCCAAGTGAAATGATTGACGCCAGCGATGCGGAAATCGAATTTCTGATCGATCTCATTGGTGAACTCGTCTGTCTTTTCGATGATTCCAGCTCTTACAGCGTAATAGGCTTTCTTATGCGGCATATGATGACTATCGCACAGGGCAAACGATTTCAGCTTCGGCGCATAGCGATGTAATGCGATGCCATGAACGGTAGACGGGTTAATATAATTAATTACCCAGGCATCAGGACATAGCTCTTCAATGTCTCTGGCGCATTCCATAATAACCGGAAGCTCTCTCATAGCCCTAAAAATTCCGCCGGGGCCAATCGTATCGCCGGAACACATACGAATGCCATACTTTAGAGAGACTTGGCAGTCAATTCCCCGATATTTGACTGATTGCTCTGCAAAGCTAAGCACAACGAAGTCAGCTCCCGGAAGCACTTGTCTTCGGTCCACCGAGCCCTCAATCTTTAAGGATACATTGTTCTCCCGGGCGACCCTCTCTGCAAGTGTTACCATTTTCGAGAGCCGCTCCTCGTCCGTATCCACTAAAGCCAAAGTTCCCTGGTTCAAGTATGGTGAGTGAACCATCTGCCAGATGGACTGACGACCGAAAAACAGGCTGCCCGCCCCAATAACAACTACCTTTGGATGCTGTGTGTTTGTAGCATTCATCAATAACCCTCCTCGTAACGATATAAGTTCATTATAGGTGAGTGAGCTGGAATCGGAATGTGTGATAGTTTTCAAAACATGTCATATGGTACGATAGATAACAAGAGATAAATCCTTTGCTACATTATTAAAAAATGAAGGATGTCATAAAGTGGAGGGGTGATGAGTTGGATCAGACGCATGCAGGGATAGTAAATATGAGTATAATGGACGAACTTTCGGAGTATATAACACTTCGCATGAGCTCTTATTTGGAACAAACTCACGACAGCAATTGGATGGAGCACAAGTCTCATTCCGATTATGATCTGTGGTTTATTACAGCAGGCTCCGTCCAGATTACTATTGATGGAATCGCGCATACAGCGGACCAGGGTGACGTGGTGTTTTTTTATCCGGATATGCCCTATCTTGCTTCCGCGACCGGAGAACTGTGCCGATTCATATACATGCACTTTGATTTCAGCATTGCCGAGCAAAAGCGAATTCTAGGCGAGTTTCAACTGCCGGGCATCGTACCTGGCAACCTTGTTCGGGAGGAATCAACACTGTTCACCTCGTCCTATCGAAGGTTCAAGCAGGACAGTGGCGCTTCCGGAAGTCCACTTTATTTGAAGGCTTCTCTGCTTCTCGTCATTGCAAAAATTTTGGAGCTTCACGGGCAAGGTCTGTATTACGGTGAATTTCTAAAAGACCAAAAACCGAGGAAAACGGAAGGAAGTCTGGAGGTTCTGCAGAACGTCTTCCCCTACGTGGATGCGAATCTGCACCGTGTCATCCGAGTTAACGAACTTGCAGCCATCGCCGGTGTCTCTGAGAAATATTTCATTTCTTTGTTCAAGAAAATTCTGGGCATTACACCAGGACAGTACATCAATCAAATCAAGATGAACCGGGCACGGGACTATCTGTATGAGAAAAAATATACGGTCCAGCAAATTGCCGGATTTCTGGGCTATCCCGATCCCTTCACCTTCTCCAAAGCATTTAAAAAATTTTACAACGTGCCTCCTTCCAAATTTGAATAGAGTGCCATAGCTAAACGAAGAGGCAACCGGTCTATGCCGGCTGCCTCTTCGTTTAGTCACTGGTTATTCATGCTTCAGGTGTATGTCACTTCAGCGGTCCTCATAACGTAAAGGGTGCTTCACTCGAATACATGTCATGGAAAAATCCCCTGTACGGTATATCCTCTTCCAGACATTTAATGAGATACAACACTTCTTCGTTATCCTCCGGTTCTTCGCCCGTATGCTGCATTTCCTCCAATTGACCTAGGATATTCTCCAAAAGGGTAACTTGAATAAATAAAGGCAGCTTCTCCAACATCGAATCTTCGATCTTGGTTTCGGAAGTATAACCAGCGAGGGCGGTTTCAAAATAATCATGCATGAACGCTTTGCGTTTACCAGCGTCAGGTTCGAATTGTATCCAGCCCACACCGTGTGTCCATAGATCTGCTAGATCATACATATACCAACCGAAGCATGAATTATCGAAATCATACACCGTGATCTGACCGGTATCAAAATCGATCGAGTAATTCCCATCGTTATAATCGAAATGGATCATTCCGAATGTTTCCTGGTTTGTATCCAAACCTTTTAAAGTATTCAGCAGTTCGAACATCTTCTCCTTAAGCAGCGAGAATGATTCAGGTATCAAGTTGTTGATATATTCACCTTTGTAATTATCAAAAAAATGATGCCGGCGATGGACGGGTACATAGCTTTTGGATAGCTGATGCATTTTGCCCAGAACTTTGCCGCTATTATAATAGTATTCGGTAAGTGGAACACCTTCTCGGTACTGATAATTATTTTCTACCAGCAACTTTCCCTTGGCCTTGTTAAACAGGCTGACAAAAAACGTATGATGATCATAAGTGATCTCTTCTAACAGACTGCCCTTCTTGGAACTCACTACATTCGAAACGCTGGCTCCATGATCAAACAGATACTGGACATATTCCAGCTCGGCAATGTAATCTTCCCGCTTTCTGTCAGGCAAAAAAGACACTCGGAGAATTAGCGATTCATCCCCCTCTTGCTCACAGGTGTAAACGACATTCCGCCCACCCTCATGAGGTGGAATAAGCTGAATGTTATAACCCTCCAGATGAAACAGCTCGGATACCAATGCCAGTACATGCGTATTGCTGATGTTAACAGCTTCGTTAAAGTTAATAATAATCTCCTCCAGTAAACATTGTCGGGACGATCTCCCGCACTGCAATGTCCACAAAAGGAATTCCCATGCCGCAAATATCCTTCTGTGAACCTAAAGCACAATCACCTTGTTAGTCATTGAAATTCGCTCCTTTTTGTTCAGATGTATATATCTTAACCTAAAATTCCAGATTCTTCTATTGTTTTTGTTAATACTGCCGCCACGTAATAATATCGAATCAAAATATCTGGGTCGTTGTCATTGGGCCATGAGTAAAAAAAGATTTGGTGAAAAGTAAAAAAAGTGCACAACCCACTTTTGTCATTTCTCCGCTTTAACCCAAAAGTAAAAAAACATGTGGATTCTCGTCAATAACCTTTATATCCCGTTCTCCCTTTCTCGTTTAGACTATTTTCAAGAAAACGTATTCAAATATGACGCTTAAGGGGGAAAGGAAATGAACAAGAAAACCAAAACTTTGATGTTGTCTTTATGCCTGTCGACCTTATTGGTCGCCGCCTGTACAAATGGAAGCAGCACCGAGAAAAGTACATCCAATACCGATTCGGATGCCAACGAGGGCGGAATAACAACCATCCACACCGTAACGTCAGAATATACTTCTGCCAAATATCCAAAGGGCGATGATATCACAAACAATGTGTGGATTAAGCGATACAAAGAGCAGTTTAATATCGATGTCAAAACAGACTGGGTCAGCGATGAGTATGATACCAAATTGAATTTGGCAATAGCATCGAATGATCTCCCCGACGTGTTTAGGGTTAATCCATCACAATTAAGGCAGCTAGTCGAAGCAGATATGGTAATGGACCTTACCGATGTCTTTGAACAACACGCTTCAGAACGTCTCAAAGGCTATATGGAAACGGATGCGGATAGCTATGAGTCTGGTAAAAAGGACGGCAAACTGTACGGGATACCGCAGATGCACTGGGGATTAATTGAACAACCCGATTTCATCTGGATTCGGAACGATTGGAAAGAAGAACTGGGTCTCCAAGATCCGAAATCGGTGGAAGACATCAAGAACATTGCACTGAAATTTATGGAAAAGCACGGCGGATATGGCATAGCAGTAGATCAATCACTAGATTACCTCAACCTGCTCGCCATTGCATGGAATGCGCATCCAGATATGTGGATGGAGGATAACAGTGGGAAATTAGTGTATGGCTCAGTCCAGCCTGAGATGAAGAATGCACTGGCTGAGTGGTCGGAATGGTACAAGCAAGGTATCATTGATCCGGAATTTGCAATCAAAGACTTTAATGCGATGAACGCGGATATCGTAGCCGGCAAAGTGGGCGTACAGCCTTATTACCAGTGGTGGGGTTATAATCCTGGTGTTGATACAGTAGCCAATCTGGGTAAAGACGCGATCTTTTATCCGTATATCATCCCTACCATTGATGGTAAGGAAGCGAAACAATCCATCTTCTTCGCCAACAACAATTATATTGTCATGAAAAAGGGATTTAAGAGCCCTCAAGAAGTGATTAAGATCTTAAATGACTATGCTTATATCGTTGATGAAGGCAATGGTAAGGAATCCAAAGAAACACTATCCGCTTTGCTCGACAATGATATTGCCCATGTGGTCGGGGCGTTCCGTGTACTTAATCCGAATTCAGATTACGAGCAGTTCGAGGCTGTATCAGCAGCCCTTCAATCCGAGGATACCAGTGGACTCACAACTTCGGGAATGTGGCAGAAATATAACAACAGCGTTGAGTTTATGAAGAATGCAACACCGGGAGCAGTTGGTGACTATCTGCAACAGGGTGCTCCAAAGAATGCGTATGGTCTGGCTAAGAAAGTACTCGATAGCGAGAACTACACAAAGACGGCGCTATGGGGTGTTTCACCGGAGGTGCTGTCAAGTTACGGTACAACGCTGGATGATATTCTGACAGAAGGCTTCACCAAGATCATCATGGGTAGTGAACGTATCGATTATTTCGATGTTGTCGTCCAGAATTGGCGAGCGGCCGGAGGCGATGAAGCAACCCAGGCAGTTAATGATGCCTACGGAAAATAATATTGCGGTTGCCAGGAACGGAGGAATATGAATGCTGAGAAAATGGAAGCAGCAGAGTCCCTACCATCTCATGTTGATCCCAAGCCTAGTCTTGGTCTTCATCTTTAGCTACATCCCTTTTTATGGGCTTATTATTGCATTTCAAAAATACAATCCGGGTCTCGGCTTTAACTCTCCATGGGTTGGATGGGACAATTTTTCCCATGTATTTAGTCAGCCAAACTTCGTAAGAACCATCTGGAATACACTGTATATGTCCGTCTTTAAGATTATCGGGGGCATTATCGTGCCTGTTATTTTCGCATTACTGCTTAACGAAGTGCTGAACAGTGGTGTCAAACGTACATTTCAAACCCTGGTTTATATTCCGAACTTTCTGTCTTGGGTCATTATGGCTGGCATCATGCTGGATATACTTAGCTCCGATGGCATCATCAACACATTTCTAGGCGTATTCGGGATTGCACCTATCTCTTTTCTGGGCACACCGTCCATATTCCCATGGACGATGATCGTGAGTGATATCTGGAAAGGCTTCGGATTCGGCACGGTTGTATATCTAGCAGCCCTGACCAGTATTGACCCTGGTCTATATGAGGCTGCGGTAATTGATGGAGCCAAACGATGGAAGCAGACCATCTACATCACATTGCCCCTCCTCATGCCAACGATTGTCTTAATGACTGTATTGTCACTTGGTAACGTCCTCAATGCCGGATTCGATCAAATCTATAACCTGTATTCCCCTGTCGTGTATCAGACTGGAGATATTATTGATACCTATGTATACCGTCTGGGAATTCAGCAGGCACAGTATTCGATTGGTACGGCTGTCGGATTATTTAAATCCATCATTTCCAGTGTTCTCGTTGCCGTATCGTATTTCCTGGCTTACAGGGTAGCCGGCTATCGTATCTTCTAAGGAGGAACGTTCATTATGATCTATGATAAAAGTATGAGCAGGCGTTTGTTCCATATCCTAAACTACATGATATTGCTTCTAATCTCCCTACTCTGTATCCTTCCATTTATCAACCTGTTGGCTGTTTCATTCAGTAGCAGTTCGGCTGTATCCGCGGGCAGTGTTACGTTCTGGCCAGTTGAATTCACAACTAAGGCTTATGAATTTGCATTATCTGGAGGGTCATTTTTCTCCTCTCTCTGGGTGGCGATCCAACGAACCGTTCTCGGAACGTTTGTAAATCTGGTTCTGATCGTGCTCACCGCCTATCCACTATCCAAATCCAAACAAAAATTGATGGGCCGTAATATCTATATGGGATTTTTCATTGTGACCATGTTATTTAGCGGAGGATTAATTCCTACCTATCTGGTGGTCGTCAAAATGGGCTTGATTGATTCGATTTGGTCTCTGATCCTGCCCGGAGCTCTGCCCGTATTTAGTATGATTATTCTTATGAATTTCATTAGAGGTTTGCCGGAGGAGATAGAAGAATCAGCGATCATCGACGGTGCAGGGCCTGTGCAGGTATTGCTTCGTATTCTACTGCCGCTCCTCAAGCCCGCTCTCGCTACGGTCGGTTTGTTCAGTATCGTCGGCCATTGGAATTCATGGTTCGATGGCATTATCTATATGAACAATCCAGCCAATTATCCATTACAAAGCTACCTACAGACCCTGCTGCAGAGCTTTGAGCAAATCATGCTGAAATCCGGCTCCGATTACACTCAACTGTTATCGATGATGAACGCCAGAACTGGACGCGCTGCTCAAATGTTCTTGGGTGCCATTCCGATTTTGCTCGTTTATCCGTTCTTGCAGAAATACTTTACCAAGGGTTTGGTACTCGGTAGTGTCAAAGGATAACCAAAAGAGCTTGCAGTTAATCCTGCAAGCTCATTTCGTGTGTTTAACCTACGAAACATACTTGGAATCGTTCTAACATTGTAAACGTGTGCATGATAATTTCTATGACTACAGTGTTTCTTTGATGGCAGGTAACAGAATGGTAAAAGTCGTACCTTCACCAATTCGACTAGCCACCTGTATTCCATAAGGCTTACCAAAATGAAGTTGAATACGCCGCTGCACATTAGACAGGCCAATTCCTGTTCCTTTGTCTGCTTCGAGCCTATCTTCCATAAAGTTCTGGATCATATGTTGATCCATACCAATGCCATTATCGCAGACTTCGATCACAATATCTCTGCCCCGTGGTTGAATCCGAATGGTAATGACTCCGTCTTCTTCAAGTTCGGCCAGACCGTGAAAGATTGCATTCTCCACAATGGGCTGCAGAATCATTTTGGGCATACGATAATCGAGCAGTCTATCCTCAATCTCATATTTCATCTGAATACAGTCGTAGTACCTGACATTCTGGATCGTCACGTAATTCGCTATATTATCTATTTCTTCACGAATCGTTACGAGGGTTCCATCGGATCTAGTTGCATAACGAAGCATCGAGATTAATGCATCGGTCATTTCCACGATTTTGTCAGCCTGCTGCATGGAGGCGATCCATTTCACTGAACCCAAAGTATTATACAGAAAATGAGGCTTGATCTGGTCGTGAAGCGCACGCATCTCGGCCTTTGCCTTCTCTATTTCTTCCTGTTGCATCCGCTCAACCATACGCTTCAATTCATGTGACATCTTGTTAAATCGAACTGATAAGTGCCCAATCTCATCGCGAGAACGAATATGTTCAACTTGTTCAAACTGCCCCTTCTCGACCAACGAGATATTGCGCAGCAGCTTCTTGATGGGGGTGGTGATGACATGAGATAGAAAAATCGAAATAATGGCAGCAAAAAGAACCAGGACAATGGACAGTGTAACCAGATTATGCCCTAATATTTTGCCGTCGGCAGTCAGCTCATCCAAAGGCATGTATAAGTAAGTAGTCCATTTCTGCTGACTAAGTGGACTGGTCACCACAACATTTAATGATTCGGGAGGACGAACGTTGTCCCGGAACAATGTACCGATTAAGCGGTCATCTACGTTATAAACAATTTTGTCATTCTCATCGACAATCATGAACCTGGAACGTAGCCCTTCCTGCAAGTTACGATTAACGATTTCGATGAACTTTATATCAATGCTGACGACAATCACGCCAAGCAGTTCCCCGCTAGCCACATCATGAATTTTACGAGCGTGTGACACTGCCAGAATTTTATTCTCCAATTGCTCATCGATTCGGGTTGTCAACGTGATGGTTCGATCATTATCATGCATGAACTTTTTAAACCACAATTCGTTCGCCACTTTGAAGTCCGGGTCAATAGGCTGGTTAGGACTGACGAAGAGATCTTGTCCCCCGTTCAAATTATAGAGGTAGATGGAAAATACGCGATCCTTCATCATGATATAATTCATCAAAATATTGTATGCGGCAATCTCATTTTGTTCATCACCCTCTCGCAGGAAATCCTGGATCGGAAAGCTTCCTTCATGGGTTGCAGATAAATTATCGCTAAGTCCATTACTGGCAAGCAGTGTGATCTTCTCAATCTCCTTTAGGAACTCGTCAATGCGAATATTCGTCTGCTTGGCCAGATCGTTGAGCAGATTTGTATAATTCTGTGCCAGTAATCGCTCAGAAGAGTAATACGAACTAATCGTCATCACAAGTACTGGAAGAATGATGACAGTTATACATATCACCATGATTTTGTACTTGATTGGTAAGAGCCGGGCATGCTTCATATGCTGCACCTCTATTCACGGATTACATGAGTCCCTGCTGTCGATCTCGATATTCCTCAGGAGTGAATCCTACCGATTTTTTGAAAATCTTACTGAAGTACGTGTAATTATGGTAGCCCACCTTGTCAGCGATTTCATATACTCTCAGTTCCCTGCTCAATAGGTAAGCCTTGGCATGTTCAATCCGAACTCGTGTCAGGTATGCGATGAAGTTCTCTCCTTTTTCCTGCTTAAACAATCGGCTAAGATACGAAGGATTGACACTGATCTGGCTAGCAATACTATGCAACGAAATATCCTCAGCATAATACTTGTCCATTAACTCAATGGCGAGGTCTGTGTAGGAACGTTCCTGCATGATCTGGGAATCGGTTTTAAAGTAATACGCGATATGAGCCAGCATATCTTGGTGAATATCCTCCCAATACTCTCCTCTCAAAACGATTTCGTAAGGCGATCTCTCGGTAAATGAAAGCTTGCCTCTTTCAGTAACTCGTGAGAGATGGGAGTGTATGGTTTCCATCACCATGATATATTGCTTGCGAATACTGCTCTCATCTGCTCGTTGCACCTCCAGATCAGAGCGAATTTCTTCAAGGAATTCCTCCGCCTTTTTGTTATCTTTACTCACCCATAATTTGAGGAAATCTCGTTCTTGCTCCGGACTGAGCATTCCATTCACTTCTCTCCGAGCTGGAGCTTGAATCACGTCCGCGTAGTACAGTATCTGGTTGCTGCCTTTAAAGAAACTTTGCCTTAGGGCGAATTCCGCTTCTCGACATGCCTGTCTTATGCCATGGAAATCGGAAACGATTGTACTTACACCCGCTGAGAGTGACAGATTCATAAAATCTTTGATTGAAGACAGGAGCTTATTACATAGTTTGTTTAGATCAGCTTGTACAGACTCACTCCCAGGAAGAACATTGACAATAACCCAATATTCAGAGGAGCTTTCCACGAAAATCTCTTTCTCCCATTTGGATGGAATGATCTCTTCCATAATATTCAGAATAGAGAATCGAAGTAGTTTTTCCCCCTTCTCGACATATTTCCTCTTCGCTTCCTCGTAATAGTCCACAATAAACTGGATGACGACCAACTTGTCTGATCGTATACGGAAATACATTTCTTCAGCTTTGGGAACCATATCCTTTTCATTTATGAATCCGCTTACAACATCTTGGAAAAAGCTATCCTTTAGATGTCTCAGGCTCTTGAAATAGTCGTGTGTCATAAATGGTACGTTGGTCTTAGTGTCACGTTCACTTTTTAATTTCTCTTCAATGGTGATAAGAAGATCAACTAGAGAGGTTTCTGTAATCTCACTTTTAATCAAGTAGTCTACAGCCCCAAGCTTCAGTGCCTCTTTTACATAATGGAATTCGTCAAAATTGCTCAGGATGACATATTTACAGGTTTTCAATAAACAAGATGCCTCTTGTATGAGCTCTAACCCATCCATGATCGGCATCTTGATATCGGTAATAATTAGATCAGGGGTCACTTCTAGCGCGAGTTCCAACGCTTCCTTCCCGTTCCCCGCTTCTCCCGCAACATAGAAATTGTAGTCTTCCCAGTTTAGCATGGAACGAATTCCAACCCGCATGAGCAGTTCATCCTCTACGATCATCAGTTTATACATGAGCATCCTCCAACATGAACCATTTTCACTATTTTACCATTAAACCGTTTATTGCAAAGATGTCTAGCCGCCCTATTAATTGTGATTTCTAATCAAATGGATGTCCCTTTCGTTCTTGTTCTCAACAGATGTATCCTATGATAAACTTGGATTGCTTAATGATGTAAATGAAAAAAGATAATTCAGAGGAGATGTCACTTGGGATTGAATGCAGAACAATTTGATTATATTTCAGAGACAGAACGGTTAATAATAAGACCTTTAAAGAAAGACGACTATGAAAATTGGTTAAATGCATTTGAAAACCGTTTCCCCTCCCAACACCGCCACGATAAAGGGAAAATGGATATGACTGAATGTACACCCGATTGGTTTCATCATCTTGTAGATCGACATCAAGAGTTAGCGCGTACAGATGCCGTTTATGTATTTGGTGTATTTAGAAAGGAAGATGGTACACATCTGGGTATGATTGATATTGCGACTTTAGCAAGAGCGGATTTTCAATGGGCAAGCTTCGGATAT
The DNA here is from genome assembly GCF_001636635.1 of Paenibacillus sp. O199. NCBI lineage: Bacteria > Bacillati > Bacillota > Bacilli > Caryophanales > Paenibacillaceae > Paenibacillus > Paenibacillus sp. O199. The sequence goes on from NZ_LGRP01000001.1 coordinate 50,319, forward strand.
ACCATCCATAATCAGTATTGGAGAAAAGGCTACGGCAAAGAAGCCGTGAATGAAGCTCTTCTTATTGCATTTGAACAACTGAAATTCCACCGTATAGAAGCCCATATTAATATGGATAATATATCTTCTATGAAACTTGCGGAAAGTGTAGGCATGGAATTTGAATGTGTTCGCAAAGGTTTCATACACGAAAACGATGAGTGGACAGATCAATTGGTTTATTATAAGAATTTCAATTAATCAATTCCAACCGTTGATTAAGAAGAGAGAACAAAGCACTGGTGTGCCCTGTTCTCTCTTCTCCTTGTCTTCATATTACTGTCTTCGTCTTATTCGGCCCAATGTTTTTTCGTATCTGACCAATTAGCTGGTTGCTTACCTTCCACCGCTTCCTTATGAACACTTGACTGTTATCTCAGTATCTAAGATAATTACAGTTTGACTAAAAAATTCCTTACAAGAAGATCATTCATTTGGAAGAGGGGCGATCGTTATGAATTGGTTAAATGAACTCTATACGATAAATAAGCGGGAATCGAAAAGGGAAATCGAACGTTCTTTGGTTAACGCCATCTTCCGAATCTATGATCGGTTCCCTCGAATTGGTCTTAGAGAGCGAATCGGGCAGCAAGAAATGTCTCTCGATATAGCCGAAGCTTATATCCACGGGCATAACGCCATGATTGAAGCTGGTGTCGGAATCGGTAAGTCTTTTGGGTACCTGATACCGAGCCTGCTCATGAATCAAATGTCGCAGAAACCGGTCATTATAGCTACATCTTCCATTCAGCTTTCGGAACAGATACATAAAGATTTAAGGGTCATTGGTAGCCGGTTGGGCTTCACAACAGTTCGCTCTGTCGTTGGGAAAGGTATGGGGCAGTATGCGTGCCGAAGTAGGGCCGCGGAATGGAGCAGGCCTGATAATCCGAACTCCTCACTGTCTACCCTTGCCCAGCGCATTTTAGATTTTGAAATTGATGAAAGAGCGGATATTAAAGCTGGAATTAGTGATGCCGAATGGTCCAACTTTTCCGTAAATGATTGCAAATTTGAACGTTGCCATCATAAAAATGCGTGCTTGTTTTACGATATGAGAGCTAAATTAAATGCAAAGGCTCATGAGATTGATTTTATTATTGTGAACCAGGACCTGCTCATACGGGATTTGATGAAGAAAAAAGAAGGAACCAAGAGTATCATCTCAGAACAGCCGGCTCTGATCGTCATTGATGAAGCGCATAATCTGGAAGCAAAAGTTCGAGATGCCAGAACGCTTGAGTTCACTTATCGGGGAATCAGCCGCATTCTGGATAATACTGTACAGCTTCTAACGAAGCAGTCCGGGGATAAAAGTCTCTTCTCACAATCCAAGTTTATAAAAAAATGTGTTGAACGAATCTTCCAACAGATAAACGCGGATCTGCTCCACCATGCCAAGCAGGATAGCGACCGTATAAAAGTGTCGGAGATCAAAGGTATACCGTTAAACCAAGTCTCGAACGATTTGAAAGATCTTAGTCTTCGCCTTTCCATTTTGACCTCCCGTCACGAACGGGAGATTGATGACGCTTTTGAAGCTATAAACGGGCTTATTACCCTCATCCATGTTTTGGCTGAAATAGAGGATAACTATCTCATATGGGCAAGCAGTCCCTTGGGAGTAGCCACAATCAGCATCTGTCCCAAAGATATAAGCCAATTTCTGAAGTATGCTTTATTTAATGGCAAAGCGCCTGTTATCCTAACGTCGGCAACGCTGTGCCAAGGCGGGGATACGCTGGAGGAACAATACTCTTATTTGACGCAGTCCCTCGGTTATAAGGGGGATTTTATGGATCGAAAATCCTCCCCTTTTGATTACACCAACCATACCATGATGTACATCTCCAACAAAGTTCCATATTACCACCATGACCAGCGCGAAGACTATCTTGAAGCAGCCTACAACGAATTGGTTCAACTATGTAATTTAACACAAGGAAGAACAATCGTCCTTTTTTCAGCAAAGGAAGACATGAAGTTCATTCATAAGAAGCTGATTTCAAGGCCTGATGAATATAAAGGGTCAGTTCATGTTCAAAAAGAAGGATCTTCCCAGGACAGTGTCATCGCCGAATTCAGGAAAAGCAAAGGTGTGCTCCTGGGTACAGGTGTATTCTGGGAAGGCGTGAATATCGAGGGTTCTGACCTGTCACAGGTCATTATTTTCCGGCTGCCCTTCCCTGTTCCTTCGGACCCTATTTATGAATATAAGGCATCTGTAACGAAGAATTCGTTCATGGAGGTGTTTGTACCGGATATGCTTCTCCGGTTAAGGCAAGGAACGGGACGCTTGATTCGCAGTGAAACGGATCTTGGCATACTCAGCATACTAGACTCCCGTCTCAGCGCAGTGGCAAAAAAGAATTATCGGGAACAGGTGCTGGACACACTACCATTCAAAGAAGTGACTGAGGATTTTTCGATTTTGGAGAAATTTGTTCAACAAAAAGGGATACGACGTACGGATTGAATGTGGAACAGCCCAACCATAAAACTGTGCAAATCACATGAAATCGGCCCTTCCGCCCATAAAGCGGAGGGGCCAATTTCAATGCTGGAAGTAAGATATATGCTACAATATATTCCAGAGCTATGAATCCCAAAGGAGGCATTTACATGGTTGAAAGACCTACTACAGCGGAATATGCAGCTTTTTATGAAGGTTACATCCGGCTTATTCCTGAAGGAAATATCATCGAAAGGTTAGAGCAGCAGGCCAACATCGTACAAACTTTGCTTTCTTCATTAACAGAGGAGCAAGCAAATTATCGTTACGCCGAAGGCAAATGGAGCGTGAAGGAGGTCATCGGCCACCTTTTGGATAACGAACGCATCATGAGCAGTCGATTGCTTCGCATCGCCAGAGGTGACAAAGCGAATCATCCTGGCTACGATCAGGACGTGCTTATGCAGAGCCAACCCTTCAATGCGTATACCGCAGCCGATCTGAACGAAGAATATGCCGTCACACGCCGCTCAACCATTCTTATGCTCCGTCGCCTCACACCAGAAGCTTGGCTCTGTAGAGGGATCGTCAGTGATAATCCTGCTTCAGCTCGATCGATCGCATTTGTTATGGCTGGACATGAGCTCCACCATTTGTCAGTACTTCGCGATCGCTATTCGCTGGATGTGAAATTATAATCACTACTAAATGATTGCTCTGGCTTCTTCTACCATTTGATTAATGATATCGCTTGCAGATTGGTTATCTGTTAACATTCTCGTTCCCTGACCTGCCCAAAGGGCCATATACTCGGGATTATTTTGCTTAGCAGAAGCATTCCTGATCTCGCGAGTTAATGTATTTTGGGTAGGAAAGGTTAGCGGCTTAATACTGGATGCTTCCCAATGCTGTATAAAGTCGTTCTTGATGCCACGCGCTGGCCGTCCAGAAAAGGCATTTGTAATTACAGTGCTTTCCTCTGTGCTATCAAGCAACGCACGTTTATATACCTCATGTGCACCAGACTCAACTGATGTCAAGAAACGAGTCCCCATTTGCACCCCTTGTGCTCCCAAAGCAAGTGAAGCCACCAGCCCTCTCCCATCCATAATTCCGCCTGCCGCAAGGACTGGAATATGGACATGATCTACAATTTGTGGGACAAGTGCCATGGTTCCGATATTTGCTCCACTGAGCTGAGATGATACATCAAAAGTTCCTCGATGCCCTCCTGCTTCACTACCTTGAGCAACAATGACATCACATCCGCGCATCTCCGCTTGAATAGCTTCCTCTACCGTGGTGACCTTACTCATAATTTTGATGCCTAACGATTTTGCCTTCTGCATATGATGCTCGGAAAGTAATCCAAACGTTGTACTAATAATCGGAACTTTTTCGTCCAACAAGATGTCAAACTGTTCTTCAAAATGATTGGGTGTACGTATTTCATCTTGAGCACGCTGCTTCACACCCAAGGATTCTCGAATCGGGGTCAACTCTTCGTTTACCGCATCAAAATTCGTATAATGATCCGGTCCAACATGAGCAAAAATATTTACGGCAAACGGTGCTTGCGTCCGTTTTTTAATCTCGTGTATGGCGCCTCTTAGTTCCTCAGGACTCATATACGCAGCGCCTAACGTCCCTAACCCACCTGCATTAGAAACCGCAGCGACTAGGGGTGCCATGTTTGCAATACCGGCCATCCCCGCAAGAACGATTGGATAACGAATATTGAAGCTTTCACAGAGCTTATTGTTTAATTGAATAGACATCGAGGTTTCCTCCCCATCAATTCAGATTCCATTCTTTATAGTTTACATCGAGTTTATCCATCTTGTATAATCCGTAAATCAGATGTTACATATCATGATTTCAGATAGATTGTTTTCTAAAGGAGGGTCAACTTGGAAATTCACTTACTGGAAATTTTCATTCAAACCGTTCAAGAAGGAAGTATTTCCAAAACAGCGAAAAAACTAAATTATGCTCAGTCCAATGTTACAAACAAAATTCAACAGTTAGAGGCGGATCTTCAGACCGCATTATTTTACCGTCACAAAAAGGGAGTTACACTTACTCCTTCAGGACAAATTTTAGTCGGTTACGCCGAAAAGATTCTACATACCATTAACGAAGCCAAAGCCGCAGTAGGAAGCAGCTCCATTCCTTCAGGTCCTCTGGTTATCGGTTCTATGGAAACAACTGCAGCGGTCCGGCTGCCTTCCGTGTTCGCGCAATATCATTTGAAATATCCGAATGTTGATTTCTCTTTAGTTACAGGGCCAACAGAAAAGCTGCTTCATGGAGTTCTGCATTATGAACTGCATGGAGCTTTTGTTTCCGGTCCGATAGAACACGCAGATCTCACGCAGGACAAAGTCATCAATGAGAAACTTGTTCTTGTCACTTCACCCAAACATCCCTTGATACAATCGATCCATGATTTACAAAATCATACGATGCTGGTTTTTCCCAAAGGATGTTCATACCGAGCCAAACTTAACACTCTCCTGCAAGAAGAAGGATTATTGCCTGTGAAATTAATGGAATTTGGAACCCTCGAAACGATAATTGCTTGTGTTAGTGCTGGTATGGGTATTACTTTACTGCCTTATTCCATCATTGCGGATTATGAAGTCCGTGACAAGGTAACCTGCCACTCCTTACCGGAGAAGTATTCTTCAGTAACGACCATGTTTATTAAACGAAAAGACACCCTCATTACACCGGCGCTATCTGCTTTTTTAGATGAAACCAAGAAAGAGATTCTCCAAAGCTAGTTGCACAGATAAAACAAAAAAAGCCGCTAATACAGCGACTTTCAATGGGGCTATGCTCAGCTTCTTCCACATGCACTTTTGCCCACTTCAATACTCTCTCTTGATTACAAAAAATGAGCCCCGAATGGTTCCAGCTAACTTAGATTTCTGTCTGGCAAACTTAAACTTGCCTTCTAACTCCGCTGGAACTTCCATCCCCTCAGAAAGCTTAAAACCCACGGCCCGCTTCTTAGGGTCATCCACCGTATACATGACATTGAGTCCAAGACCATCTTCATAAAAGACGTAGGAGAATCGAATGTTTTCCACTTGAAAAGCTGATGTTTCCAAGGGCTTGGCTGCAAACTCAATATCACGTTCTTCCTTCAAAATTCGTGTTACATAGTCAAGGGTGTCCTGACTTTCGCTAGCAGGAACAACCGTAAATTCATGCTTATATTTGTTCATAAAATAACGGGCTTCATTTGCACGCAAACCTGCAAGCGCTGCTGCTACTGGTGAGGACTCTAGACCGACTGTAGACACATTTTTAAAACCAACGATATATGACATTCCGATCTCTCCTTTACCTTATTTCCTAACAACAGGAATCCATATTTCACCAAATAACAAGCCGTTTTGTTGTCCCATCTCAACCGTAGTATTTGGCCCACCAACATATGCATAATTCGTTTCCGCTGGTAGAACTTGTCCGAATGCAACGCCAGTAAGGTTATTACTCAACTCATCAGATGTTGTCCCTTCCCCTTTAACGACCAGGTATTCTCCCTTGGGGAATTGGATTACTCTGGTTGCTTCTGGCAGTGTTTCTTCTGTCATGACGCCCGCATAATGCATCATCTTGTTATTCACCGCTTCGTTCACGGCAAAAATATAGTCATTTGTCGCTATAGCTTTTAAAGCATCCAGGCTTCCATCTTCTTTCACAGCCGACCAAAAATCCACCTTTTCTTTGTTAATACCAGCAAAGTCGGTGTAGTGGCTCTTAAGCTCAGTTCCTATACCTAAAACGATAAAGCTGTCTTTTTCCTCAATATTGTAATTACTCATTCCTAACACCGTCCTCTTTAAATTTATCAATGGATTTGTCTTTTCACTTGATGGGTTTATAATAACCTTAAATCATGTCAAATTATGATACTGTTTAGGGGGACCCATGAAAAAAGTTGAACGGATCAATATCATCATGAGGTATATCAATAACCGCGCCCACTTTACCATTTCCGAAATCATGCGGGAATTTAACATCTCTCGTTCGACCGCTATTCGAGATATCCGAGAAATTGAAGCTATGGGTATGCCGCTTGTCGCTGAAGTTGGGAGGGATGGGGGTTATTTTGTCATGAACAACTCTGTCCTGCCTACGGTCCGCTTTACGGATAATGAAATCAAAGCTCTTTTTCTCGCCTTTATGGCAACCCGAAATCAACAACTTCCTTATCTGAAGAGTCGTCAAACTTTAACCGAAAAGTTACTGGGCCTCATCTCCGAAAATCAGCAAGATGACCTTGTTCTTTTAAATCAAATATTGCTTTTTGAAGGAACCAACCCCCATAATCCCGACTTGCTTGATCTGTCAGACCTGCCCCACCCTATGTTGGAAAAACTCATACAGCTTCTTCTTATAGAGAACTATCTGTTGGTTACCGTCCAAGAAGAGATGGAAATAAAGTCTTATCCCATTTATCTTTTGCACCTTTATCGTGAAAAAAGCCTATGGCTCATTGAAGGCTTTGACTTAGAGGAAGAAAAGAGACGGATTTTATCTGTCGATAATCTCACCCATATAGAATTATTCCCTGTGAAAAAAAAGTTAAGTAAGAAAAAGATTTTAGAACAACTAAGTAAGCAGGAGGAAATGATTAACCTTGTCCTTGAACTGGGTCCAAAAGCGATTGGCCAATTCAAGAAATACCATCCTTTAAAGCTTTCACTTTCTTATACGAACCCTTACCAAACCACAGCCGTTATAAAGACCTTCATCAATGTTCATCATGCAGAAGAATTAACCGAAATAACCAATTGGTTGCTTTTCTTAGGTGGAGATATCAAGATCAAGGAGATGCCAGAAGAAATCTTAGCAGGTGTACAAAAGAGATTAAGCTTATATCGCCCGTAAGTAGTGGATAGTTAAAAACAAATAACTTTGAGCATGGCCGTGTTTTTATTATCTGCTGTTTCTACTGAGATCTACTATGGGACATTATCCCAATTGCCCTTAACTTTAAGGAAACGTTTAGCGATAAAAAAACGCATTGAGGAATTATCTCCTCAACACGTTTTCTGGCGATCTATAACTCACTCACATCATCTGTTATTGTTAAGCTCTTCAAAGAACTTAATATTAATCTCGAAATTAGGCACAGTTTGAGATTCTTCAGCTTGTTTGACTAATCTTACAACCATATCATTATAAGGTGTTGAGATTTGTTTGCCTGAAGCTGAGCGCGGAACTACTCCATTGATATAATCAATTTCGGTCTTCCGTTGCTTTTCGAGATCCTGTAGCATGCTTGCTTTTAACAGTCTGGACGACTCCATGAGAACCCGAAGTGTTTTAATTCGTTCCGGGATATCCTCTTCACTTTGTATTTCCAAAGATTCAATATCAAAGCCGCTCATCGTGGCAAATTTCACACCATTTGCGTGTCCAACTTTGATCGTTTCATTGGCAATACGGACGGCACTTACGATACTAATATCATGGTCAAGCACAACGCCATACTCCACGTTTAGTGCTGCAGATAGGCCGCTAAATGCATTGTTAATAAGCAATTTAGACCACTTCGTGCCCACCAGATTATCGGAAATATGTGTTCCACCCACAAGGTCTAGTATAGATTTGATCTGTTGAATTCTTTCGGTTGTTTCACCATTTAATTCACCAATTTGAAAAGCATACTGCTTAAAGCGGCTAAACTCTGTTGTAAGTCTTGATACTCCTGGTTCAATAAACGTAGCACCAAATTCAACAGATCCGGCAATGACCCGTTCTCGGCCAACAATGGAAGCCACCTTCTCTTCAGGGATACCGTTCTGCAAGGAAAGCACAACACTTTGGTCGTTTAAAAACGGCAACAGATCTTGAAGGACAGACTCGTTATATAGCTGTTTAGTTAAAAGCAAGATTAAATCATATGTTCCTGACATATCCTCAGGAGTAATGGCAGTCACCTTTGCCTGGAAATCCGTAGTGCCAGTAATTTGGGCCCCTGTCTGGTTTAATGCATCAACATGTGCTTGATAGACATCGATCAACTCTACATTTTGTCCGCCGGCAGCAATATATGCACCAGCGATGGTTCCTAAGGAACCTGCTCCTAAAATTGCAATTCTCATATGGAATTCCCCTACCTTTTATGTTTGATTGCTTTTAATGACGTTTATTTCTCATCAGCTAAATAATCATATATAACTTTTGGAGAAGGCAGCGAAAGCTCTGTTATGATATGGGAAGCTGAAACAACCTCAAGTACAGGCAAATCTGCCATTGGCGCAAGAGCATGAGCGAATAGCTCCAGTCTTGCAGGACCTGACCAGGCGCCCTGAATTTTAATATCCGTAATTTGGCTCCGTACCAATTCACAGATTCTTGGATATCCGTCATAATCAGGCATCTTTTTCAGCATATAATTTGGTTTAACAATCTCTTGTAGCGCCTCCGAATGATCAAGTGGAAAATGCTTATATCCCATGGTCGCGGTAGCCACTCTTAAAGAGCCATAATCCATAAGTCCAACCAATGTGTCGGAATCTACATACAAACTGGGTTTGCCCATTTTTTTAGGATAGGCACCTATTTCCCTGCCTGATGCGATTGCAGGAAAACTGTCTACGTACATTGCGTGGAGATAATCTCCTTCCTCCCCTTCAAAGTTAACAGGTATCACCTGTCCACACTCTGTATAGGAACCAAGGCCTGTTACATCCGGCATTTTCATAATCTCAAACCTTACAAGCGGAGAGGTAACTTCCAATGGCTCCGGAACGATTTTTCTTAAGCGTTCCAGATCGGTTCTATATAAAATGTTCAAGTATTCGCGATTATAGAAACGATATGGTCCCAAAGGAAATGCCCCTGCATCCAGCGGAGTTGTAAATTGCTTAACCACTTCTTCCTTTCTCATCTGAACGACACCTTCCGATCTCTAATTTCTTCATTCTGTTGTCTGATTTCTCTACCGGAATGATGATTACAAAACCCATTTTACATCTCAATTTACATTTAATCTAATACATGATAATATATAAACTCATTTATTATAATAAATATAAGAGGTGCACTATAGTGGAGCTGCTTCAGTTGAAATACTTTCAGACCGTCGCTTATACAGAACATATATCTAAGGCTGCCGAACAATTAAATATTGCTCAGCCTTCTTTAAGCCTGACGATAAAGAGACTTGAGGATGAATTGGGTACAACCTTATTTGATCGGAAAGGAAGAAATATTCAATTGAATGTATCCGGAAAAATCCTCTTGAAACATGTCAACAGGATTTTCACCGAAATTGAAAATGCAAGAATGGAAATACAAACGCAGGATAACGAAATGGCCCATACCATCAAAATATCGATTTCAAATCCCAGATTCCTATCAGGACTGATTACCAGATATATTACCCAGTGTCCGGATACCAATATACAACAGGGACTTGGAGCTAGAAATGACATCCTTGCAAGCTTAAAAAAAGGGGATATTGATTTGGGGATCGCAGGTCCACCTATAGCGGACGATGAGATTGAGAGTTGTGTCCTTATTAATGAAGATATCGTGCTGGTTTTACCTTCCACACACAAGTTTGCGACAAAATCTGAAATTTCGTTAAGCAAATTGGCCGAAGAATCTTTTATTTCCCTTGCTAATAATGAGGAATATAGCTTTTTCACAACCGAGCTTTGCAAAAAAGCAGGATTCACTCCCAAGAATATATTCGAGGTGGACTCTCATTTACTCGCGGAGATTATTAAGGTCAATCAGGGTATCTCGTTAATCCCTATCTCGGTCTGTAGAAAGTTGGATTTGAATTACGTCAGAATCGCAGATATTAATCCCACCTATCCAGTGGGGCTATCTTGGGTGAAGGATAGACATTTATCCTCCTCCACCAGAAATTTCCGGGACTTTATTATTGCATATTTTAATGATCATTATGCATTGTACAAAGTTTAAAAACTACATATTCGGAGCATTCTGTGACTTTTGCGACTTGAAATTAGTCATTGGTTTTCATCTAAAATGCAGTAAAATATCGTTCACTGATTGTTCAGCGGACTGCTCCGAACTATCCAGCCAAAATCCGATTTGAGGCGTTTCCTTCAAAAAGTCTGAATACAAATTCTCTACCGTGAAGCCAGTGTACCCCACTTTTCCTCTTGATTTTTCACGCTCTTTTACCACTTCTACCTTCGGACACAGCACAACTAACTGAACCGGGTAATCCTTTAACTGCTCCATCATATAGACTAATTCCGCGCCGTAGTAATTATCCTGCAAAACAACAGAAAAACCATTCTCATAATAGGTTTTTGCGGCATTTGCGGCTAACTGATAACGCAAATATAATTGACGGAATGCTTCTTCCGACGGTTCAGCGGACATGTCTTCGCGGCCGGATACAATCATGCGACGGAATATATCACCACGCAGATGCACGGCTTTTCCCAGCTTGGAAGCCAGCAGCTCCGACACTGTTGACTTACCAGAAGCCATTACGCCTGTAATTAAGTAGATCGCTTTTTCCATAACTAAATACCTCCTTCTTATCATAAAAAGAGACCGGCCTATACAAAGAAGAAACATTCAACAGAATTAAGATATGGGTTCTTAGACATATTTATTTATCATGGCATTTAGAAACTCTCGAAATTCTTCAACATATACTTTAGGTTCTATGATTTCCAAATCCGTTCCAAAGCTAGCTAAAAACCGGAATCCAAAGTGGTTTTGCGGCATATCTATTTCGGCTATAAGCAGTTCGGAATTGTGAGCCTCAATCCTTTTTTGACCGTATCTTTCAATAAATTGATCTTTTATTCGATGTGAGATCAATACTTTAATTGTAATTAGATTCGGTTGATAATATTGCTCTTTTTTCTGTTCAGTCATATAATCTCTAGCAATAAATGTTTTAATATCGATATTCAGATTATCCGTTCTGGACAGTTTAAACGTTCGATACTCCATTCGATCTAAACAAAACCCCTTCAAATACCAACTCATTTCACTAAAATGAAGTTGGTATGGCTCGACCCGTCTCTGTGACTTGACCCCACTTTGATCTATATAATCGAATGTAAGTAACCTTCCTTGCTCTATTGCTTCCTGACAGGTCTTTAAGATTTGGACAATTTCAGGACGACCATCCCAATTATAAAAAGACAGTTGAATTGTACCTCCCGAAATCGTTGAACCTATCATCGATTCAATCTTTTTAAGCGTTGATTCTACTTCGTCACTAAAGAGAATTTTCCCTAATCCGCCCAGTGCAGTTAGTATATTTTCTAAATCATTGCTACTTAGAAGTCGTTTGTCTATTTTGTATTCATCCATAATCCCATATCCACCGTTCACTCCATTTATAGAATAAATGGGAATGTTAGATAATCCAAGTGTTTCCATATCACGTAGAATCGTTCTTTTGGACACATTGAATAATTTTGCAAATTCGGTAGCTGATACGACATTCTTTTGCAGCAAGATCATTATGATCGATATTAATCTTTCAATTTTGTTCATGATAGTCCTCTTTAGGTAAATAAATTTCGAACATAGCTATAATAGGTGACAATCTAGCTGTCACCTATTATAGCTTACACTTCATGTATTACAAGAAGGAGGTTTTATCATGTCAGTTATTGCATATTTAAATTTTGATGGGAACACAGAACAGGTCATCGCGTTTTACTCAGAAGCTTTAAACGCAAGTAAGGTGAAAAAAGTGAAATTCAAGGATTTTTCACAAGATCCAAACTATCCATTGCCAGAAAATGAGTTGAATATGATTATGGAGTCATCGTTAGAATTCGCTGGTGGGAAAATAATGATGTCGGATGTTCTTCCTTCGATGAAGAATGTAACGGGTGAGCTGGTTAAAGGTAACAATGTAATCATTAGTATCATTATTGATGATAAACAGGCAATGAAAAACTACTTTACTAATTTGTCTGAAGGCGGCTATGTGATCATGCCATTATCAGAGATGCCTTGGTCTTCCTGCTTCGGAATGTTGGTTGATAAATTTGGTATCGTTTGGAAGTTTAATAGCGATGCTTACACATTCCTGGATAGCGTAATTTCTAATGCTACTTAATGAACTGCTTCCAGCAAAGTCAAAAAGCGAATTGAGATTTTGGTTTCAAGAACATTGCCTGACTGAAAATTCTTGCTGGGTCGTGGTGAGTATGAAATCAACACCAGGTACGTTGCTATATCTGGATGCTGTTGAAGAAGCCTTGTGTTTTGGATGGATTGATGGACAAAAAAAGAAAATTTCCGAGACTCAATTAGCTCAAAGACTATCTCCGAGAAGCAAAAAAAGTTCGTGGACTGAATTGAATAAAGAACGAGCCCGTCGCCTTGAATCGTTGGGATTAATGACAGATGAAGGTCGAAAGGCTCTCCCTGATCTCAGTTACGAATCATTTAAAATTGACCCTATTATTGAGCAGAGGTTGAAAGAGGACACGGATGTATATCAGAATTTTGCGGCATTCCCAGATCTTTATAAAAGAATTCGAATCGACACCATCCAAAGCTATAAAACTCAACCTGCGTTATTTAACAAAAGATTAGATAAGTTTATAGCAAACACCAAACAAAATAAAATGTATGGCAATTGGAATGACAATGGGCGCCTATACAACCAAAACACCTCACCTTGAATATTCAAGGTGAGGTGTTTAACCTGTTAAATGCCTGTCTTTTTCTTCTCAGATTCGGGATAGCGGTCACCCACAATTTGGATCTTGCTAATCTCATCATTAATTGTCATCAATTCTTGCTCGGTGAAGACAATATCAGATGCTGCAACATTTTCTGAGATTCTACTGACATTTGTTGTGCCTGGGATAGGTACAATAGAGGGTTTCTGAGCAAGAATCCATGCTAGTGCAATTTGCGCTGTGGTTACATTTTTCTTCTCAGCAAGCTTGTTCAGATACTGAACAACCACCTGATTTGCTTCCATCGCTTCCTTTGTAAACCGCGGAAGCTCGCCCCTGTTGTCGTTCTCCGTGAATGAAGCATTCTTGTCTAATTTCCCGGTAAGAAATCCACGACCCAAGGGACTATAGGCTACCAAACCGATCCCCAATTCATCGAGTACGGGAAAAATGTCTCTTTCCAGCTCTCGCCACCACATCGAGTATTCACTTTCCACTGCCGTCAGTGGTTCAACGTTATGCGCACGACGAATCGTTGTAGCGCTCGCCTCTGACAAACCCCAGTGGAGAATCTTACCTTCTTTTTTCAGCTTTTGCATCGTCAACGCCACATCTTCAATTGGAACCTTTGGATCAACACGGTGGATGTAGTATAAATCGATATAATCTGTTTTTAATCTTTTTAATGATCCTTCAACCGAACGAATAATGGATTCTGGACGGCTGTCCAGTTCATTTGTTGTGCTAGCAATTTTATGGCCTCCTTTCGTTGCAATCTGTACCTTATGCCGACGCCCTGTGAGCGCCTCACCAACAAGCTCCTCATTGGTGTAAGGCCCATAAACCTCCGCTGTATCAAACATCGTGATGCCAGCATGAATAGCTGAGTGTACAACGGATATCATTTCACCCCGGTCTTTTGCCGGTCCCCGATGGTAGTTCAGCCCCATACATCCAAATCCAACTTCAGAGGTTTCCAAACCGTTGACTCCCAAAATTCTTTTCTTCATCATCGTTTCCTTTCTTAACCGTATTTTTTATCAGGCTTATAAATTTGTGTAAGAGTATCTACTCCTATGGTAATTTCCAAAGTGAAAGATTTCTAATACCTATGATGAATGTTTTATCATGCCTAATATGTATCGTATAATAATCTGTAAGTTATCCATTAGTGGACTTATGGAAGGATGATTAGAATGGATATTCGTGTTTTGAAGTATTTTTTAACTGTGGCTAACGTAGGCAATATAACAAAAGCAGCAGAAATCCTTCACATTACACAACCAACACTAAGCCGACAGCTTATGGATCTTGAAGAAGAGCTGGGTACTCGTTTGTTTATACGGGGCAAGAGGCAAATTACGCTGACCGATAGCGGGCTACTTTTTCAACAACGGGTAAAAGAAATTATTTCCCTTCTAGATAAGACAGAAAGAGATCTGGCAGAACAAAAAGATTTGATTGGTGGCGTTGTTTCTATTGGATGTGTTGAGTCCACCGTTTCTAGAGCGTTGCCAGAATTATTAGAGGAATTCTCCAATCGGCACCCTAGGGTACAGTATGAATTGTACAGCGCAGATGGAGATGACATTAGAGAGAAACTTGACCGAGGTAATATCGATATCGGTATATTTTTGGAACCAATTGAAGCTGCAAAGTATGAATATATTCGATTACCTTATGAGGAAAAGTGGGGGATTCTGATGAGACGTGATGATCCTCTTGCTCAGAAAACATCTATTGGTATTGAAGATATTCTTGCTTTACCCTTAATTCCGCCCCGACGCACAATTGTACAAAATGAGATTGCAAGCTGGCTTGGTGTAGAGAATGATAGCCTGTCAATTTTTGCATCACATAATTTACTGACGAATGCTATGCTGTTGGTAGAACGGAAACTTGGATATGCCATTTGTGTGAGTGGATCTTATACGATCCGGGAAAGTAGTCGTACTTGTTTTGTTCCATTTGAACCTGAACGGACCAGTAGTCATGTACTCGCTTGGAAAAAGAATAAAATATTCAGTTCAGCTACTGCACACTTTATTCAGTTTATAAAAGATACCTATCAAACTTAATCTCCATGATTATTTAAATAACCCAAAGCCCACGTACTGCTCCAACTTGAGCAATACGTGGGCTTTTACGATCTTAATTCATCTGAACAGTTAGGTGACCTTCTCCGGTATTTTTGGATTCAGCATCAAGTCATCTCCCTAATCCTAAATGTTCATCAATCGCTAGCTTCGCCTTACTTGCCCAGGCTGTTCCAGAACGCTTGGAAGGCACCTTTCTCGATTTCGAAGAATACCGGTACATTGCCGTAACGCACCAGACCTTCCCCAAACAGAACTAATTGGACCTGCGTCTTATCTTCGAGCGTCAGGTAGATGATCTTGCGATTTTCCTGCCCGTAAAAGCGCTCCTCCAGTTCAGGGCTTGTTGCTATCGGTTTAGCCGCGTAAAGCGCTGAGATAAAGCTGTTAAGCGATTTGTCCGCTGCGAGCGGCTGCAGCTGCTGCAAGCCGTTGTTCCAGCTGGCGAAGGTCTCCCACTGCGCCGAAGTGACGTTGCCTTCGAGATGAAGCTTGCCGATAAGGTCTTCGCCGCTGCCGATAGTGATGCCGTTGCTCTGGTCAAACAGTTGGGCATATACCTGACCATCGATCTCGGTGTAAGACATGATACGGAAATTCGTGTCGTAGCCGTTGACCGCATAGATGTCCGCTTCTCCAATGTTGGAGGAAAGCTCCGTGTACTCACCCTTGTCGCTCAGCTCATGAATGCCCCCTGTTGTAGTACCGAGCTTCTCGCCTCGCAGGGCAAGCGCATCCGTACCGTCAAGCGATGTAGCAGACTGTGTATAGACGTTGCCCTGATAAACCACCAGTTGAAGCATATCGGCCTTCACGCCGTTCTTTGAATCCGGCAGCTCTGTCTTCGGAATCACCACAGGGTCGAATGATGCGCCCGGAGTGACCTGTGCCACCTGCGTCGCTGGCGCGGCCGGTCCGCTCACTTGCTGCCATATGCTTGGCGCCGCGAGTCCAACACTGGCAGCAATGACGACGCTCGCTGCAATATATAGAGGTTTTCGCTGGCGCTTTTGTTCATGGCGTTGTGTGTTCAAGGTTTGCTCTATCCGTTTTTTCATTTGGTCATTTGTTTTCATATGGTCCACCGCTTTCTTATAATTTCGTTTGAATTGTTCCTCGTTCATTGGGGTTCTTCTCCTTCCAGCTCCAGTTTTAAAAGCTGTCTTCCCCGCTTCAATCGCATCTTCACTGCAGACTCGCTGATCTGCAGAATCTCGCCGATTTCCCGGATCGGATAATCTTCGTAATAGTACAAATGAACCACCGATCTATACTTGACGGGCAGTGACAACACGAGTTCGATCAGTGCCTGATCTTCGGGGTCGTCTGTCGTAAGGGGGTTTGCTCCCTCCAACTTGACCTCCCGTTTGCGCCAGCCTCTGCCTAATAAGGATTTACAATGATTGGTGATGACCCGGATCAACCATGCTTTCTGATGTTCTGCATCGTTGAATGTAGGGGCTTTTTCCATTAACTTGATGAAGGTATCCTGAGTGGCTTCCTCCGCGTCCTCTCTCCTGCCGAGGTGCACCATGGCAATCCGGAACAGCGTATCCGCGTAAGTCTCATAGACTTTCATCATATGATCTCCCCGTTGGGGCATTGATCGCTGCATGGTTGTTCTGCCCTCCTTTATATCTCTAACACTCTCAAGGACGGCATTTGGTCACATTTTGTTGTAAATTTAATATTTAGATATTTTTCAAACGAGTGACCAGACCAACCTCTTGCTCTCAAGGATGGATATGGATTTGTAAAATAAAATAATAAAAAGCCGCTAAAATAGCGACTTTGACGATTAAAATCCAATTGGGATTCATCATATAGCGAGCCTTTTGGCCACAATTAAACTTACGGAAATTTAGACAGACAAAAAGCCGTCATTATGACGGCTTACACGATTTAACACATCTATGGTAGTTACAGCAATAACAGAAAGTGTGTTAAATACTTCTAAGGATCACACTTTTGGTCTCTGCTGCCTCAAAAATAGTCTCAATCAGTACAAGTACTCTGTGAACTTCATCATTCTTAATTGCAATTTCAGATTTCCCTTCGAGTACAGAGACGAAATTTTCATAGAAGCTTTGCTCCTCCAAATCCGGCTTTTCAATCGCAAACTTTAGTGTGGACTGTTCGGACGGCGGTGCCATCGTTTTGGTCAATCCCTGCCCCGCTTTGATAGGTTTCGGTTCTATATGAGCAACATCCGGATTTCGAGTGATAATCTCTCCACTTAAATCCCAGTCCCTAATCACTGCTGTACCTTCCGTTCCTTTGAGATACCATCTCGGTAACTTCACATAATT
Source organism: Paenibacillus sp. O199 (assembly GCF_001636635.1). Lineage (NCBI taxonomy): Bacteria > Bacillati > Bacillota > Bacilli > Caryophanales > Paenibacillaceae > Paenibacillus > Paenibacillus sp. O199. Next base: position 67,885 of record NZ_LGRP01000001.1, read on the forward strand.
GGTCGTTCCCACTTCAATAAGTGCCGTAAGGCCATCTTTAAATGTTATATAACTCGTAAAGCCATCATCCACTTCGGTTCCCAAAATATAACTTAAATTAGCCGCCACACTTTCAATTTGGCTATCTGTAATCCGTAGCAGTTGGTCCAGCAAATGCACGCCCCAATCCAGCAGCATACCTCCACCGTAATCCTTCAGCTGGCGCCAGTCGCCAGGAATGCCATTGGCTCCTTGAACCCGAGATTCCAAATGGAACAGCTCGCCCAATGTCTTTTTATCGATGATGTCCTTGGCAGTCCGGAAATCTTCATCCCAGCGACGATTTTGATGAACCGTGAATACACGTTTCTCCTCGTTCGCTACCTTGACAATATCATTAAAATCCTTGCTGGTTATTGTAACCGGTTTTTCGCAAATTACATGTTTACCAGCCTGCAGAGCTTGAATTGCTATATCTTTGTGAACATCATTAGGTGTAGCAATCAAAACGATATCCACCAGCTCATCTGTCAGAACAGCATCCAGACTTGCGTATGTTTTATAGCCGGCTTCCTTTCCCAATTCCATCCGATATTCAACAGTATCGTATACCCCGATTACGGAAATCTGTGATACAGGCTCAATTAACTGGCAATGATAGCTGCCCATCCCCCCAAAGCCAACAATTGCTATATTATAAATTCGGTTATTCATCTTCATCGTCCTTTCCCTTTTTGAATATGCCTACATGTTAGATTTCTCACAGCAAACTTTATGTAAAAAAGATGAGTGGCTGCGACCTTGATTTATGCAAGATGTATAGCACCTCAACTTGTTTAATACCCTTATCATACAAGTCTCATAAAAGACTATCTTCCTATTTTCTTGCTGTTTTATTCCCGGATATTGTCATGCGATACTTTAAAGGCGATGTCCCCGTCGCTTCCTTGAAGAAGTGATGAAATGTCTTAACGCTATTGAATCCGGCTTGCTCTGCTATTTCGGTAATCGAATAGTTTTCATTCAGCAAAATCCATTTCGCTTTATTAAGTCGATATTCATTTAGAAAAGTTACAAAGGTCATTCCTGTATTTTTCTTAAAAAACTTAGTGAAATAATAAGGGCTGAACCCTATATAGTCGGCAACGTCTTTTAGTATGATTGATTCCTGGTAATGGCTTTCTACATATTCAAAAATCCGTTCCAGCTTTAATAGCATTTCTTTGGTCGGAGTCAGGATATTTTCCGAGATTTGGGGTCGATGTTTCTCACTCCCCCTTGGTACTTCTCTTAGAATAAAAGTCAACATTTCATAAAGTTTGGCCTTGATCATATATGCATAGCCCTCTTTGCGCTCGTAATCTTCTGTGCTTATGTTTTGCAGAAGAGGAAGAAGCTTGGTTGCCGTTTCATGAGGCCAGTTTCTGCTGGATTGCTCTATTTGAGTAAAAATGTCACGAAGCGACCGATCATCGTAAATTAGTGTGGATACGTCTTGGAACAGGCTCAGATCAAATTGAATAACAATTCGCTCACTATCAGGGGATGACAAAAAAAAGTGGACGTCACCGCCATTAATGAATTGGACTTCCCCCTGCTTCAGACGGATTACCTTGTCATTCAACCCCAAATCCAGGCTTCCCTGGGTAACATAAATAATTTCAATTTCCTTATGCCAGTGAGGATAACAGAGCACATCTCCTTTATGAATAAAGCTTCGAAATGGGAGTCTTTTGTCGAGTTCCGGGATTTCTAGATATAAACTCATGTACGCTAGCAGTCCTCCTTATATGTGTTGCATTCAATAATATATCTTGTAATCGTTTTCATAAAAACTTCCTGTGCAAATTCCTTCTGTTCATTCTCTGTAGATCCTAATAATAATTCAAAAGGATATGTTTATAAATGTTTTTCTCATAAGAATTGTTGCGGAGTAGCCCTGCGTCATCAAGTCGATTTTGAAGGTAACGGTGCATTATAAGATTAACAATAAGCCTTATCAAAAACCGCACATCCGATATCCTGATGTACGGTTTTTTTGCATTCTAATTTTCTTGTTCCTTTATCACCTGCTCAATTCCCGACAAAATCAGCTTCAAGCCGAACTCAAACGCTCCGTCGCTCCCCATCATCTCAAACAACCCGCCCTTGTGCATTCGCCGGAACAGTCCTGCTTCCGTCTCGCTCATGGAGTCCAGTAGCTGGATCATCTCCCCGCCCGGAAGCTCTCCCTGGTTCTTAATCATTACGGAGACCGTGCGCTGGTGCTCATAATTATCCAGAACGAAGAAGAATACATAGTTCACAAGCGTAAGAACGGCTTGCAATTTCTGCTCTTGCTCAAGTGGCGTAGATTCCATACAGAGCAGCGTACGGTTGGTGAAGCGAATCATGTCCGGCTCATGTGGCAGCGTCTGCATCATAAGCTGCGTGGAGCAGGGATACCGGCGGAGTACACTCCGTATCGATATCGCAAGGCCCTCCATTTGCACCTTCCAGTCCCCGTCGGATTGGAATTCATTCAGGATCATTTTCGATATCTGGTTGGCCAGATGCTGGTAGAGATGCTGCTTGCTCTTAAAGTACCAGTACAGAGAAGGAGCCTGAATACCCAGCCGATCGGCCAATCGCCTCATACTGAATTTCTCAATGCCTTCATCCCCAAGAAGCTCCCAAGAAGCTTCCAAAATCTTATCCTCCGAAATCTGAGGCTGTTGTTTTTTCATCCGTATCCGCCCTTTTATCTAACAGTGTAAGATTATGCTTTACAGGTTCATAAGTTCATGATAACATCTAACACTGTAAGGCACAAACTAACACTGTTAGATTGAAAATTGGAATATCGTTCGAATTTCAAATCAGTTCAAAAAATAAATGAAGAAAGTAGTGACTCACACATGGATGCAGAAAAACTCCATTATTTTGAAAAAGCACCGATCGCAAAAGCCGTAGCTCACTTCGCTGTACCGATGATGTTAGGTACGTCGATGAGTGTCATCTACTCTATCCTGAACGCCTATTTCCTTGGTACATTAGGCAATACTGCCATGTTAACCGCACTCGCCCTAACCTTGCCATTATTCGCGGTAATTATGGCGCTCGGCAACTTGATTGGTATGGGTAGCGGTACATTCATCTCCCGTTTGTTAGGAGAAAAAAGATATGACGACCTAAAACATGTTTCCTCATTCGCCTTTTACAGCAGTTTAGTTCTTGGTCTTATCGTAATAGCCATCGGCCTCCCGCTAATCGATCCAATCGTTCATAGCTTGGGAGCAACGGCTGAATCCTTCGGATTTACAAAAGACTATGTCACGATTATGCTTATCGGTTCACCATTCGTCATATTATTCTTCACGCTCGAGAACATCGTGCGCTCGGAGGGTGCAGCAATCACTTCCATGATCGGTATGATTCTTAGCGTGGTTGTAAATATTATTCTTGATGCGATTGTCATCTTCATCTTCCATTGGAGTGTAATCGGCGTTGCTTCTGCAACGGTCATTTCTAACTTGGTTGCCAGTGTTTTTTACGCATACCATATGGGATATAAAAGCCAATTCTTGACTATCTCCGTAAAATGGTTCAAGGCTTCCAAGGAAATTATGAGTAATGTTTTCAAAATCGGAGTTCCCGTCTTTATCATGAGTATCTTCTTGGGTGCAATGTCGCTCATTTTGAACCATTTTCTTGTCGAATATGGAGATCAGGCCATAGCTGGGTACGGAATTTCATCACGTTTGTTGCAATTTCCTGAGTTTATTCTGATGGGCTTATGCGAGGGAGTTGTGCCGTTGATTGCTTTCTCTTTTACAGCAAATAAATTACGCATGAAGCATACCATTGGATTTACGATCAAAACGATTGTTGCGTTAGCTGTTGTGTTCGGCGTTGTCGTCTATTTGATTTCCGACCACTTAATTGGTTTATTTACGAATGACCCGCAATTAATTGAAATGGGTAGCTACATTCTACATGTGACGTTCCTATCCTTGTTCATTACAGGAATGACCTCGTTGTTTGTGGGGATCTTCCAAGCAACAGCGCAAGGAACCGCCGCGTTTGTAATGTCAGTCATTCAAGGAATTACTCTGATTCCTGTACTCTATATCGCCAACCGATTGAATGGCTTCCATGGGGTTGTATGGTCACTCGTCATTGCGGATCTCGTCGCGTTCCTTGTTGGAGCTATCATGCTGTATATTCTGCGCAACAAATTGCAGCCAGATTTAGAGAATCTAGTTCACTAGAAAACAGTTAAAACAACACGTACGGTCAAAGTACTTTAGAACGCTATGCACAGGCTTAACCTTCCGGTATTAGTTATTTATAAATTCAAAATAAAAACGCCCAATCTTTTCTAAAAAATTGGGCGTTTTCTATATTACGAATGGGTCTAAGACCCAACTACATAATTATTTAGATTTTTTCCTCTACATACTTCAATTCATTTACTTTTAATACGTTCCAATCTAGTGCAATCTCTAGAAGACCACACGGTCTTTGCGTGATTACTTAAATAACATTTTAAAATCTATCGTATATCCTTGTCATAACAGGGTTCAACAAGAACAGCCATGTGCTATTGTCCAAAGCTGGAAGCAAAACAAGGGGACTTTTTGTACCAGCATACCGTATTCGGATGCTATCTGATTCAATACATCGTAACGTACTTAGAAGATACTTCGCATTAATCGTAATGCTAAAATTTCCTCCGTTCTTATCTTCCAAAAGAAGCTCATCTCTTACATCACCAATCTCAGACGTACTCGATATAAGCTCCAACCTCTTCTCTGAAACATGTATCGTAATTAGATGATGATCAGCCAACACAAATACGCGGTCAATTACTTGTCTAAATGATTTGATATTCAAGATAATCTCGGAGACATAAGTGGTTGGAACAAGATTTCTGGTTGATGGGTATAAACCATCGATTAACACCGATTCAATAATCTGATTTTGCGTTATAAACCTGATCTCATGATGGTTAAGTTGTATAGTTACCATTCCGTCGTCTTCATCGTCCAGCAGTTTGACTATCTCCATTAAGTTAACACCAGGAATTACTGCACTTCCCGAAAATCCCCCTCCGTTCTCAATACAGATTGACCGTGTGGCCATTCGTATAACCCCGTCTGTAGCAATCATAGTAAGCAGATTTCCTTGTACCTCCAGCGATACTCCCGTCAAAATTGGTTTCGCCTCAGATGTTGAAACTGCCCCAGCTACCTGTTTAATCATAGACTTTAATGAACTGCATGATACATCTATGCTATTACCTGTATGTTTATGATATGGTTTAGGGATAAATGGGTAGTCAATAGGCGACATTCCGCTTAGGCAAACGCGCGTATTCCCAGAAGTAATACTTATTTTAAATTGCTCATTTACCTCCAAGACCACATTTCCCTCATTCAATTTACGAATGATTTCATATAGATACTTGGCTGGGCAAACAATTCTCCCCTCCTTCACAATATGAATCTTGTTATCAGTAATACAAGTCCTATGTTGAACCGTTAGACTTGCATTACTGCCGCTAAAAACGATCTCTTTGCTTCCTGCATTTATGTACACACCCTGACTATTATTCGATAAAGCCCTAAAGACATGTTGAATAGATTTAGCTAGTAAATCTCTTGATAAGTGTACTAACAACTTATTCACCTGCCTTTTTTATTAGCGTCGTAATAGGCATCAATCAAATTCCTTAGAAATGAAGACCGAGAGATCTCTAGAACTTCACACTCACGATCAACTTCTTCCCAGATATCTTCAGTTAGAGTTAAGGAAACCTTCTTTGTCACGCCGATTCCCTTTCTTCCTGCACCCTCACGCGGCCCTCCACGGGTAAAAACGAAGCCGAGCTGACCGTCTTTCTTCGAAAGACCAATCTTAAATTGTTTGTCCTCCATCTTATATCAACTCCAATGAATTAGGTTACTTAAATCAATTGTTCATAATCACATTTTACCACATATATCTATACGCTGCCACTGAGTGAATACTCATCGAATCGGGAATCGCTACAAGGACCTTATCCTGGAATAAAACAAGAACTTACAACGTTAAAACAAAAAAGTCGCTACATTAGCGACTTTCAATGGGAAAATCTTTTATCCAAGATAGTGTGACACATCATACGAACTGCTTATTCCAACTAAAAAAAACTGTTAAGCACTTTTATTCAATTACACTGCAATCAGCCAGGACTTCTGGTTTATAACGCATGCTGTCCGATTCTGTGATGGGACGAATGACTCTGCAGGGTACACCCGCTGCAAAAGAGCCTTCAGGGATATCTTGGGTTACTACACTTCCAGCACCAATGACGCATCCGTCGCCAATGGTAACACCGCCGCATACGGTGACGTTAGCCGAGATCCAAACATCATTTCCGATGGTGACAGGTTTAGCATAACAGAGCGACTTAGGTTCCCCGTTTTGGTCCAGCATTTGTCGACGTTCTGAAGCAATGAATGGGTGAACCGGTGTAACAATGGTCACATTAGGTCCAAAGCTGACGTGATCACCAATGGTGACCTTAGCATCATCCTGGACAGTCAGATTGTAGTTCGCAAAAAAGTGGTTACCGATTTCTGTGTGAACGCCATAATGAAAGAAAATGGGGCCTTGTATAAAACAACGCTCTCCTTTTCGACCCAGAATCTGCATGAGTAATGCTTCACGTTCCTCCGTTTGATCCTCAAAAGTACGACTGTATTGACTACTTAGATTGTGAGAGCGAAGCTTAATAGCCTTAAGGTCTGGATGGCCGGGACTAAATAAGATCCCATTAAAAATTCGTTCTTCTTCAGTCATGTTATCAACTCCTGTTATAAATACTTCGATACATGAATCAACCTAACACTTTATACAATACCTTTATAATGAATATTTATAAAGTGTATAAAAAGCATCCTACGAAATCAACTACAAAACAAGTGTATTTATCCACACCATTTCTGTCAATGAATACTCGGAGGCTTTTCGTTCTTCCCAAAAAGTTTATTTTCCCTACAAACTGATTCCCTTTTCATTTCGTACTTTGTCCGGTGTTACATCATTTCCATCTGCATCAAGTATGGTAAGCACTGAAAAAGTGTTTAGAACTTGCCCACGAATTTCCCGTAAATAGTCTTCTCGTAATACTTGTTGTTCAACTCGTTCCGCATTGGTCAAACCTTCTTCACGCTCTTTTTTCGCCAATTCATTAATGCGACCTAAATGTTTAATCATCCTTTTCCTCTCCTTCTTTACAATTAATCTTACTGGTAGTCTAGCACCGAAATGCATACATTGCACCTATTTATTAGATAACGCCGGGAAATATGGAACCACTTCCTCCCCTAATTCTTGAATCACCTCGTCAACCGGACGTGTTCCATATTTCAAGTTGAATGCAAGATGATTCACACCGATTCCTTTTAAAACATTGAGGTATTCAATTAAAAATTTATATCCGCTCCTAAACCCTAAGTGAATAGGAGTGGGATCTTCATCTGGATTTTCTGATAAATCGATATATAAAGACTGATTAAAAGGCTTAAATTCATCCGTTAATGTACGCCATTGTTGAATAAGTGATGCTTGATCAATGATATTTCGTGGGTAATACAGCCAGCCATCACTGTATTTTGCTATCCATTCCGGTGTCTGCGAAGAATGGCCTGTTACTAAAATTGGAATATCCTTTAACTCCGGTTTGGGTAACAAATCGCCACCCTGAAGGTTAAGGCTTGGTGAATGAATTACCGGGAATTCCTCATTCCAGACTTCTCTCATGACATGCAAAGATTCTTGAAATAATTCACCACGTTTTTCTCGGTCCACTGAAAACGCTGAAAACTCACTAGGTCGATCCCCTGTAGCAATGCCCAGCACAAGTCGTTTTCCGGAAATTCGATCAACAGAAGCTGCTGCTTTTGCTACATGCAACGGATGGCGTAGTGTGGTGATCATACTTCCGGTACCCAATGAAATCTTTTTCGTATGAGCTGCTAAGAATCCAAGAAAAACCCATGGATCATATATTTGTCCCACATCCCCAAAGCTTGGAACATTTAAAGGAACATCTCTAACGAATAAGGAAGCAAAGCGCGCTTCTTCTGCCTTTTTCGCCAATTGCATTTGTTGCTCTAACTGCATCTCTGGGATACTACCCTTATAAGACTCTATTGGAAAATATATCCCGAGCGTAAGTTGGTCTTCTTTAAACATGTTTGTATAGCCCAGATGTGATTCAAATTTATTCATTTCCTGACCTCCGCATAAATATCCAATATTCATTTGCAAAGGCAATGATAAACCATATAACCTTCAGAAAATAGTACGCACAATTTTGTTCTATAGGATAAAATTTGTGATATTGTATACTTTTTTATACCAAACGGGAACTGTCACGTTCGACAGTCCCCTTCTCCTAATTACTGCTTGCCTTGAAGCTCCTCATGCCATTCCTGTTTGAGCTCACTCCAATGTGCTCGTTTTTCCAGTGCAGCCTGAAAATCACTCCAAGCCTGTTCAAATTGTGAGTCATCCTTAGCCATAATCAGCTTGGCTTTATACTCTTTTCGCACATTATCAAGTTCAGGCAAATATTTCTCCCATAAGCCACCCGGTTTGGCCTTCACCATATCGTAGTTTTCAGCAACCCGGGTCCCACCCATTTTGCCAATCTTTTCGGTGAATTCGATCGTTTTGAATCTCCCTTTCGGATCAGTAACCCCATAATTCCACCATGGGTACCAGTCATTACTATAGGAAGATGCCGCATAAAGCTCTGGCGTCGTGCTTGCCTTCTTCGCTTGATCTCCAGAGTCATGCAACGCTTTATATTTCTCGTCCGTGTACACCCATTTTCCTAACGGTTTATCCACCCAATCCCAGAACACTCCTGGCGGACCTTCGTTCACAACCTGCTGCTGTTCGGGCTTGGGCTGTAGTGTGTAATCGAAGAAAGCAAGAATGGAATCGAGATTTTTAGTATTTTTATTGATAAATACGTCATTGGCAGGATAAGGATTGATAATCTGATTAGCGCCAATCTCACTCACGCCATCCACTTTCGGATAGGGAATGACATCATAGTACCATGCCGGATCGGTTGGTCCATCGAGAACCTCCCATAACTGGGCGTCCATATTAAAGAACCCACCTGCATTCATGGCTACACGTCCAGATTTGTTTTTCTCTTTGTAACGCTCCTTCTTGTCTGTAATCGCTTCGTGATCCAGAAGCCCTTCCCTGAACATGTGGTTCATCCATTGGTAAGCCGCTTTATAATGTGGATTGTCATAGATAAACTGAAAGTCATTACCTTGCTTCTCTACTGGAATGACGCCACCCGCTGTGCTGACCGTAACGCCAAATGTACTTAGGATGACATTTTCATCGCTTGCGTCAGAGAGAAAACTAAGGGGAATCAACGGTTTCCCGTTTTCATCTTTCTGTTTAGCCGACAATCTCAAATACTTCTCTATACCGTCCAACGATTTCAGATCATCCATCGTCATGCCGGTTTTCTCCAGTACATCTGTACGGACAAACCAGCCGTAGGAAGCCCAACCGGGCCAAGGATCATCGGGATTTTGATCAAACCATGTCGGAATGGAATAGATATGTCCGTCCGAAGCTTTCATCTGATCCAGATAGATTTTCGGAATGGAGGCCAATCCAGGATATTTATCCGGCATATCGAAGTATTGCTCCAGCGGAAGAACGCTGCCCGAACGCGTCATCGCAGTGGTCACGACATCACTACGTGAGAACAGAGCTGCATCATCAAAACCACCAGTATTCAATTTCAGGTTCAGCTCTGTCATTACATCGCCCTGCGTAGCCTCCAGCCGAACGTCTATGCCCGGCTCCTTTTCTTTCCAATACATTTGGACCATACTTTGGTTATTAATTGTTGCATTCCATCCCAGCCATAGCTTAAAGGAATTTGCAGAACTGCTGCCACTCTCCGTACTACTGCTTGAGCATGCCGTTATCCCAAACATCAGTAGAGCCAAGGATAATAGCGCCAGCTTTCTTCCCTTTTGTTGACGTAAACTCATCACATGCGTCCCCCTTGGTTATTTTGAAATTGTATAGGATTAGAAAACCCATTCTGTTGCTTCATTTTTCATTGGGTTATCCTTTTACTGAGCCGATAAGCACACCTTTTACAAAATACTTTTGCAGGAATGGGTACACACACAAGATCGGAAGCGCGCTTACCATGACTGTCGCCATTTTGATGGACATGAGTGTAACGTTAGAGAGCATGGTGCCCCGGGCAAGCGCTTCCTGATTATTGTTGGATCCGAGGACAGTCGAGATATCCTGGGCAGACAGCAGTTGTTGCAAAAACGTTTGAACCGGAATCAGATTCTGATCTGAAACATAAAATGCGCCAGAAAACCAGTCATTCCAGTGCCCCACTGCAGTAAAAAGGCCAATGGCTGCAAGCATGGGTTTCGAAAGCGGCATAATAATAACGAAGAGAATGCGGACAGGATTGGCGCCATCAATCTCAGCCGATTCGATCAGTGCTTCCGGAATCCCCTGGATGAATTTCATCATCACAAACATATTCCACGCCGAGAATGCGGACGGAATGATATACACCCAGAATGAGTTTAATAATGACAAGTGATTAAGCTGGATATACAAAGGGATTAATCCGCCACTAAACAGCATCGTAATCAGCACGTATCCCAGGAGGGATTTCCTGAAAGGAAGCTGCCGATAGGACAAGCCATAAGCCGCCAGTAGTGTGATGAGTAAGCCGACAAAAGTGCCTACGATCGTTCGGGATATCGTAATTAAGTAGGCATGTTGAATAACCGAATTCCCAAGCACAACCTCATAATTGTACAAAGTAAACTCCCTAGGCCACAGATAGACACCGCCTTTTGCCGCATCACTGCCAACGTTTAAGGAAACGGCAAGCATATACGTGAATGGATAGATTACCGAGATACAGAGAAGTGCCAATAGAAACACAATAATTGTCTGACCCACCCGTTCCCTCATAGAAGTTCTCATATTACCAAAGCCCCTCTCCGTTGAACTTTCGCGCCATCTGATTGGTGCATAGTACCAACACCAGACTGATGACCGAAGAAAGGAGACCCACTGCAGTGGCCATTCCAAAATAACCTTGCTGCAAGCCATTGCGTAAAATATATGTGTCTAGCACATCCGCGACTGGCTGATTGGCCGGATTCATCAGAGGATAGATTTGATCCATGCCTACTGCAATCAGTCCAGGCATACTGAGAATCAACACGATGGAGATGGTCGGCATTATACCCGGCAGGGTAATGTTGCGAATTTGTGCGAGCCGTCCTGCTCCTTCCACCCTAGCTGCTTCATAGAGCTGCGGGTCAATCGTTGTAATTGCCGCCAGATACAAGATCGTATTCCAGCCTACCTCCTTCCATAGACCGCTCACTACGATCATGGGCCGGAACCACTCCGTGGATCCCAAGAAAAAGACTGAATCTCCCCCGAGCTTCTCTATCAACTGATTGACCAATCCGCCGTCCAACGTCAGCAGGGATTGCAGAATGTAAGCCACCACGATCCACGAAAAGAAATGCGGAAGATAACTTACGGATTGGACAAACCGCTTGTATTTGTTGTTTTTCACCTCATTGATGAGCAATGCCAAAATAATAGGAGCTGGAAATCCGAACACAAACTTGAGAATCGCGATGTAAATTGTATTCTTCACCACAATCCAGAACTGTTCATCTTGCAAGAATGAGAAGTTTTCCAAACCAACCCATGCACTACTCCACATCGTGCTGCCGATGTGAAAATCCTTGAATGCCACCTGGATGCCCACCATCGGAATGTAGCTGAAGAGAAGCAGTAGGATTGCACCAGGTAGAATCATTACATATTGCCAACGGTATTTTGCCAGTCGTTCAATCATTTAACCACCTCTGCCATCAGTATAGAGATCAATTGAAAGCGATAACATATAATAACGATCGGATATCTATCGATTGGATTGGCAATATCAGAAAAGGCGAAGTAACAACTTACAAATCAAATACACTGCGTACGATTAGCTGTGATTGCAGTTCTTCAAGGGATGCCGGTTTGTTGAGATCATCTTTCTTCAGAGAAATGGTCTTTCTTTCACCAGCTGACAAGTCAAAATAATTGTTACTGAAAATACCGTCTATTTCACTGAAATCCAGCTCCACAAACCGTGCAAAAGCTTTCGAATCAACCGTTATAACAAAATGATCCTCTTCTTCTGTCATCGTGGTCTCAATCGCAGGATCAATAAAACCAAAATGTTTTGGCTTCACAAATAACACTGTACCTTCGCTGACAACTTCACCATCCACCACAAAGGAAAACTGTAAATACGTATTCCGTTTCTTAGCAGTTGTATCGAGCATCTCAGTGAAATCAAGCTGTTCGAATAATGAGGTTGATAACGCTTTCAAATCAATTACTTTTGAAGAAGCTACGATTTCATTGGATTGCGAATCCATGAGACTCCATTTCAATTCTCCTTTTACAGCACTCCTACTCTCATTCGACACGTGAATTTCTCCCTTCGAACCATCTTCCCGAGCCGATACAAGAACAGGTGCGAAAAAGCGTTTGGCTGCATAATGCAGTGCTTTCCAGCGACCAAAGTAATCGATACTGGACCAGGAAGCAACAGGCCAGCAATCATTCAATTGCCAGTACAGTGCACCCATACAGCGTCCACGATGTCTGCGCCAATGCTCTACCCCACATGAGATACCTTCAGCCTGAATGAGCTGTGAAGCGTATAACAGGGAATTGAAATCTTTTGGCAAGCGATACGTCTCCCCGATGTAATACAGAATTTTCTCATTGCCCGTACCATTCTTCTGATGAGATTCCATGACCGGTGAGAAGATATTGCGGTCTTCCGGCAACGTAAACGTCTCTATGGTCTTGTGATTCGGGAAGGATTGCAATCCGAATTCGGACATGTAGCGCGGGAACAATGTGCGGAATTCGGTAAAAGGTTTCTTGCCATGCCAAACATCCCAGTAATGCATGTCTCCGTAATTTTCATCGTTTGGATTGTCGAAGCTGCCTTTGGATGAAGGTGAAGCTAACCAATAGAACGTGTTCGGATCATATTCCTTCGCAATAGCCGGAAGTAATACCTCGTATTGCTTAATATAGTCTGCTTGTAACTGTAAGGATGTTTTCTTCGCCCAGTCCCATTCGACCCAAGCCATCTCCTGCTCATTGTTTCCACACCAGATTCCTAATGAAGCATGATGACGCAAGCGTTTCATGTTATCGATGGTCTCTTTTGTAATCGATTGCTTGAATTCCTCAGTCAGTTCATATACACCGCAGGCATACATCAAGTCCTGCCATACAATCAAGCCGTATTCGTCGCACAAATCATAGAAGTAATTCTCTGGATAATGTCCGCCACCCCATACACGAATTGTATTGAAATGGGCTTGCGCACAGCTCTTGATCAATCGTTCTGTCCGATCTGGGTTACAGCGCGGCAAGATGTTATCTTCCGGAATATAGTCAGCACCCATCGAGAAAAAAGATACACCGTTCACTTCGAATTCGAAGGACTCACCCCATTGATCCTGCTCTTGCTTCACAGTTAATGTTCTCAGTCCAATGCGCTTATCATCACGATCCAACTCCACGCCTTGTTCCATAAGCGCAACGCTCAGCTGATACAGTGGCTGTTTGCCCAGACCATTCGGCCACCATAACTCGGGATGGTCCACTTCAATCCAGATATGATGATCCCCATCATTCACGACAGACGTGCATCCTTTCAATGTCTCCCCGGAAGGTGTATCTAATGTGACCATGATCTCCCGCTCTTCTTGGACCCAACTAGATGCCCTTACGCGAACATCTAAGGTTACCTTACTTTCGCTATGCATCTGTGTAATGTAGACATCTTCCAAACGGGCATGATCATAGCCTTGAATGGAGATATTCCGCCAGATTCCCAAATCAGGTAATTGTGGACCCCAATCCCAACCGAACATGGAGTGTGCTTTACGCAAATGGGAGATTCCTTCTACTGCATCACTGCAGTTAATCAACGGGCGCTCGGCTTGTTTACGCAGTACATACTCCACAGGGGAACGAAGAATAATGTGTATGGTATTTTCACCTTGTTTGATAAAGGAGGTAATATCGATTTCATAAGTACTATGCATATTACTTACATTCGCGATATTCATTCCATTCAGAAACAATTCGCCAATCGTATCCAACCCTTCACATAACAGGATGATCCGGTCATGCTTGAGATCCGCTTCGCTTACTTCAAAAGAGTGTTTGTATTCATAATCATAATTGCACAGTTCAAGTGCCACCCGCTCTTGCTCGCGGTAGTAAGGGTCTTCCATTTGTCCAGCTTGTAGCAAATCATTAAAGACCGAACCTGGGACCGTCGCCGGAAGCCATTCGGCATGATCCACTCTCTTCATTTGCCACCTGCCATTGAGATCGATAAGCAACATTTGTGATACCTCCTGATGTCTTTGTAATCTATTTCATTCTATCAAGAGGCCTCCATACTTTCTTATGTTGTGTTCACGGAATTCGTGTGCTATTTTGACATTAACAATAATTGGAGAGGTTAGAGCCATGATCAAATACACAGCGTCTACTCACATCCATCCCGACCTGCTCGTAGATCCGTTCTGGGTCGATTCCTTATCGAAAGTATCACCCGAGCATACCCATGACTTTTACGAGTTCTTCATTCTAAGTGAAGGGCAGTGCCAACATATCGTCAATGGAACAACCCAGCATTTAAGGCCGGGCTGCCTCGTCTTTATTCGACCGCACGATATTCACCGTTATGAGCCGGAAGGCACTCAGGACTGCCGTTTTCTGAATAGCCCGTGTCGATCCGCAGTAATAGATGAAGCTTTGGCCTACTTGAATGAACAGAAGTATGCGCAAGGACTCTTGCAGGCTCCCGTTCCCCAGATTGCCATGTTATCTCAGTTAGAAATGACAGAGATGGTTCGAAGCTTTGAACGGATTATGATGCTCTCCACAGTGGATAAGAAGAAGGCTCGCGTATACGCAAAAGGGCTGATTATTCAGATTTTTACGCAGCATTTCTTTGAGTTGGATACCATTGAACAACCCATTCTCCCGCTGTGGCTTGAGCATGCGATCTCCAAAATGCAGCTGAAAGAAAACATGATTCGTGGTCTTCATGCGCTCTATGAATTGTCAGGTCGAAGCGTTGGTCATGTGAACCGTGCCTTTCGTCAATATCTGAATCAGACACCAACAGAGTATATTAATCAGCTTCGGCTGAATGTAGCCAAAAACTTGCTGCTCACGACTGAGCTTCGCGTGCTTGAGATTGCACTGGAAGCGGGATTTGAGAACGTCAGCCACTTCTACCATCAGTTCAAAAAATACTATAATCAAGCTCCGCTAGATTTCCGTAAAAACGCGACAATGAATAAGGAATCGCTGCTGCCATAAGGATTCAAAGCATCCATGTAGTGGTATCTACGGCATCCCATCCCATCACATCCGTACTCAAAACTCAAAAAAAGCTCTCCCTATATGGCAGGGAGAGCAGAGTAAACACAAAGCAAATTAAGCGGAGTATTTATATTGGTGATTGGCGACACGAACCCCTTCGAGTATTTCCACTATTTCTCTCACTTCGAGGTTTGGTGCAACTAGAAGGATATAGTTGCCGTCCTTTCCTTTCAGACACGCTGGGCCGCAGGGAAGCCAAACGAGATTACAGCTCCTCCTTCCTTACGGTTGGTGGCTTGAATCAGCCCGCCGCAGCGTTCCACAATGGCCCGAGCAATCGCCAGACCCAGTCCGGACTCACCGTCTTTTCCTTTGACAAAACGGTGGAATAAGGTGGGCAGCAGCTCCTGCGGAAAGCCGGGACCGTCATCCGAAACGGATAGCGCGATCTTCCCTTTTTCCAAGTTCGCAGTGATGTGAATTTCTTCTTTGGCGTATCTTGCGGCATTCGTCACGACGTT
Source organism: Paenibacillus sp. O199 (assembly GCF_001636635.1). Lineage (NCBI taxonomy): Bacteria > Bacillati > Bacillota > Bacilli > Caryophanales > Paenibacillaceae > Paenibacillus > Paenibacillus sp. O199. Next base: position 83,883 of record NZ_LGRP01000001.1, read on the forward strand.
GAGCAGTGCCTGCAGCAGTTTATCCTGATCAGCCATGATGAACAGCTCTTTATTCTCCGGACAAGCGATATGGAGTGTAAGTCCTTTCTTTACAAGCAGCGGATTGACACGTTCGGATGTTTCCGTCAACAATTCGTTCAGACTGACCTTGGAAGGTTTGAAGATATCCTCTTCACTATCCAGCTTCGCAAGCAGCGTCATTTCGGTCACAATCTTGCCTAATCTACCGCTCTCCCCCAGGATCACATCCAACCCTTTACGAACGTTCTCACCTTCAAAGATTCCATCTCGAATGCCCTCCGCATAGCCTGCAATGGACATCAGAGGGGTCTTCAGCTCATGAGAAGCATTCTGGAAAAACTGCTTCTGCACCTCATTGAACCTGTTCAGTTCGCCAGCCATCTCGTATACCGTCTGTGCCACAGCTCCAATCTCACCGCCAGCCTTGACCAGCTGCACATCCGTGAAATGACGTTGTTTGACCTTCTTAAGTTCCTGCTTCAGATTCATCAATGGCTGAATCAGCCTTTTCGTAATAAACAAACTGAGCAGGAACATAATGGCTCCAACGATACAGATCACCAGGATGAGACGCCCCAGAAGCGCCTGTTCAATTGCTTTGATCTTGCTCATGGGCGTCAACAGAGTCAGGGTTCCTTGGGGGATGGGACTGACATCCATCACATAACGCCCATCCGTTCCCTTCCACAGATCCTTGATGCTGGACGAAGTGACCGCTGTGTATTTCGACAAGTTTGCTGGTACGGCTTCAGTCAATGTGTTACTGCTCGCCATTCCGGTTGTACCACTCACAGACAAAGTCCCTGACAGCACATTTCCGTTAAAATCAGTGACAAAGGCTTCAACATCCGCAGGAATGAGTGTTGAAGGAGCACTCGTAACTTCTCCCGTTACCAACTGGACGGACTGCATACCCTTTATATTCGAATTAGACATCGTGACCGCAGCTCCAGTAGAAAGTACAGGACTCATTGTGATATCCCCTGCTTTCGTTATAGAAGCGGACATCGCTGCACTTAACGTCTTGAGATCATTCTTCTCTGTTCCAATGAAATGATCCAGCAGCACATAATGAAGTAAGACGGCCGTGACGGAGAGGATCAGAACCAGTGACAATCCGAACGCAAGGTTAATTTGATGAACAAGTTTCATATTAAACTTCACTCCGATCTGTACGCATACGATACCCGTGTCCCCACACCGACTCGACGGGAAGTTCCTCAATTTTTTTGCGAATCCGCTTAATTAAATGATCCACGGCACGGTCACTGCCAAAATAATCTTCTCCCCAGACAAAACTGAGCAGCTCGTCCCTCGTAAACGCACGATTCGGATGTTCAGCCAGTACCTTGAGCATGGTGAACTCTTTGCTGGTCAGGTCCACTTCTTCCCCTCTCCATATGGCCCGCCTCTCTTCCAACATTAATTGAAGATCACCGGTATCGATTCTTGGCGTCGCAGCTTCGCTTACAACAGCTCTTTCTTCCGCACCGGTAAGTCTAATCCAACGTTCCAGCTGCCGCTTGATGCGGGCTACCAGCTCACGGGGGCTGAAAGGCTTCACTAGATAATCGTCACTGCCTAGCTCAAGGCCAAGTATTTTGTCCACCTCATTATCCTTCGCCGAGATCATAATAATGGGTACCTCTCCTTCACTACGGATGCGTTTGCACAATTCATAGCCATCCATTCCGGGCAGCATAATATCCATCACCCACATGCTCGGCGGACTTATTCTATATAAAGACCAGGCATCCTCGGCATTAGCAAGGCCTATCGTTCGATAGTTCTCTTTGTGCAAATAAGCTTGAATCAGTGTGCGTATATTTTCGTCATCATCTACAACCGCGATGAGGTAATCGTTATTCATGAACGGGGCCTCCTGTACTTTTCTCTATAGTGAGTATACCAAAGGTATATATATGGGAAGAGCTTTTCCATTGTTTTTCCACAATTACACCAATATTGTGCCACACTCCTCCGGTAAATTGATAACTGTAAGACAAACCAAACCATAAGGAGTGTTACAAAATGAACTACAGTTTTAAATTCAGAAATGTTGCCCTGTCCGCCCTGCTGCTCACTACGATCTCCGCACCGATTGTCGCGAATGCCGACAGCGCCGCTAACGCAAATGCTGTTACAAATGGAACTGCTACCTTGAAAGAAGCTAAATCCGCCATTGCGACCTTTACATTGGCTAATCCAGTGGAGCAGGCCAAAAAGTACGCGCCAGAAACAGTAAGCGAATGGGAAAAAACGCTAGCCCGTTACAATAAACTGCTTTCACAAAACTATACATCCCGAGTAATGGCCACTTTGGTTGCTGTTGACGTAGACTCTGATGAATGGAAGAAAGTTTCCGAGAACGCCAAACCAGGTGAGATCAAAGAAATGCAGGCCTTAAAGGTTGATGAAGGCAAACTTACGTCAGTTGAGAGTGTAAAAGCCGAAAAATTGCCTAATTCCGAAAATAAGAACACCTTGTCTTTCTCCATTACCACAAGCAGTTCGGATCTGAAAGGATTAGTTGAGAATGCAGAATCTGGAGTGGCAATTGCCGTCAGCCCTCTGAATCTTGACGAAAAATCAACCGGAACAACAAGCGCGGTTATAGCAAATGCTGAAAGTCTTCAATTTAGCGGTACTACAGCTGCCAGTGCATTCTTCTTAGCACAAAGTAATTTGAATAATGCTGTAACAGCTAAGGACGAAGCGGCAATCAAGACTTCCCTTGCCGACCTTCTGAAGCAATACAAAGCGCAAATTACTGAGCTAGAGGCAGCTCAAGAGTAGGTTTAAATACATTTCAGCTTTAACTACATCATTAAGCAAAAACGCCAAATCTTACACAAACTAAAAGATCGAACGCCAACAACCAGCAAGCCTCCACATGGAAGCCTGCTGGTTGTTGTTTTGTTGGCTATAAGCTATATCTGCTACGTGTTATCTGATGCCTGCCCTGATCTTAAATGAGTCAGGGCTTTTGCTCTTCGGTTTATTTTTCGTTAACCCGGGTAACTACAAATGGCTCGTTCAACGCCTGCAGAGCTGCGGCCATATCTTCAGCTGAAAGTCTGCTGCCAGCCGAAATATGATATTGAAACTCATAGAAACCGCCCAATGTCGCTTTGAAATTCGTTTCCCAATAATTCGTCATCAGCCAGGCATAGGCTTCCGGTTGAGCGTCAGGTGCTTGCTGGGTGTGGACCCTTCTGGTCCCGTAATCCAGCGTTCCCCATTGCACGAGAGGTGTGTCCGGGACAGCAAGCAGCAGACTGCGGTCATGATCCTGCCAGGCTATGCCCGACTGTACAGCGGAATAATCCAGGCAAGTTCCCGGAATCTGATCCTTCCAGGGGCGAACGAGGCCTCCTGGCTTGTCGGCAAACAGGGTAACCGGCCCAGTGCCTCCCGGGTTGAACGGCAGGGCCAGATAAACGTTCTCCGGATTCCAGATGCTCTCTTTATGGAACCGCGCCGAAATATCCATCCGGTTTTGACGGGTATAGATCCGCAAGTGTAGTGAAAAATAGGTGATACCCTTGAGCTGATAACCAAGCTCAACGGTAGCATACAGCGGTCCATTATCCACCGCTCGCACGGAGATAAGCTGACCAACCGAACGCTCCACGTTCAAGCCTTTACGGTTGCGTCCCATTTTGGAACGGACGCTCCATACCTGAGATGCATCCGCAGGGTTCGCCGGATTTGTCACCTCATAGATGGGTGTAAATGCCCCATACAGATCATCCGCTTTCAGCAGTTCGCGTCCTGTCTCCTTATCGATCCACGACACAATGCCGCGCTCTTTCGACCAAGTCAAGCGTACAAAAGGGGACTCCAGCCCAGTTTGGCAAACGGAGATCGGCGCTTGCTGTCCGCCTGTCGTTAAGGAATACATATCCTCCATATCATACACCTGGTCAGCACCGATCAGCTTCGAATTGGAGGTTGACGTTAAGGAAGAAAGACTCTTCTGCGCTGCCAGGAGTGGGCGCAGAATCAGTATGCAACTCTCCATGCCTTGGAGTTTAAGCTCCGCAATAATCGTCTGCGGGTGGCTTGACTGCTGGATCAGCACCTGTCCCGTGTCCTCCCGGATTACTTCTACTCCGTTCAATAGCTCATCCGGTTCCCATCCTTCAAGCTTCAACTGAACCAACTCGGTTACCTCCCGCTCCGAGAGATTCGTTACCTTGAAGCGATAAGGACGCCCCGGGTACAAGGTGGCGGCATTATCGGCAAGCAGCACCTGATCTAGCGCGCGGTAAGCAAGCTTGCTTGCCTCTGCAGCGTTAGCTGTCTTGCGAACCTCAAGCATCTGCACATTTTTGTGCCACGGTTCATAAACAGAGGAGTGATACCCCCAAGTGTGTTCGGCATAAAGAGTAAGCGCCTGCTCTACAGCCTCGATTTCCTGGAGACTAACACTTTTCTGTTCAGGGTCGAGCTTTTCCACCTTGCGAAGTGTCCGCTGTGCGTCACGGTAAATCTGAGTGTGCATCGGTGTGGAGCTTACACCGTCCGACCACCAGTCAGGCCAATCCCCTTTATGCACAGGCAGACCATCCGTCCCTTCCTCCTTCAAGCGGGCAAAAAAGCCACTCAACGTACTCATCTCCACGGAAATCCCCTCGCCGTTTTGACGGTTCCATGCATCGATCCATTCCATGATTGCGCTATTGGGCGATCCGTTGTCTGTGGGCAATCCGGACAGCATCATCGGCACGAAATCGTATGGATACTGCTCCGCCTCAAGCTGGGCCAAGTACCGGTGGATGCGAATATTGGCGATTTGATTATGAATGTTCGCTGTTTCCACAAGTCTGTGGCCGAATTCATCACGAATCATGTATTTGCCAAGCGCACCAGGACAGAAACCAAGCTCGTTGCCAAGCATGTAGTGGTCTCCATTCCAGACCAGCAGGCGTTCCCCACTTGGAGCTTCCCACCAGAAAGGGGACTGCTTGCGGCCCAGCGCATACATGCCGTGATGAGTATGTATACAGCTGAATAAATGTCTGATTCCGTTATTTAGCAGGCTATCGGCATATCCCCAGCTGTAGCCATTGATATCCGCCGTCATCGCACTGTCTATTGGGTGACCGATAGATTTGGCATATGTCTGAGCTTTGCTGTGTATTTTGTTCAACAACTGTAGGTCAGGCAGCTCGGTCATATTCAAATACGTGCCGGAGAGCTCGATATCGCCGCGCCGCACGGCATCAGCAAATGCAACTTTTTCCTCGTCTCGAGCCTGCTTCAGGAATTGCTCCACAGCCCAGAAGGTCTCACAGGTCCAACGGAACCCTTTCCACTCGGGGTTTACACCGTTATGGGCATCATTAACAATACGCAGCGCCTGACGGATAAAATCGATATGATATTGTTCAATCTTCTCCTGCCGGTCAGTATAACCAATGTCAGTATGGGAATGGTGAATGACATATATTTTCCATTTCCGTTTAAGCGTCGGGATGGCGGCCTGTTTGATTTGTTGTTCGAGTGTCATCTTTTTTTCTCCTTTATTGGTGGATTAGGTACCTTTTACGAGTTGGAAAATCCCGTGGAACACATGCTCTTGCATTTGTTTCTCATTATGCTGAGAAATCTTCTCGGGCAAGAGCGCTTCCGAAAGCGCGCCGCCAAATAGATCATGGGTTTCGGCAATTTGTCCCCCCAGGATCAGACGAGCGGGGCGAAACTCTGCCACGTACGGACGCAACATTTCCCCAAGCCGCTGGCCGTAAAGCTGCCATACACGGATGGCGGAGGAATTCCCCTGTCTGGCCGCTATGGCCAGATGGTACACGTCCTCTCCCTGCCTTCGAGAATCATGGCTATCTGCCAAGTCCAAAATCCCTCGGCTTCCGAACAGATCATCCACGGTTCCTCCGTTGTATTGCTCGGCATACAACATGCCAGAGTCGGGAATTCCCCATTTCCCGCTGACAATGGACTGGTTCTCAACAAAAGCGGAGCCGAGGCCCGTTCCCAATGTAAGGCAAAGCAATCTGTCCTGTGGAAAAAGCCTGCTGACCCCCAGAGCGAACAGGGCAGCATCATTGCCAAAACGAATATCTGCGGCGGCAAGCTGGGTCATCCATGTAGCAGCAGTGGGCTCCGCTGCAAGCGCCGTTAATTCACACCGCAGCAGTGTTTTTAGATTGAATTCATAAAGCTGCTCGTATTTATTCAATCCCTGGATACGGGAAACGCCTGTGTCGTATTCAAAAGGTCCGGGGAAAGCAAAACCGATGTGAAAATTGGCAAAAGTGCCCCGGGTCCCTTTATCGGTACTTAGCCTCTCCATGTAGGCGACGTATGCAGCGGCAAGCTCCTGGATCACGCCAGCCAGATTGGAGGCGATTTCATACGCGCTACTGTCGGAGTGCGATGACCTTTTGACATAAAGTTGTGGCAGAAGATTCCCGTCACTCAGTACGACGGCACCCTTCAAAAAGGTCCCCCCGGCATCAATGGCAATCGTGACGTCAGGGTTCATAAAGGTTCACCAGATTTCCAGTGATGCGGAAGCAGAGGCGTGTTCCAGTCTGGGGAAACCTGTGCCCGGATCAGAGTGCACGATCGGTCACCCAGAGACTCCAGACGGAAACCTCCGACGGAGGCAGGAACGATATACGCTTCGGCGTACCCCCACTCCACAGCCGCTGTCTTATCATCCAGCGGAGTCAGCCGCACACGGTCACCTTCTACGAGGTTAAACATAACAAACTCGCCAGCCGTATCGTCGATCCACTCTCCGTCCAGTTTTAATCTTTTGATCTGAAAAAGCAGATCCTCCCGTTCGCCTAGCAGCTCTTCCCTGCTGTCTCCCTGTACTCGGCTTTCCTTTGGAACCGCTATCAAATGCTTCTGAACGTAATCCGTGTCAAACTGTTCCTGCATGTTGGCACTGGCATGATCGCCGTTGATCGGACGCGGCCGCCCGTCTCTGTCCAGCCGCAAATGGTCGTATATTTTGAAGGTAAACCACCAGGTTGTCGAAGAGATCTCCAGCACCAGATTGTTTTTGCCCGAAAAATGTACGGCGCCCGGCGGGATCAGAAACAGGTCACCCTTATTCGCATCCCAAATGTTCACATATTCTGGGATCTTCAGCGGTTGTCCCAAGGTGTGGGCCGATTCAACCGCCTGAAGCAGCTCCTCCCCGGTTGTACCCTCCGTGAAACCCAGTCCCACAAAAGGTTTGGCGCCTTCCTTCTGTTCCATAATGTAATAGGATTCCTGCTGCGTCATCGTTTCGTTGAAGGTGTGCTCGATGTATGCCTGCTGGGGGTGGACCTGCAAAGACAGATGATCCCCGTCGATCGTATCGAGATAATCAAACCGGATCGGTAAATAGTCGCCAAACAGTTGCACATTGCGCTCGCCCATAATTGCTTCTGGATGAGCAGACAGTAATAGCGGGAAAGGAAGCTCCACTATAAAATCCCGATAACCGATTAATATCGTGTTTTCCGGTGCGATAGGTTCAAACCCCCATGCGCAGTTATTCCAATCCTTAGGTAGGTCGCATAGTTCTTTTAAATACTGTCCGCCCCAAATCCCCGGTGCAAAAAACGGCTTTACTCGAAAAGGCTGCTGGGCTGTTGAAGCCAAAAGTCGGCGCAGCATAGGAACGGTGACCAAAATGGGTCGTTCCCGGTTGTTCGTATCCACGTAGTAGTCAAAGTCATACAAGTGGCGTTTGCGATATTCCTCCCAGACGGGCCACTCCAGAAACAAGGCCTGTTTATAGGTTTCGACCGTATCCAGGCAAGGACCTAACCCCAGAGACCCCATCCCCTGCTGATGCAGTTTCTGCTGTGCTTCTCTCGATAAGTCGCAAAATAGAGAAACGTTCGTTAAACCTGATGCTGTAGAAAGGAAACCAGAACCAGGCCCAAAGGTCACAATGATGGGGGCTAACTGATCTACGTTTGGCGACTGGGCCTCTGCATGTTCAGCGGAATGATAAAGCCGAAGTTGATCGTCTACATCACTGAGCCAGACCGACTGTGCACGTGGTCGGAAATAATCCTTAACGCTGACGTCCGAGGCTACAACGCCAAAAGCACGGTTATCCGTCAGATAAGGGTGAAACTGCTGAAGCAAATCTGCAGAAGACTTTAAATAATCAGCGCTGTCTATTTCAATTAAAACCCTGCTCTCTAGGTGGCAGCGCGACCGAAGTATTTCCAGATATTCGCTGAATGCGGCACCATGCGTACCATCAATGACCATATAAAAAGGAAGCAAATCATTCTGTACACATTCGGGCCAAATTAGATCAATCCATTCTTCATACGCATTCCAGATCCCCGGTTCTGCCTCTTGGTCGGGCTGAAGCTGAATGAAATTAATTGGGTTGGTTTGAAAGGCCAAAGGGGCTATTCGGGGCATGTTTAAAACCTCCAACTCTATATCGATTTATGTTCATCATTGTATAGGGAGTTGGAGGTGCTGTCTTTAAACGATCAAGCTGTGTTTTTGTACAATCAGGACATTCGGGGTGGGTAATGCATTTTGCCAGAGCGGCCTTCGGCAAACTGATTGCGTCGGAATTTGGCCGGGGAAACACCAAGCTCGCGGGTGAATATCCGGGTAAAATAATGCACGGATTGGAACCCGCACTGGATGGCGATATCTTTAATTGGTGTCTGTTCATTTAACAACAGCCCAGCGGCTTGCCGCACGCGCCGTTCCTGAATGTAATGAACGAAGGACTGCCCTAGATTTTCCTGAAACAATCGGGTCAGGTGACGGGATGAAATGTGGAGGTGCCTTGACACCGTCATAAGCGTAAGCTCATTGATCAGATTATCATCAATGTACCGTTTGGCCTGTCGGAACAACGTATTTGGTTCCACGGGCTGCTCTCCCGTGTCAGCCGAGTCTGTTCGAGTCGGAACGTGCAAATCTGCTATCGATAACAACAGAGAAGCGGAAATTTGCTTTACAGCAAGAGGAAGAGTTGCCCCAGGCTGGTCGAAAGAAGTAATGAGCGCTTGCCATAAATGGCCAGTTGGCGTAAGGTCCGCTTGCTGGGCTACGCTTTGTCCAAGCTCGGCAAGGCGACGGAAGGATTCAGTATAATAAGCATCTGTGTGGGTCTCATCCAGTTCGAAAGCCACATAAGAAAGCGTCAATCCGGTCTGGCTGCGGATTTGATGCCATACGCCCGGAAGAGATAGAAATGCTGTTCCTTTATTTAAAGCATAATGCTGGTTTTGTTCTATGTAGCTTCCTTCACCGTCTACCACATAACAAGCCTCAAAAAAGGAATGACGGTGGAAGGCATTGTCGAAATGATCGGGCATGAATCCCCAATACAAAATGGACAATGAAAGCCCTGTTTGCTCCACTTTTGTAATATAACGATTGCATATTTGATTGGCCCGGCGGAAGCTGGCTTCGATGGTCATGGCGTTCCTCTCCCTTCAAGCTCTCATTATACGTTTGCATGGCAAAAAGGCAAACCGGAAGTCGGTCTGCCTCTTTGAATATTTTTCAACTAGGTAAATCAGATGATGCCCTTTTCACAATACGTTAATAATCTGCTAAATAAAACTGCTGCCTCAGCCCGGGTCAGATTACGTTTCGGATTAAGCTTGTGATCTGGTGTTCCTTGAATGAGATCAAGCTCAATGCAAATCGCTAATGCTTCCCTGGACCAGATTCCAGCCTTATCCGCATCTTTGTATTTAGACAGTACCATTTGCGTTGTATCGGAGACTTCTGGCAACCTCCCTTTCATCTCAAGGGTTCTTACTATAATAACGGCCATCTCTTCACGGCTTAAGAGTTTCATAGGTTCAAATAAATTACCCGCATACCCCTTAAACAAACCTGCATCCGCCACAGCACGAACATCATCCTTATACCACTTATCTTCGGTTACATCTTTAAATGATGATGACCCTTCAGCCTTAAGACCAAATGCTCGGGTTAACATCGCTGCAATTTCAGAACGGTTTATCGTCAGATCTGGAGCAAATTTCTGATTATTCATGCCCTTGATAATCCCTTTGCTCACAAGAGCTTCAATCTCCTTGCTTGCCCAGTGTCCAACCGTATCGAGAAATGCTTTGGGTTTGGTGTTACCCGTATCCGGCTTAGCTCCAGTTTGGTTATCCTGATCAGACCCATTATTTGTTCCTGTACCAGGATTAGGCTTGGTATCGGGTTTCGTACCAGTGCTTGGATTTGATCCAGTGTCTGGGTTTGATCCTGTTCCTGGATTTGTACCCGGATTGCTGTTGTCTTTCGCCTTTACTTTGACAGTCGCAATCGCTTTAATGTCCGTCCCATTGACCGCGCCTTTCACCTGAAAAGTACCTGCCTGTGCATAAAGGGAAGGATCAATCGCTTCCCATACAACGGTGGCCTTCTGAGTCGTATCATTACTCAATGTCACAGTCACTTGCGAAGGCAGTATCGGTATAGAGCCAGCTTCCGTTTCAACCTGTACATTCTCAATGGATACGATGTTAACTGCTAATTTTTCTTTAATGTAGAAATCATCCAGAATGAAGGCGTAATCAGAAGTAGGGCCTCCAGCGCCTTTGGATACCATTTTGAAAATAACTTGGTAATCATTTTGATCACCTGTCGTGAATTTTTTCTGGAAGCGAATATAACCCCCATCTTCACCCGCTTTATTACCCGGATTAGGTAGTGTGCTCAGTGTTTCCTTCAGCACAATTTCCCCTGTAGAACGTGATTGTACAGAAACCTCATAACCAGCATACTTTTCTAAGGTATAAATAAAGCCTAAGTCATATTCTGTGTTTGGTTCCATTTTCACGCTGGATTCATTCGTTTTTATTAATTTACCAACATCGGTTTCATTCACTTTCAACGAATTCTCACCATCCAGAACCCAGGTCATTACAGGACCAACCTTGTTCTCAGATGCGGATACAACGGGATTGTTATCCTGTTTATTACTTTGATCGGTTGCAATATGAATTTGCCTATCCCCACCACCGTACTCAAAAGGACCCCAGCCTTCGTACACATTTTCAAAATCCTCATATACAACATAGCTCTTATTCGTAGGGTCTTTCTCTACAGTTGTATGTTTCCAAATTCGCACATCATCAAATTGAACAGTACCCGCTCCCGGATCAGCTACAAGCTTAACTGTCGCGGAATTAATGCCTGCTGGAACCTTGAATTCAACATTCATTCTTTGCCATTTGGTGTCCACGTACTTGAAGGATGATTTATGGATGCCATCCTGACCTGTCACATGATTGGAATAGGTTTGACCATTAATCGTGACCTGAAGCGAGGATTCCCTCCCCTTTTCAGTCTGTGTCCACACTCCGACGGTGTAATCCTGACCAGGCTGCAATCCGGTAATCTCCTGTGAGATTACACCTGAATTACTACCGACCTCTGCGTATCTGTTCCAATTCGATTTGTTCATTTCTTTAGTGATATCGTATTCTGTATCCCCTTGAACAGTCTTGATTGTAATGTTTGCTGGATCATCGACTGTCCATGAACCTGGAACATTGAACTTCTCTGAATTGAAGGCAAAATCCTTGATCAAACTGCCTTCTCCCCAATTCCCTGCATTAGGCACCAAAGTCAGGGCATCAGCAGTTGCTGGATACAATACATAAGGCGTATTTTTCTTTGCCTTCGTAATCGTAAGAGATTCATTCCGAGCGACCAGCGTATCCACCAGAACTTTACCTTGTTGGGTCAATTCGTACATATTAAACTGTTTCACATCTTTAAATTCATCCGTCAACTGCCAAGTGGTAGAGTTACCTGTTGTGTTCCAATGGTACAGCTTCGCACCATCGTTAACACCCAAGATTTGATTAGCTTTGATATCCCAAACCCATGGAATTAACGAGTTAGCCTCACCTGTATGGCGCACTGATTCATCGGTAGTCGTTCCGGTATCTTTCCAAGAAGAGATCAGCTTGCCATTCTTGGTAAGCTCAATCATACCAGTGGATTTATTTCTCTTAGAGACGACATTATTATCAAAAGTTACTTGGTCCTCTTCATATTTCAGTACACCGAAATGCTGTATATACTTCGTCGGCAATACTTCATTGAAGAATACTGTTACACCCTGCTGTACGTCTGGCTTAGAATCGCCCCAAGTGGTCACACCAGGGATTTTTTGTCCTTTAAATAAAGCATTCCCTACAAAAATATCGAGATTGTTCTTCACCATTCTAGAAAGGATACTCTTGTTCCCTTTATTGGGATATCCTAAATCCGGACCCCAGTGAACGAAATCCACACCTGGTTCAATCGGACCTGAGAATTCTGTTCCTACTTTGACTCCAAGACCATTGGCATATTGCAACAATTTATAGGCATTGTAGTCATTGCCGGTATACACGTCTACATAATAGAAATCTAACGCAGGATCATTAGGGTCGTTGGCGTCCTTCGTGAGATTATATAGATTGGTTAACCGTGATTTCAGTTCACCACTCAGGACATCCTTCGTTTGATCTACATAATAAGCCGTATCGATCCAATCCCAACCTTTGGAGAGCTTATCTGTCTTCGGTCCATTAGCTGTAGCCCCAGTTAAATTGGAGTAATCCAGTTCGTTGGCATCGAGATGATATTCGGTTGCATTCAAATGTACGCCGACGTGAAGGTTGTACTTATCCCCCTCATCGATCAAATAATTGAAATCATCCAATCCACCTTGTCGTACACCAATATTAGAGTAGGAAGGAATATCATCATCATGCCCTTCCGCCTGATACCCCTTATGCAGAATCATCTGTCCAAAACCGTCTGTAAAATTGTACAGAACTTTCCCCGTATCCAAACTGTTCAAGAACGGATCATTGGCTTGACTCGCAAAGTTGAAAGCAATGTACATCATATTGTTCTTCATATCCTGTGCGCCAAATGGCTCATTGTAAATTTCCGTTCGGTAAGCAACAGCCGCATCTTGCCAATCTGTCTTTTCGTCGTTATTGCGTTCCCCAGTGACGACCACTTCATACCATGGCAACTCTTCAGTCTCACTACTTTGAAGATGTCGATACGTCCAACTGCCTGGCTTCACCGTTATTTTATTGACAAGTGGTTTTTTCTCTGTGGTGATTATCAATTTATTGCCACCGCTCATGACGTTGTCCTCTGCCGATGCTGCCAGGCCATCTCCACTCACCATAGCCATCGTTACACCGGTCGTACCGCTTTGCTTCATAAGAGACATATCGTCAACCAGTTCCTCTGAGACTCCGTGCCACTCCCCGTTTGACTTACTCCATGCATACGATGCGTCTTTCATTGAACTATTGACATGGATCAGAGCGTTGTTCATTTGAATTGAACGCACTAAGAAATCCGGGCCGTCGGAAATTTTATCAATTTCAAATCGAACTACATTGTTCGCCTTTGCCTCGAGATGCCCATCAATCACAACGCCGATCTCATCAAACATCATCGTGTACTGATATGTGCTAGCACTCTCTTTCTTCGACACTGTACGTGGTACATAATCCTTATTATTAATCTTCACACTATTCGTTTGCTCCACGTCAGCCTGCAGCTTGTGATGATCCACTTGATACTCTACAATGCCTGGAAAATCTTTATATACACTAACGGTCATACCATCATTCTCAATCGTATCTGTCTCTTGCGCCAGCTTCAGCTTAGGTAGCGACTCAAGTTCGACCATTTTGAGGTTACTCACCGTCATTTGTTTGGTTCCATACCATGAACGAAGACCAAACCAACCCGGCACAACAGCCATCGATTCTTCAATTATCGAACCCATATCTGTAGCTACGCCATCAGGACCCGTAATGTTGAGACTAACCGTTGTTCCCACCAAACGAAGCTCAATATGATAATTTGTATTGGCCTGCATCTGATACGTATTGGGAAAGGATATCTCATTCCCGTTACTTGTTGTGACCTTCCATTTCCCATTAATATCATGAACGACACCTACATATTTGTCAGCTGCCGAACCTCTCACGATAAAACCATAACGGCCACCATCTGATCCTGCGGAAACATTCGTGTTAAAATCAAAAGTGAGTAGCTGATCAGCGAATTTTGGGCTATCCTTATCCACGGCTAATGAAACCCCTGGCATGTTCAATCGGATTTGGCTATTTCCATTCGCAAGAACCTCTGGTTTACTGTTATCAAGAGGACCCCAGTTCTGCGCATTATAATCTGGTGCATACACCCGAACCTCTTCTGCAGTGATCGCGTCTATCTTGCCTTGAATCGCATGGGTCGCAGAATTGTAGATGCCAAATGAACCTGGTGTATATCCAGTTACATTCACACTGCCAGCCCTAATTCCATTCACGTAAAGGCCTAGCTCGTTCTCGATCATTTCTACACGTAGCGTGTAATCTTTGCCAGAAGCAAGTGCAGTAGTAGCACCAATCTCAAAGGCATCATTACTGCCTTCCAGCTTGTATTTCCAATTCCCCGGACTTTCTTCGTAAATCACGATATTTCCAAGTGTAATCCCCGCAGCTCCATCCGCCTGCATTTTCACTTGATATATGCCGTTGGCTACTGGTGTTACATCCTTATTGATAGCAGCCGTTCCAGCATCCAACATCCCTTGCAAATATCCACTAGAAACTTGCGGCGTATCCTTGAAGCCTTCCCAATTTACGATTGAATCACCTTCATAGTACTCTTCATATCTCAGCTTGCCAACATGGGATGAAGACGTATTCATATCAAGGAATTCTTCAGTAAAAACAACATTATCAATATAAATGTAATTCTGAGCAACTACCCCAAAAGGCCCTTCCCCGAATTGCTGCCCTGTCGGTAAGTTTGCTTGCAATGTAGCACCATTAATACTTAAGATCACAGAATGATCGGCGTATTGAAGTCCAACTTTGTTCCAAGCATAAGGTAAAGGACTGAAATCCATAACATCAGAAACAACAAAATCGTTGCTGGTTCCGTCCTTATTTAATAACACCCATTTCGTGCCTTCATATTTCACAATAGCACCATCGCCTATAACAAATCCGATATCCGTTGTTGCTGGCTTCACATCCAACATATATGTAGCGCTTTGCAAGGACGGTGCATCCAGGTTCATTACGTTGTCTATGATATTAGAAATTTTTAACACCCGATTACTGCCTTCTGTAATAATAGTAGAATCAGCACCAGTCCAAGTACCTTTAATTCCATCCTCGAAATCATTACTGTATTGTGCAATTTGTTTGGGTTCAATGATCTCATTCGTATATTGTACATTGTCGATTTGTAGCTCTACAGTGCTTCTAATGCGAAGTCCGAAACGCCCAGCTGCTTCAGAATACTGTTCAAACGTAATGTCGCCAATCCGCTTTTTATTCAAAAAAACCGTTATTTTCTTACCATTAAAATTAAACATGAGATTGTTCCAACGCCCTTGAATCGGATAAGGAATCTCTTGCTTATCTCCCCAGCCCGTATTGGACTCCGGTATCCAACTGCTCGGATCAACCCCGAGTTCATTGAAAATACTTGCTGAATCATTCATTCTGAAACCAAAAGCAAATCCTTGTCCGCTAACCAATTTGTCCGGATTTACCAGTTTGAAATCTAATGAAAGAGTTCCTTGTTGAATTCGTGGCGAATCCAGATCCACACCTCGTTCGCTAGATCCTTTTTTAAGGGAGAGAACTTTATTGCCCGTAATATCCGTCACGACCGTTGCTTTCAGCCCCGACCAATGGGGTGTATAATTGGGGTCTTCATAATCTTGAACATAATTAACAATGTTTGAAGGCTTCTCCCTCGTGCCCACACCTTCAATTCTCACACTCTTGATGGCAATCTCTCCTGTAGCATAGCGCTTATACAGCCCGACTTGACCTAATCCAGACAACGAACTCAATAAATCAGTATTCTTATTGTAATAAGTCACGTCGTCTACAATGATCAGAAGCTTCATACCATTAAAGCCGATCTGAATGTGATAATCTGTGTCCATTTTTAGTTCTGGTCCGTCAAATGTTTCCCACTTACTTGTACCATCCGGACTCTGAATAACCCAGGTTGTGCCGGCATCATAACGAATAGCTATGCCTTGGTTACTATCATTAGATCCTAGAACAAATCCAATATTGCTTTGATTTGTGCTGGTATACCGCATCGTTGTATCTATGACTCCTCCGGAGAGCCAAGGAGCCTTATCCCATGTTGCTATAGCTCCACTGCCACCCAGATTGTTAATCGTTACTGTCAATCCATTGTTTACTGAAGTATTTCCATTTCCTTTGACGAAAGTCATGGCTTCCGGTTCCATAGACTGATAGTTATTCATATAAGAAACAACCTCTTGATTACTTGGAACATTATTTTTTAATTCTGCCAAGAATGTATCTATATCTACATTTCCTGTTGTTTCCTTACTCTTTTCAAACACCGTGATTGCAACTTCAGCTTTAATACTCGTTCCCTCTACAGATCCCTTTACGGTAAATGTCCCTACCTGCGCATAGTCAGAAGATTCAATTGGATCCCAGCTCACCATGACTTCTGCGGTAGTGCTGTCACTGTATACTGCCTGTATTACCGATGGAATTGATGGCTGCTCATCAACGTATGTTTCAACCTTAATCGGGGGGATGCTCTCGATCGTTTTTTCCTGTGGCTCAATTGGCAATTCACCAAATTCTCCTGAAATAGCATAAGCAGTATTGCTAGGGAGTACCATCAACTGACTTGAAGCAACCAATAAAACCATCATCCAAATCCATAATTTGAATATCATTTTATTATTTTTTTTCCGCATCAAATCATTCCTCCTACAATAGAATGCTGGATTTTTTATATTTCGTACCACTTGATTTCATTTGCATCCAGCTTCAGTGAGAAGCTGGAGCCATCACCGCGATAAACGACGGTTTCCTGTGGCTCATACGTATTATTCACCACGCAGAATTTGCCCTTTTCCACATAAGCATGAACCTCAACATTATAGTTCTCACTGAACCAGCTGTTCAGCTCCTGATCGCTGTGGGCGCTCCAAAGAATCGCACGATACAGCAAGCGGCTGTTCTCGAAGCTGTATGGTAAACCGCTTATATATACGCTTCGCCCGTCGCCGAATTCGTTCACCGCGAGTTGAACTTCCTTGTCCGTTTGACGAAGAATCGTAGTTCCTTCTAGGGCAAAAATATTTTTCTTTCCTTCGCCAAAGTTGATTTCCTTGCTTCCATCCGGATTGGTTTTACAATCTGCCGTAATGAAATGTTCATGCTCATCCCAGTTATATTTATCATAACCCAGCGTAAAGCCACGTTCTTCCTCTACACCGAGGATGTTGGCCAGTTGGAAAAAGCGCCCATTCGCCTGATGCGCTGTGGGTTCGCCAACACCGATAAATCCACCGCCTTCATAAACAAACCTTTTTATGGCCGTAACGATATCCGTATCCAGCCACCATTCTCCGCCCGTATAGGCTGTATCTGCATCCCCAACGTTTAATATGACGTCAATATCATCTAAAACGGAAGGATTTTCTTTGATATCGTCGAAGCTGATGAAGCTCACTTCGAAAGGTGCACCAGAGAGAGCTTCAATAATACCGGCATAACTGTAATTTTGCTTGTAATAAAGTGCATGATGGACCATATGGTTCCCCCAGGCCCGCATTTTGCCCCAACAGTTGAGCACGGCTACTGACTTGACGCAATACGGCGAGGTTCCCTGTACATTGTCATAGAGCGTACGGAACTCATCCGTAACGCTTTCTACATAATCAATAAACTCGGGAAAATCAAGGGCTAGCTTAAGATATCCGCCGTAGCCGATCCGATCAATCGGTTTGCGGAGAATCGCACGTCGCGCGGTGACCCAATTTACTTTGGCTTCCTTTACGGGGTCCCCGCCTGTATGAAAGGTATCCGGGAAAAAGTAAGGTAAGAAACGGCCTTCCGTATATTGCACGCCCGGGATATCGCTGATCAGCCTTAGTGTTGAACCGTTTCCTACACTGCCAACTACGGCATCCAGACCGATTGATGCAAATTCCTCCATGAAAGGCTCTGTGCCGATCCAATGATCACCCAGGAACATCATGGCCTCCTTACCACATTCGTGGGTAATATCGACCATTTCTTTGGCAAGGCTCGCCACTTCCCGACGCTGGAATGCTTGAAAATCACGGAACTCTTTCGTAGGTATTCGATAGGTGTTATTGTAGTATCCTTGGTCGATAATAAATTCAGGTCTGAACCTGTACCCGATCTCTTCCTCAAACTGTTCGAGGATATAAGGGCTAACTGAGGCTGAATAGCCGTACCAGTCCACATATTTTTCACGAGCGAGCTCATCAAAAACCAAGGTGAATTGGTGGAAGAAGGTTGTATAGCGAATCACATTGACATAAGGATGATCTTCGATAAACTTGCGAATTCGCTCCATCGTATACTTACGAGTCTTCGGTTGACGAACATCAAAGGTAATTTGATGCTCGACATCTTTCCATTCATTGGTGACCGCATTGTACATATGAACCGGATCCCACATAATATAAGCCAAAAAACTAACGGTATAGTCATGGAACGGCTGGGTTGTGATGGTGACATCGCCGATTTTGTCGTCATAGCTCCATTGTTCGGTCGGAACGACCTCTCCGGTTGTACGATCGATGACTTCCCACCAGCGCTGAATATCGTCGCGACAATTCACTTTGAGCATGTCGGGATAAATCCCCTTCATAAGGGAAATGGAAATGCTTTCGCCTTCAGCCGTATGAATGGGAGTCATCAAATACATTTGTTGAATCTCTTCAGGGTTGGCATTAGCCCATACGTTATCCTTACGGGTTGTATAATAAGTGGAATAGACCTTGGCATCGATATCCCGCAGTTCGGCGGGAAAGTCAGTTCCATCACAATCACGTACAGCGTCGGCTCCCCAGCGTTTCATGATCTCCAGGGTTTGCGGAATAACATCTAAATCAGTAGGGATCGTTACACGTCCTCTTTTTGTACTCATGGTTGAAAACTCCTCTATCTATATTTTCGGTTATATAGCCATAGCAGACCGATCAGCATAGCGAGACCAAGCAACATCAGACCCAGTTCAGGGGCTCCAATGTTCTTTTGGCCGACAATGACCAATCCGATACCGACGATAAAAACAATCAGCATCAACAAATTACGCAAATAATTCTTTGTAAAGTCTTCCATCATCGCACCTTATCCTTTCAGCCCGCCCATCGTCATACCTTGGGTTAGCTTTTTTTGTACCAGAATATATATAATCAAGGTTGGAAGCATGACCAGCACCAGACCTGCATACATCTGACCATACTGAACTGCGGATTTTTGCGCTGCCATCAGGTTCATTAAGCCGACAGGTAATGTCTTCAGGGTCGGTTTGGTTAGGAGCGTCATAGAGATAATATATTCGTTCCAGTAGGACAGGAAATTGAACAGAATAACCGTTACGATACTGGGTTTGGCCATAGGCATAATGACTTGCACCATAGTACGAAAATAGCCAGCACCGTCCACCGAGGCCGCTTCCTCAAATTCTTTGGGCAGCGATTTAAAATATCCCGACATGAGATAGATCGTGAAGGGCAGTGCCATCGCAGCATAAACCACCGCGAGAACAAACAGGTTGTTCAGCAAAAAAGGGTGTCCCAGCATGCCGCGGAGCATCTTGTCGCCGTTATTAAGCATCAGAAAGATAGGAACAATGATATAGTTTACATTAATAAACAAACCCGCCATAAACATCATATTCCAGAATCCGTTCCCTCTAAATTTAAAACGAGAAAGTACATAGGACGCAGGCAATGCCACCATAAGCAGAAGCACCAGTGCGATTACCGTCACCAATACGGAATTGAGCATAAAAGAACCCATTTTTGCCTTGAGCCATGCATCAGCAAAGTTCTGTAAATGCATCCCGGCGGGTAGTGCCCAGGGACTGCCGTAAAACTCACTGTCTTGTTTGATGGAGGCCATGAATGCCCATAGAACAGGGATGAGGATGAGAATAGCTAAAGCGATCAGTATAACGTAAATGAAGCCTTTATATAATTTGTCGCTAACACCTCTCCGTGAGCGGTTGTTTGTATTCATCTTATTCCCTCCTAAAATTCCAAATGCTCTCGTCTGGTAACTGCGTTTAGTATCCCAGCAAGCGCAAACGAGAACAGGAACACAATTACACCGATGGCCATCCCATAGCCATAAGAGGAATTAGTATAAGCTTCTTTATACATATAACTGAGGAACACTTCGGTGGCACCGTCTGGACCGCCGCTTGTCATCGTCATCACGAACAAGAAACTCATGTTAATCGTACTGATGATGAAAAAGGTGAGCGTCGTCCGTATGTTCGTCCAGATTAAAGGAATGGTTATCTGGAAAAACTGAGCCATTCGCCCTGCTCCTTCAAGCCCTGCGGATTCATATAAGCTCTCTGGAATGTTGGCCATACTAGCCATGTACATTACCATGTAATAGCCGATCGCCTGCCAGATCATCGCGCCTGCAAGACTGAAAATAACCACTTTCTGATCCCCTAGCCATAGAATGGGCTCTGCTTGTAATCCGCGAAACAGCTTTAGCAATGAGTTCATAAGCCCGCTATTCGGATCGTAAATCGCTGAGAAGATCGCACTGATGACAACCACAGACAGAATGTTAGGAATATAGAAGATTACGCGTAAAACATTTTGCCCTTTGAGTTTTTCACGTGTGAGCATCGATGCAAACAGAAGTGCCAGAGCAAAGGTCACGATTGTAACCAGAACAATGAGCAGAACACTATTTTGAAAGGTCTGATAAAACTTATCGCTATGAAACAGCTTATTGAAATTCTGCAAACCTACGAAGGTTTTGTTATCGGTATAGCCGCCCCACTTGTACAATGACATCCGAAAGACATCGATCGTAGGAATAATTAAGAAAATTGCAAAAAGGAGGACGGCGGGTGCTAGACAGAAGAAGATAAAACGTCCTCTTCCTTTTTTCATATCCATGGCTTTCTCTCTCCTCCCAAAGGTCAGATCATGGTGGTCAGCTCAGGTCGCCCACCATGATCCTGTTACATTCTCAAGGCCCAGGCCTCTTTATTATTTCAATGCTCCCCGCAAGGCGTCGCTTGCTTTAATGATTCCCTCAACCCACTGTTGCTGTGTTTTAGCACCTGTTACAAGGGAGTCAATGGACGCAAACACTGCATCCGATATATTCACCCCTTCAACTGGGTCAGTTGTTGCAAATGCACCCATAGCAGCCTTTGCCCCATTGTCATAGATGCTGTAGAAAAGCTTGTTGTCTCCATCCAATTTGTCGGACATACCTTTGATCGGTTGAATCGCGCCAACCTTTGCAAAAATAGCTGCTGCCTCATCGGAATAAAGATAAGCAATAAATTGTTTTGCCAGATCTGCGTTTTCCGCTTTGGCAGGAATCCAAATTTGTTCGAAGAAAGTATACGAATAACGGTCGCCACCGTCTTTTATTGCCGGAAGAGCTGTGAAGCCCCATTTGAAGCCTTCTGCTCGCGGAGCTTTGCTCATTTCGCCAACGACCCAAGTACCGTTAGGCATGAAGAGTGCTTTATTGTCCAGAATCAGTTGTTGGTTTTTGGTAAAGTTATCTTTGTTGGCATTTGCGGGAACCGTTTTTTCGGTGTAAGTAGCCAGTTTACCCATCAGTTCAACCGTTTGTTGAGCTTCTGGGGTTTGCCAAATGCCTTCGTTGTAATGCGTCACTTTAGTGAAGAAATCCGCGCTGCCCACCTCGTTGAGCAAAGCATAGAAGAAAGAGTCAAAGTAACCTGACGTCGGATAAGCAAATAGTGAAATACCCTCGGCTTTAGCTTGATCACCTAGAGCCCACATTTCTTCCCAAGTCGTAGGAACTTTCCAACCTTTTTGTTCAAACAAACCCTCGTTATAAAACAAACCGGTAGGGCTGTAGAACATAGGCATCAGATAGGTCTTTCCATCGTTATACGGATTCGTGATCGTTGTATCAGTGAAACCTGGAATCAGCTTATCCTTGACGGTTACACTTTCGCCGGGTATGGTCATGGACAGCACATCTGAAAGGTCAGTTAGGTTATTATCCTTTACAAAGGTTTCAGTCAAGCCCTTCGGCTGACCCGTTGCCAAATGGATAACATCAGGAAACTCACCAGATTTCATACCGGGTCCAATGACATCTTCAATATTTTTGTCAATCGTCGTTTCGACTTTCACGCCAGGATTGGCGCTTTCGAAGGCAGCCGTAATTTCTTTCCATACATCAGCCCCGTAAGCGGTCTCCAAAGCAGCTAGCTTAAGAGTACGTTGTTCCGTAGATGTTGCCGAGTTCGTGTTGGATGAATCCTTTGTTGAATTAGAGCCATTTTCAGAAGAGCTGCCGCAGGCTGCCAAGCTAAGAGTCAATGCTGCCGTGATCGCAAGGCTAAGAATTTTTTTCATAAATCCATTCCCCCTATATTTAGTGATCATACGTAACCGCTTACATTATTTCTCGCCCTTTTAATTTATCTTAACGGCCTCTTTATATCTACATACATGTTGTCGTTGATTTTATATATCTTGCTAATATAATAAATTTATAAATTAACAATTTTTTCACAACATAAAACGTTGAAATTGGTTTAACTGTAGTTCACTAAATGAGATTGAGGAAAGGACGGACTGCAGATGGGAAATGTACGCTATTGGCTTCCCGGAAAGGGACGTGGAGAGATTCCCGCAAAGTTAATCTATGTTAGCTCTTCCATTTATGAAGGAGATTGGTTCAGCATTCGTCATTCACATAACTTCGCGGAGCTGTTTTATGTCCGAAGTGGACGAGGGAATTTCATCGTAGAGGATGAGATTTTTTCGGTGCAGCAGGACGATCTTGTCATCGTGAACCCGAACGTAGAGCATACCGAAGTATCCATTGGGAGTGACCCTTTGGAGTATGTAGTGCTTGGGGTTGAGGGGATGAGTTTTGATTTTGGAAAGCAAAGTGGAACCCGTAATCATGAAATTATCAATTATTCAAAACAGAGGAATGAACTCTTGTTGTATTTCAACGCTATGCTCTCGGAAACCGAAAACAAGAATGAGAACTATGAGGACGTCTGTCAAAACTTACTTGAGATTGTAATCATTAGTTTAATGCGAAGATCTGGTCATCCCTTCTCTGTTGTAACCACGCAAAGGGCTGACAAGATATGCAGTCGGATTAAGCGACATATTGACTCGAACTATGCGGAGGAAATCTCGCTCCACTCTCTGGCAGAAAAGGCGCATATCAGCAAATATTATCTGGCACATACTTTTGCTAAATATTACGGTATGTCACCTATTAATTATCTCAATGAGGTCAGGATTCGTGCGAGCAAGGAGCTACTAGAAACCACAGATCTTTCCATTGCTCAAGTTGCGGAATCCACTGGTTTTTCCTCTCAAAGCTACTTCTCACAAAATTTCCGCCGGTGCTGTGGCCTAACTCCAAGCGGTTATCGTCTTCAGACAAAAAAATGAGCTCAAATTAATCGCCAACTAGGTAACTTCTAATGCAACTATATGCTTGTCTCCCTAGAGCAAAAAAGTCCGATTGCGCTCAGTATCAGCAATCGGACTTCTTGTATTATGAATTATTGTTCAGCTAATTTCAGGAAATACTCTGAAGCCAAACGAACAGCCAGAATACTCGCACTATTGAGGGAATTATCAAAGATAACTACATGGTTATTTTTTACTGCCTCCAGAGAGTTCCATACCTTCGAAGATTCCTTTTCCTTCACGGCTGCCTTTGCAACGTCAATATCATGCTGGATAATAATATAATCGGGATTCATGTCGTATAGTCCCTCCAGCGTAAGCGCCTCGCCACCCTCAGGATAACCTTTCGGTGCCAACAAACCAAAACCTGCAGTTTGATTGTAGTACATTGTATTTTTAGATCCATGAGCATTAAAATTGGCTTTTCCATCAACCCGCAACAAGGCAAAGGTCTTATCCTCAAGAGTACCTAACTGTTCTTTCGTTTGTGCTATCATTTCTTGGGTTTCCTTAATCAATTGTTCTGCATGCTCTTCTTTTCCAACAACCTCAGCGAGAAGCATCGTTGTTTTTTCCCAGGTATCGGTGTAGTCGATTAAGATGACTGGAGCAATCTTGTTCAACTCATCATAGATGGTATCCACAGACCCCTTAAAGGTTACAATCACATCAGGCTGGGCCTCAATAATCTTTTCCAAATTCGCTGAGTCGCTACCCAAATCAATAATATCAGTAGACCCGGCGTAAGGCTGTAAAGTTGCAAACTTCTCCATCGCTTCCGAAGCGCTTATTGATGCGATTGGAGGTGTATCCAGAGCAAAAAAGTAATCTAAGTATAATGGATGCAGCACCGCTATACGCTCTGGTCGTTTCTCAAGCATCACCCCATTATCGCTGGCATCCTCAATGGTTCTTGGCCATCCTTCACCCTCGATCTTGCTGACCTCAGGAGTAACTGCCACGGGCGTTTCGGAGCATCCAGCCAGTATCCCTCCTGCAAGTATAATTACAGTTAAAATCAATCCAGTTAGTCTTTTCATATGTTCTCCCCAATTCCTGTGTATACAGTGTTTTATGAATTTCCTAAATGATCTCGCAACGTTTCCCCGGTATATTCACTTCTGAACAGACCTCTTTCAACTAACTTTGGAATCAGCTTTTCAAAAAATATTTCCATCGATTTTTCTGAACCGCCTGGCAGGGCGATGAATCCATCAATAGCACCAGCCTCAACCCGCTCAATAATATCATTCATTACGGTCTCGACTGTTCCCACAGATACCCAATGAGCAGATCCGACAACCTCAGGCCGATTCAGGATATCTTTTACTGTAGGCTGATATTTTGTAATATAACGGCGCAACAGCTCAGCATGTGTGCGACTGCGAACAGCCTGATCAGGATCAGGCAGCATATCCTCGGTTACGCGTTGATCTAAGGGGAAACTGCTTAAATCAAGACCCATCAACGATTTCAGAGATGCGTGTCTGCGCTCAAGACTTAAATGGGCATGAGCAGCCTTATGTAATTCAAGCGCTTCTTCGTGCGTATCGGCCAGGAAAAAATATAACCCCGGCAAAACTTTAATCGTGTTCGGATCGCGCCCATGTTCTACAGCTCGTTTTCTCAAATCACTTCGCAATTCCACGCCCGATTCAAGATCCGGCATTGCCGCAAAAATAGCATCCGCTACGGAAGAAGCAAAATTCCGTCCAATATCCGAAGCACCAGCTTGAAACAGAGGAATGGTTCCCGATGGATGAGAAGGTAAAGTGAGTGGCCCTTTTACATTGAAAAATTCACCGGAATGATGAATAGCAGTCACTTTTTCCTTATCAGAAAACATGCCTGACTCACGGTCAATAACAATAGCCTCATTCGGAAAACTATCCCAAAGCTTGCATACCACATCCGTAAATTCGATTGCCTTCGCATACCGTTCTTCCGGTAATGGCATTGGTGAATTGCCGAAATTATCGGCGCCTTCAATAGAAGTGACAATATTCCAGCCGGCACGCCCATTACTTAGCCAGTTCAAGGACTGAAGCTGCCGGGCAACAACATAAGGCGGATTAAACGTGGTAGAAATGGTCGTAACGAGTCCGATGCGGTTGGTTTCACGAGCTATTGCTGCAAAAAACAAAGTAGGATCTGGGCTGCCGAAATTAGAAGAATCGCCTAACATCTGCGGGCTAATATACAGATAATCAGCTCTGAAAAGAAAATCAAGCTTAGAGTTCTCCGCCATTTTTGCCCAATGAATATAATAGTCAATGGTTCCTGTCTGCTCTACTCCGCTATCCGGGTGCCGCCAACCGTCACCTTTATTCCATGTTGCATTTAAGGACAATCCAATACATAGTTGTCTGTTTGAAGTCATTTCTACCAACCTTTCTTAGTTCTTATCATTGTTTTGCTCCAGAAAGCCCTCCGGTCAAATTTAGCCACCATCTAATAATAATGATTCTCATTATCAAAACAAAGTTTAGCAAGGATTCAAGCAAATTTAAATACACAACTTACAAATTCGATATGCACAATTATCTAAACTATGGTTGGACGGCAAAAGGTCTGGTTCTTGCCCCACGACAAAACAAAAAAAGCCGCATTAATGCGACTTTTATCTTTCAACACTCTAACTTGTGTCATTTGTACTGCTTCCACCCTATTGTCTCGGTTCCGATTCGACCTCTAAATTAGTCTTATAATCAAAGTAACTCCAGAGCTTTCAACAAGGCATACTCACTAGAGGTGGCACCTATTTGAGAAAAATGTGCATTCGGAAACATTGGCGCCAAATGATGATATCCAGGAAGTACTTGCAATTCGATCAAAACACCGTCAAAGGCAAGTTGTTTGGCAAATAATAAGGTTTCATCTATGAACAAATCAATGCTGCCTATGCTCATATAAGTGGGTGGTAAACCGGCAAGAGATTTTGCACGCGCTGGCACGTAATATTCACTTGTTTCCTCTTGTCCGGGTTCGTGACCTAAGACAGATTTCCAGCCGAAATAATTGCTTTTTTTGGTCCAAACAAACTCGCCGGCATAAGGATGGTCTGGCAAAATACTTGTACGGTCATCGAGCATTGGGCTGCGCAGTCTTAGATGATGGATGTCGAATTCCTTCTGGTCGCGAATGTACAGGGCTAACCCCGCTGCTAATCCACTACCGGCGCTGCTGCCTGCAAGAGCGACTTTTTCGGTATCTATCCCTAATTCCTCGGCATGCTCGATGCACCATTTCAGGCCGGAATAACAATCCTGTAATTGACTTGGCTGAATATGTTCTGGCGCTAGCCGATAGTAAACAGATACACAGCAAAAACCATGTTGCACAGCCAGTGCCGCATTGCTTTGGCGTTCACCGACCGGACTGCCCATAACCATTCCCCCACCATGAATCGAATAATATAACGGCATCTTACTGTTCTTTGGTTGGAGGGGTTTAATAATTTCGATACGAATATCAGGACCACCAAAATAACTTGGAACCGCCCTTTCTTCGAATGTGACTGGAAACAGCTGCGTTACATCGATTTGCTGCATCATTTTTGTTTGACTTTTCCGTGCTTCCATTAGTGTGGCAGCGGAAAGATCGGTGGCTGGTATTAAATCAATTGCACTTATTATCTCCTGATCGATCAGATGTCTGCTTCTGCTTTTTGGTTCATTCATATTTACTGTTTCCTCGCTCTCTTAATTATGTCCAATGAAGTACTGCTCTCTCCAATGGTCCAGTATTCCCGATTTGAATCCAGATCAAAAGTTACATTTTCTCTCACTGTATCGACTCCTCTTCTGCCTAATCCTATTGTAAAGAGTGCAATAAGCTATTTAAATGAAAACAATAAGTTAGAATCGTTTTTGACATAAAAAACACTGATGAATTTCTTCATCAGTGCCGTGTACTACTTATTTTTGGAATAAACAATTTTCTTAATGGTTTCGATAGAGAGAAAGTAGTCCTTAGCAAGCTGCTCAACGCTGCTATTATTCTTAAAGGCTTGTCTAATAGTGGCATTTCGGTGATCTAACCATTGTCTTCCGCCACTCAAACTTCCCCAATGATTATATTCCTTTTCCTGTTTCGGAATGTAAATCGTCTCTCCCTGGACATACTCTTGAATCATTATTATTAACTTTTCGGGCAATATTTTTTTAGCGTTTGTATATTTCACTCTGCTTCACTCCTTATTTTTGAAAATAAGGTGCAAAGCCAAAATATTAGAAAAGCTTATTTAGCGTTAGAAAAGATTTAACCCCATGCAAAGTAACGCTTCTCCAATACTGGCTTTGCACAAGTGAAGCAAGTCACAGACAATCTTAACAGATTCTCCATCAGTAAAGCACCTCCCTTTTACGTTGCCAGTATAGCATATTTCTAAATACTTCGGACCATGTCATGAACAATAGTTAGTCGCTCCTATGGATATATTTGATTAACTTAACCTTACGTGTATCGATGTCGAATGTAATAAACTCCTTCGCATTTGGAGGATTGTGTGGACTAAACCATAACTTGGTTGCGGCTTCTGAATTTTTTGATAATACTGAGTAATCGCCATTTGTATGGATGGATTAAGTAACGTCAAAGATAAAGGTTTAAACTCCTCCTCATTCACTGTGTTAGGCTCTGCATTGACTAAAGCGCTTAGATTTAGCGTTAGAATACAAATAACAGTACAACTAACAAAGATGTTCAATACTTTCCTCATTTGTTCTGCTCCTTAGCGAGATTTTACCCTTACCTATCAAGTTTCCCAATGGTTGATTTTTTTAACACAAGTCAACGACAAGTCGCTTGGGAGTTTATTTTATAAACCGTATAATCATAAGCAGAGGTGACGTTGATGAACGAAATTAATTTAGCATCGATCCTTGTAGCAAAACGCAGAGAAAAAGGATTAACACAGGATGCGGTTGCTGCATTTATCGGTGTTTCCAAAGCGTCTGTTTCCAAGTGGGAAACGGGACAAAGCTATCCTGACATCACATTTCTGCCACGGCTTGCGGCCTATTTTAACATTAGCATTGATGAATTGATGGGTTATTCCCCGCAAATGGAGCAGTCGGACATCGCAAAGCTTTACACCCGACTGGCAAATGATTTTGCTGCCCTTCCTTTTGATGAGGTAATCGCTGAATGTACGGCGATCATCAAAAAATATTACGCCTGCTTTCCGCTTTTATTGCAAATGGTTAAGCTGTACACAAATCACTTCACGCTGGCAAGAACACAAGAGCAAAAAGAGACTCTTCTTAACGAAAGCGTGACCCTGTGTGAACGGATTCAGGGCGAAAGTGGCGATATGCACCTTTCCAACGATGCGATTTTGTATCAGTCGGTTTGTCATCTTGCGTTAAGGAGCCCTCAGCCTGTCTTAGATTTACTTGGGGAGACTGTCCGGCCCGTGATGCCAAAGGGCGTGTTAATTTCACAGGCATATCAGCTTATGGGCAACATCGGCAAAGCCAAAGAAACCTTGCAGGCTGAACTGTATCAACACGTAATGGCAGTCTTTCAAGGGCTACTGAACGTCCTACAACTAAATATTAATAATATCGAAAAAGCCGAAGCAGCTTTTATGAGAGCGTCCGATTTTGCACGGATTTTTGATATGAAACGGCTAAATCCCAACAATGTCATTCTGCTTTACGCACTAGGCGCTCATCTATATTGCGTGAACAAATCACCCGAAAAATCGATTGAACTACTTGAAAAATATGTGGAAACCTGCATGGAAGGATTCTTTCCTTTTGAGCTTCATGGAGATTCCTTTTTTGATCTGATTGATCCGTGGCTGAAAGATTTCGACGTCGCCGCTCCCCGCAGCGAGCAGGTTATAAAGAATAGCATGATGAGGGATGTGCTGATGAATCCAGCATTCGATTCTTTATGTGAAGTTCCCGAATATCAACGACTAGTTCAGAAAATGAATCATTTTTTAGAAGAAACATGTTAATTGGAGGTTATGGGAATGAACGAAAAACTAATCATTGGCAAAGAAACGAATTATCCTCTAAATGGAATTTTGTCACTGCCGGAGGATTGCTCATCAAAAGTTCCGGCAGTGGTACTAGTACATGGCTCTGGCCCTGCAGATATGGATGAAAAGGTGGGGAATAACTTCCCTTTTAAAGACCTCGCCGAAGGGTTGTCAGACAAAGGAATCGCCGTGCTGCGATATGACAAAAGAACATTCGTCTATGGAAAAGAAATGAAAAACGATACCGGCTTATCCGTTAAAGAAGAAACGATTGAAGATGCTATCCTCGCAGCAGATTTATTGCGCAAAGACCCACGTATTGATACCAACCAAATATTCATTATAGGTCATAGTTTAGGCGGGATGTTAGCTCCACGAATTGATGCAGAAGGTGGACATTTTGCTGGGATCATTATTATGGGTGGGTCTCCACGCAAGTTAGAAGAGATTCTAATGGATCAAAACAACGATGTTTTAGACTCATTAAATAAGTTTTTGAAAATGATTGCGAAGAAACAAATAGCAGCACTATCAGCTAAGTTTGATAAAATTTATAAATTAAGTGATGAAGAAGCGAAATCAACTGTGGTTTTGGGGAAATATTCTAGAGCCTTCTACTTCAAAGAGATGGGAGAACATCCCTCCATTAATTACCTTAACGTATTAGATAAACCCGTACTCATTTTGCAAGGAGATCAAGATTTCCATGTATCCGTAGACAAAGATTTTAAGGTTTACAAAGACCTATTGGGTGAAAAACCAAACGTAACGTTTAAACTTTATCCCAACTTAAATCATTTATTTATGCCAGCTGTTTATGGAGAAATATTAAAAATGAAAAAAGAGTACAAAGTTGCACAGCACGTAGATAAGAACGTGATCAATGACATTTCCGAATGGATTCATTCAATTTAGGAAAAAGCCATCAATAATCAGTAACTGACTGATTTCTTCAATACTTCTATACTTTCCTGAAGGAACGATTGATTTCTTTCAACTCCTCTGTTTTTACACCAAACAACGGCACTGAAAGCATCATAGAAATTATAAAACGGCAATACGATTTCGAGATTTAACATGTTCCGAATGGTTTGATAACCTTCGAAGTACTGGGACTTCGTTCTCGGGTTTACTTCCCAAATATATCTATTGATTTTAGTAAAGTCTATTTCAGAGGAGCCACCCCGAGCACTCTCAAAATCAATAATGCCAGTAACCTTGTTACCATTCACCAATATATTTCCAGGTCGAAAATCCATATGTACAAAACAGGGTCCGTCAGGATCAGGTAAAGCAGAGAACACGCCATCAAAATGAAGAATACATCGTTCATACAATGCTGGTTCGAGGAGCTCTTTGCAGGGCTCTTTCCACTTTTCAAAATTATTTTTGATATGTAGTCTCCAATTATTTTGGTCAAGAATATTAAATCCATCTGTCGAATGGTATCCATATCCTGGAGTTTTTACCTCATGAAGCATTGCATGATATACACCCATTTGAAAAGATAGCTTTTCATCCATATTTTCTGTACAAGGCACCCCTTGAATTGCAGAGAGAAGCAATGCTCCAGTATTACTTTCATCCCCATACCAAATGTCCAATACCTTAGGAACAGGTATGACGTCCTTCAATATTTCAAGCATCTGAAATTCGCGAAATAGCTTATCCTTGTTATATGGAATCTTAACATATACGTCTTCTCCACTAAGAAGAGTAAGTTTATATACATCAGAACTAAATGATTCCGGAACATTTTCAATATTCAAGACATTCAATTTCAGCTTTTCTATAACGTTTAGAATGGAACTCATGTAGCGCCTCCTTTATTTGCGTTCAAATATAAATCAGCGAGCCCTTTTGATGTGGCTCGCTGATTTTATGGGATCTTATATTAACATATTTATCCTGGAGTTGGCTAAAGAAATTACAGAAAAAGCGGATATAATGCTGCTAAACAGCGATCAATTCTTTACTTTTTCAAGCTTTCCATAAAATCGTGCAGTGCGTTGGATACCCACTTTTTCGGATGAAGAACGAGTTGAATTTCGAGTTGAAGCTCTGCATGTTCAAGGGGTAAGGCTTTCAGCTCCCCCCTCTCGATTTCTTCCATTACAGCCATTTGCGGCAGAATCGAAATACCCTCACCTGACTTAATACTTCTTTTGATCGCTTCCGGATTGCCAAGTTCCAGACCGATCCGATAAGGGATTGAATTTGCGCGAAGCACTCTTTCAAGCAGCTGCCTGTAATTACAGGTATCTTCAGGCATGATCCATTCCATATCCTTTAGATCATTCAATTCAATCTGCGTTTTGGCGATCAGCGGATGCTGCGGATGGACGATCAGCAAAAGCGGTTCTTGGCGAATGGTAATCCACTGCAAAGCCGGATCGCTCGAATCATCTGCGAGAATAAGTCCAATATCGGCTTCACCTTCCCTGACCTGATGCAAAATTAACCCCTCACGATTCGTATGCAGTCGTATGTTCAGATCCGGGTATTCCTTACGGGTGGCTTGCATATATGGAGGTAAAAAGTAAGAAGCGATAGAGTCCATCGTACCGATCGTTAAGGAGCCACCACCCTGCTTCGCCATTTTTTCCTTGGACTGCTCAAACAATTCCAACATCTGTCCGGCAAGCTTGAACAGCTCTTCCCCGGCAGAAGTCAGACGAATCTTGTTATTGCTATAGCGTTCAAACAGTTTGACTTGATATGCTTTTTCCAGCTTCTGAATTTGCGTAGTAACACTGGATTGTGCATAACCCAGCACCTCTGCAGCTCTGGTGAAGCTCTCGCGAATTGCGACTTCTCTAAACGTCTGAAGATAGATTAAATCCAACTTGCTCACCTCATCGAAAATATTGATGACAACTATCATTTGTTATAGGTAACTGTGATGCTGGTTCCTATGTTACATTAGTTTCAATATAACGGGAAGAGGTAGTTGATTATGATGAACGAACAACATGTTCAAGGAATTTATATACCGGTAATTGCCCCTTTTACGGATGACCACAAACTCGACATTGAATCGTATCGCAAATATGTTACCCATCTTGCCAAACACGACATTCAGGGATTGGTCGTAAACGGCACGACAGGAGAATCTCCGACTGTCTCCTGGGATGAAGTAAAGCAGATGGTGGAAGTAACGAAAGAGATTTTGATAAGTCTGAACAAAACCATTCCCCTCGTCGTGGGAACAGGAACCAATGATACCTATTCGACGGTTCATCGGACCGAAATGGCCGCTGAATTAGGAGCAGATGCTGCTCTGGTGGTCACTCCTTATTACAACAGACCGACGCAAGAAGGAATTCTTGAGCATTTTTCCAACGCGTCCCGGACAGGATTGCCGATTCTAGTCTATGAGATTCCGGCTCGAACCGGTAGTCGCATGACCTTGGATACAATGAGAAAAGTCATGGATCTGGATGGGGTTATTGGCCTGAAGGACAGCACTGGCGGTTTGGATCTGCTGCTGGCGCTAACCCAATATGAGACGAAGCCTGTACTTTGCGGCGAGGATGCGTATTTCCATGCGATGCTATGTCAAGGTGCCGCAGGCGGGATGGTGGCCTCTGCCAATATTCATACCCAAAGGTATGTGGACGTGTATCAACGCTTTGTATCTGGTGACGTGAATGCATCAAGAGACAGCTTTAAGCAACTGCAACCGCTGATTAGTGACGTGTTTGCAGAGCCTGCTCCAGCCTCGATCAAATGGTGGCTGGCTCAGCAACAGCTGATTGCTTCTGCAAAACTGCGTCTGCCGCTGACTGCCGCATCGGAAAAAGCAAAACAAAGGTTGTCGGATACACTCGCAGAGATGGTCGTACCTTCTTAAACAAGCGCATATCTTGCTACGATTTATGTATATATCTAGTCTGATTTATTGAGACATCATGGAATGAAAATCAAAAAACAACCAGTATGGATAACATCTATACTGGTTGTTTTAATTTTAAACAGAGGTCTCCAGACGGAGAACGAGATATTGCCAATTCATCATTCATCAGGGAATGCTGATCATTACTTTGAATATTAAAAGTAATCCGAAAAGTAAGGCGCCTGCTGCTCAATAGCATCTTCTAACAAATCAAGCGTTTCTGGATCACATTTAATACGGCCAATCTTATGCAAATACTCAGGACGCTTATAACCTAACAACATGGTCGTCATGGTTTGGATACTTATGCTATCTTCACTACGTCGACTTTGACTCCGAATTACTCTTCCGCTTCCATTCGGTTCAATCTGTAGAGTAAATGTGCCTTGATTCCAAGACAGCAACGGATCTTGCAACGTAAACGTCCACTCTCTATCCATCGCTGCGGGTTTGAACGGATATTTTGAGATAAATTGCTCAATGTCCACGATCCGTGCCATAAAGTAAGGTGAAATGGTTTCCTTAATATCCGCATCTTCCAGCAAAAAGGCAAGCTGTTCATCGGTATGAATATTGCCTACCACTTTAGATATCATTGAAAAATGTGCACTAATGAAATTCCACAGTCCACTGCGTGCCTCTTCATGAATGAAGATCATATCTTTGACGTGGAACACTTCTTCTTCAATCCAATATAAAATGTAGCCATCCGGTTGACCGTCTTCTCCATAATAGACAGCTGCAGTTAAATCATCTGAATCCCATCGCCAATACTCACTCCACGCAAGTTCTTTCCGCAGCATGGCTCCATGGGTTTGCATTGAAAAGCGTTCATAAGCCACCTTCACATCTTCGCTGTCGGGTTCGACACGTGCCACATCACCAGGAACAGGTTTGTTTTTGGGTAATTGGAAGTCTTGAACCTCAAACACGATTTTATCAGAAATGATCTCCCACCCTTTACGGCGATAATACGGTATGGAGTAAGGATACAAGTAAGAAATGGATTGTTTCTGTCCACGCATATTGGTGAGAGCTTGCAGCAGCAGTTTATTCATTAAGCCTTGACCCGAATATTCCGGAAAAGTCCCCACACCAGTGACGCCACCCATAGCGTATGTTTCGTTAAATATCCGAACTTCAAATGGATATATGGATACCTGAGAAATCAGTTTTTCTCCATCAAACCATCCAAGTACATCTGCTTGTTGTAAGACAGGTGATTTTTCATGGAGAATTTCGCTTTCTTTCCAGCCATGTTTGTGAAGATCATTATGAGTAACTTGAAATACATAGCGTAACAGTTGACTATATTGTTCTAAATGCGCTAAATCTACTTTTTTCATTTTTAAATTTTGCTTACGATGCATGCCAGTTATTCTCCCTTGGTTTTAAATTATATTATTTACCAATTGCTGCAGAATAATGCTGGCTCTGATCTAGATCAAGATAATTATTAAGATCTTGTTTTTACCTCTCTAAGTTTCCCTGTCGAATCTCTAAGGATAATATCCAGAAACTTATGTGCTGCATTATGTGAGAAGCTGAGCTTAAGATTCATATCTGACTCCAGTGTTGCTTTAGAGCTATATGCAAACATTTTTTTCTCGTAGTGCTCTAAAGCCGTTTTTAGATCGCTGTGATTAGCAAGAGATAAGCCTAACTCAGCTGCATCAAGCATCGCAATATTCGCTCCTTTTCCTGCAAATGGAGACATTAAATGCGCAGAATCTCCTATGAGAGTGACCCCGTCCTTATGCGTCCAGCTGTGGTCGATTGGCAACATATAGATTCTACGAGGCAACATCTCGCCATCAGAATAACGAATGTAATTTTTCAAGTCATCACTCCAATCGGATAATAATTGGAGCAGAGATTCTTTTGCCATTGTTGGTTGTTCAAATTTAATACCGCAATTATCCAGCCATTCTTTTTCAATCCTGAAAGCCAAATAAACTCGGATGCGGCCGTCACCATTAAGCTGAGCCATAATCGCTTTTTGATCTTGGAATGCAAACATACTCCCTTTCCCGTTGAATTCAGCTAAATCCGGGTGAATTTCATCAACATTTGATATCCCCATCTCAACCGCGCTTATTCCCGTGTAGATCGGCTGCACATCCGAGAGAAACTCGCGAACTCTTGAAAAAGCACCGTCAGCACCAACAACAAGATCTACAAGTTCTGTATGCTCATTCTCAAAATGCAACTCAAGCTGACCGTTGTCTAGTGAATTTATACTTTTTAGGTGATGGCCCCATTTTATTGTGTTTGGTTCAATAGAATCCAATAACAATTTGCGAAGTACGCCACGATCTATCTCAGGTCTATGGTTATCTTCGGGACCTGATATTTCGTCCCAATAGACTTTTCCGGTTTTATCTAGAAGCCGTAAGTCCTGGCCTTCATAACGAGCATTCACTTCGAATTTTTTTATCAGTCCAGCTACCTCCAATGCATATTGACCTGACTCAGGATGCATATCAAGTGTGCCGCCTTGTTGACGAGAGTTGGAGGATGGTTCACGCTCATATACAGTAGCTTTCATTCCATTTTGCTGCAGAATTCGAGCAAGCGTTAATCCAGAAGGACCTCCACCAATGATAGCAATACGGGCATTTTTATTTGACATAAGAAAATCTCCCTTCAATCATATTAATAGTTAAGATAAATAAAATGACGTCAAACGTATTATTATTTACCTATAAACAATAATAATTGATAAAGATTATCATTGTCAAATGTTAACGTGATAATGTCTATATCTTAGAATACTAACGTTTGTTTTAAAAATCATGCTAGAATTAAGCGAAACGAACCATTTTGTCTATTCATTTGACCTGAAGCTGATAAATTATCGCTTTGGTTCCTTTATCCAATTTAAATGCTACTCATGTGCTCATAAAATATTTCATATTATAATCTATTTTATTGTAAACTAGTTAACTAAATTACATGAACAAAAATGCTATTCTCAATCCGTTTAAAACACATTATGTCTTCTGCTTATAAAAAATCCAGACATGTGTTGATCTTCTCATTTGGGACAAGATTTCGTACCAACAAAACAAAAAAAAGCCGCTAAAATAGCGACTTTCAATGGATCCATCTTATTGCCTCGTACCAAGTAGTAATTAATTTTTTAAGTCCAATGTAAATCCTTCCAGCTCTTCTTCAGCTTCATGCATCAGATCCAACAACTGATCTGCGTACTCTCCAAGAGACTTCCGACTTGCCTCAAAATCAATCCACTGAATGGTAAGTGGCATAGGAAGAAATCCAGTTAGGCAATCCCATAATGCGTCCAAATTCCGCCCATACGTTTGACCTAACTCAAGACTGGTCTGAAGTACATCATGTAACTCTTCTTTTCCATGAATGTCCTTTCCATTGATGACTACTGTCTTCATATGATCACCCTTTCTCTATTCGATTTGCTCGAACGTACGATAATGATCGGTTGTTTTATAGATTAATCCATCATTGGAGTATAAAATCCGATCACTGCCCCGCGTTCCTCCCGAATAGTTAATATCTGCTTCGTACCAAGTCCTTCCTTTTTTCTTGGGCAACAGCCCTTCTCGATTTTGAAATACGTCACCGCCAATGCTTTTGCCTGGAGCCACTTTTTCCAAATTACCTTTACTAGGCTCCCATCCTAATTCTCTAGCTTCTTTCTTGGTTATATAATTTTCCGGGAGTTCATTATGCTCCGAAATATACTTGGCTACTTCATCAAATTGCGTTAGAGTTGCATTCTCTTGAGATGAGCCATTTAATGAAACCGTTTCGAGTGAGCAGCCTGTAAACAGGATGGTCGCCAGAATAAAAAGTAAAGCACCTAACCACTTTTTTACAACCATTGATTTTGATCTCCTTCTGAAAAATTAGCATCCTCCCTATCATAACATGTTCCTTTCGTATACTCCTCTTTATATTCG
Organism: Paenibacillus sp. O199; assembly: GCF_001636635.1. Taxonomy (NCBI): domain Bacteria; kingdom Bacillati; phylum Bacillota; class Bacilli; order Caryophanales; family Paenibacillaceae; genus Paenibacillus; species Paenibacillus sp. O199. Next base: position 121,256 of record NZ_LGRP01000001.1, read on the forward strand.
TTTCTCGCGGCTTTCAGCCGTCCCAACAGAAAAAGGCTGGAGTAGGGATATCCCCGCTCCAACCTTTATTATGCTTGCCTGCTTACGGCTCAATTCCCCAAACCAGTTGACCGTTGATATAGCCGGTAACCTGTTCATGGTTTGCGAACTGAGTACTCGATGCCTTAAACGAGTAATCGTTAGCCTGGTTGTAATTGGACCAGTTATTTTTGGAGAAACGTGCTTGAATTTCTGCGCTTTGTCCGGCATTAAGCGTTCCGGCAGAACTCGTAAAACCAACTTCCAAAACATAATCCGCTCCGGCAACTGGCGTTGCCAATTTAACGAATTTGCTGGTTACATTTGCACTTCCGATACTGGCCCAGTCAGACCAAAAACTCTGTGCTTCTTCCCCGTCGATCGTATAGTAATACCGGAGCTTTACATCACTTAACTGAATCGCCGAATTACCGGTATTGACCACTTTGAATTTAGGTGAGATTCCGTTGGTGGACACACTTGTATTGCCGTTAAAGGCTTGGATCGTCAAATTCCCAGAGGGTACAGAAACACTGCTGTCCACTACGTTTACTGTTAGAACAGCGTTATTTCCTCCATTAAAATGAAACGTTATCGTATTTTGGCTTAGCGGCAGCGTGGAAAGGTAGGATTTGCGCAGAACGATGGCATTGCTTGATGCCGTATAATCCTGGCCTGATACAAGTGTATAATTCCCATTCGTTATGCTTGTAAGCTGTCTTCCGTTTAAGGTAAGAGTCAAGGAAACATCCTGTGCTAGATTCGCTGCTTTATCAAATGTTGCATTCACGGGCGAAATTACAGCGCTTGTGCTTGGTGTTGAATCAACAATTTTAACTTTTAATACAGGATCTTGCCCTTGATTAAAATCAAAAACGATGGAATGTTCGCCAACCGGCAGTCCGGCTAAGAATTCTTTTTTCAGCAGTAACGTACTTCCGCTTAACGTATAATCCTGATTTGCAGTCAATGCAGAGGTACCTATCCGTAGACCGGTTAACGTATTACCGTTAAAGTTCACGGTTATGGCCTTGTCGCTTGGATTGGGCGTATGTTTGTCAAATTCAACGGTTGTAGGTGTGAGGGACGCGTTTGATGTTGGATTGTTAACCTTCAAATTAGGCAGTTCATTCAGCGTAATGACATAATCGCTTTGATAAAGCGTTTTCAGAGTTGCCGGATAATTAAAGGCTGAACTCATGAGATGCTCGCCGTACCACGGGCAGAAGTAGAGCCATCCTGATTTTTCCTCTGTCAGATTCTGTACACTTGGGACGGTATCATTCTCCGTCATGGCCACCATTTTCTTGCCGCCCGTTAAATCAACCAGTTGATAGAAGATCGAGGTAATGGCATCCTCATTCGGTACGCCGGACAACCCGTCAGTGCGGTTGTAGATCGTATTGTATTTATCATAGCCGACAATATCTACCCGATCGTCACCAGGGTACCATGCAGGAGAAGTGTTATATACGTAGCTGTTGTAAGTCCAAATCAAGTTGTGCAAACCGTAGGTCTCTGTAAGTTCAGTGTAGAGCATATCCCACAGTTGTTTGTACACATCTGCACCTGCGGAAGCCCACCAGAACCAGGCGCCTTCTCCATTTAACCCACCGTTGCCCTCCGCCTCATGATAAGGACGGAAAAGAACGGGCACATTGTTATCTTGCAGAATCAACAGTTGTTCCGCCAGATCATCAATCGTACTCATTACGTATTGATATTCTTTCGTACCAGGAATTACGGCGTTGGCTGTATTAAAATTGGTTTCTGTTGGTTTATAAGTAGCCTCTTTCCAATCCACATGGTCACCAAGCTGGTAGGTCGTGAAATTTCGGGGTACATTAATATGCCAGGAAGCTGTCGCAATTCCATCCCGGTTATTCACCCAATCGATCATTCGATCGGTTGTGCCGTCTTCCCATCCGTAGAGCGGATTATAGTTCATAAAATCAAATCCGCGGATAGCCGGATACTTTCCGGTTAAATTATGAATCCAATCAAACTCCAACTCCGTATTGCCATCGTTTCCACCACCGTATATCTCCTGTTGACCTGAGATAATATGATTGCCATAAACCTCCGTTAAATAATTCATCAGAAGTTGTGTTTCCGGTGTGGCTTGAGAATCAGTAAGGACAGGCTCAACATCCAGGGGATCAAGATTGGCATAGTCCACAGTGAAGGTGTCGAAATAAGCGAAGCCCCAACCAGCCTTCAGTTGAATCGTGTTGCTTCCCTGATTCAGCTTCTGATAACCAAAATTGAAATCAGACCATGTTGTTGTGTATGGCAGCATATATGAGCCCTTGGTAACACCATTAACGGATAGATATTGAAGTCGGCCGTCGGCACTAAGCTCCTGCATGTATCGGGTAGAAATTGCATACATGCCTGTTTCGGGGACAGTCACAGTGAAGGTTATCGTGCCGGAATTCTGCATCCAGACAAATCCACTTCCAGAAAATCCGGGCTTGGGTTGTCCGTAAATTTCTGTCGTCACTTGAAGATCGGAGGAAAGTAAAGCGTTTTCGCTTTCGATCGTAAAAAGTGGGGAATCTGCATGAACGGGTACTGTCATCAATCCAAGAAGCAGAGTCAATGCCAGCATTAATACGCCTGTCTTTTTGAGCAAAATCATCATCATCATCTTCCTTCCCATTTTAAAATATGATAAAGAATGATCCCTCTGTTCACTCATGATGGCGCTTTCATTGTAAACATAGCATATGTATCAAGTTTTGCAAATATATGGACGAAAAAAAGCCGCAATTTGCGGCTTTCATTGGGAGGCTGTTTTTATCTCCCAACATTTTATCCTGTCCTCCCCTCCAAGTAGTCACACGGTCAACTTAAGGGGAGACTATCAAATTGGCGACTTCCTTCATAAGATCATACATGTTTGCCTTCTGGCAGGTTACCTACTATTCATTAATCAGCGGGATAAGACAGCCTCTTGGTCCTGACAGAAGTAATGCTACCTGTCATTCCATTCGGCAACCGAATATCCAGTTCGATATTTTCAGGAGCGGTTATCCTGAGAAACATCGTATTATCTTCAATGCGCCAATCCACCTCGATTGTCCCAGCGCCTGGCAGCGGTACCGCTCCCCGAGCCCAGCTCAATCCACATGGCACCGGTTCGATACGCACTTTGGACCAGCCTAATGCATCGCGCTTCACCCCGAGCACGCTTCGCCCCAGGAAATAGGCAGGTCCGGCAGACCATGCATGGCAATGGCTACGCGTAAGCTGGTCAGGATTGGCCCGGTTTTCCTTGAAGTTCGGGTACATCTCCCAACAAGTCGTTGCTCCATGCTCGATCATTCTCCCGAAGTTTTGGCGAATGTCGCCCAACATGACCTGTTCACGTCCCATCGCCTCCAGTGCTTCGTAATAAAAGAACGACATAAATGGGCTGCCGCTCGGAACGAAAGAGACAGGCGGTTTATCTAAATAATTTTCCAATTGTTCTTTCCGGTCACCTTCGGCGACACCGCATAACAGGGCGATGACCTGCGTCTGCATACTGAAGATATCGGAACGGCGGCCATCTGCGTGGATGCAGTCGATATATGCGCTCTGCTCATCATCCCACAACCTCTCGTTGATTGCCTGAGCGAGTGATGATGCGGCCTGCTCGAATTTCAAGGGATCCGCTGTGGAGATTTCCGCTTCGGTTGCGAGTTTTACAGCCTGACGCAGAGCCATGACAAGCAACTGATTCTGATGAGTCACGACACCGTTATTCGGTTGATCGATCGGTGCCCAATCCAGCAGATTCCATGCTCGTATCTCCAATAGTCCTTCTTTGTTGAGATGCTGTAAGTAATGTTCCAGTGTATAACATACATTTGGCCACATCTCAGCCGCAAACTCTCGGTCCCCAGTGTGCTCGACATATTCCAAGCAGGCGATTGTCCAGAGAAATGTCCAGTTCGGAATGACACTGTTCCAGCCGCTGGGAACCTGATCAAGATAAAGTGGTGATTGATACTTCGAGCCCGGCACAAGGCGTAGACAACGCTTCACAATATCAGTGGCCCCAAAAACATAATAGTTAACAAGTGCTTCATTGCGACTGTCGCCTATCCAAAATGTCTGCTCATATGCCGGGCAATCAACAAATGTGTCTTCCATGCACAGTTGTGTCGTGTGTCGGCTAATTTCCCAGATGTCGTTTAGCAGCGGATCTGAGCATTGGTACGAACCAACCTCCGTTACGGGATACGTGCTTTGAACTATATAAGTCTCATACAGCTTGACCGGATCTATTGCTCCACGTATCGTCAGCACCGCATATCGTAAACCTCGACGGATCGGTGATTCATAACGCTGCCTTCCGCCGCTGCTAATAAAACGGAGTGTATTGTCGAGAGAGTAAGTATGTTGACGATATTCCCCCTTCATATACTCAATGCCATAGAAATCGATGACGGTTCCCTTCGTTGCCTCAATTTCGAACCCGAGAAACCCGGAACGTTGCTTGCCAAAATCGATAATAAGCTCCATATCACTGTCCATGAATCGAGGCAACTCGGCGTACTCCGGTGTTGCCAGCAGACAACGCTCTAGTTGCTGCGGCACCGCGTACGACTCCGCTATAGGACGCCACACATTTGCTCCGAATACATCGTGTTCGGTGTAATATAAGGAAGCCAGCGGTCGAATCCACTCTCGTACTGGCTCTAATTCGAGCATTGATGCTGCACCAGCGGACTGATTGAAGTGCGGATCATATGAATTCACATGACGCTCCTGCAGCGTGTCGATGCAGATCACTTCGTCGAAAGGTCCGACCAGCACAAATGGCGTTTCTCCCCCATGCAATGGGCATTGGAAGGAAAAGGGTATTGATGTATCAGCGGCAATGTGGAACGTACCACCATGGTCCTGCTCGGATACATCCATAAGAAGGAAGTGCTCCCCTGCATCCAGATGCACATCAAAATACCGCTCCGGGAATACTCCGTACCAATCTTGGACTAGCTGTCCGTCGATCCATACCCGCTCTTTGCGTGCCGTGTTGGGAAATCCTAATGTAATGTTACCTGTCTCGGGAACAACGAGCATCGTTGCAATATACCCGATATACTGAATCTGATTGGCATGATCAGCCGAGCTCGGAACCATGGCGTTGCGGAGATCAATTGCCGCGTTCCAAGCCGGTGGTTTTACACGCTGTAAGGACTCGACGCGCGATGGATACAACTTTTCCTCTGTAAGGATTGGAATATCTCTGGGGATGAGTGTTTTCCAAGGTCCAGCACCTACTGGCCCCACGACGTCAGCTAACGACCATGACGAATCACAAAATGATGACTCTTTCCAACCTTCCTCCCCTGCTCTTGCGTCGAATACCTCAGCGAATGCTTGCTGGCATGACATCCGCGGCGAGATTAAATGTGCGCCATGCTTTTCCGTTCGCCACGAATCATCTGTCGCCGTTATCACCTCTCCGTTCAGTGTAATCTCCGCAAGTAAACCGCCACGTCCTCTAACGTAGTAAAAATTAGATACGCCGTAATGCATGACAAGCACTGCGAGCGTATTTTTGCCTCCGGGTTTAAGCAGATGTCCGATGCGATGTGTATCATAAAACTGTTGCGCTGGCCACGACCGGATAGGGCCGCGTCCAATGCAGATCCCATTTACATACGCTATATAACGAGAGTCCGCACTGATGCGCAGCACCGCTTCCTCGGCGTTGTCCGTAACATCAAAGTTCTTACGGAAACGTCTCCACTCATTGCGTGGACTGTCCTCATCGCCGCCCCAGATCCATCTCGCCTTCCATGTTAAGTCGGTCATTGACTTTCCCCCACATTTGTATTGACAGGACTTCCAGATCGAAGTATCCTAGCAAATTGCGATTATTATGCAGCTGTTAATTTACATTTACAAATCGCATGGCCTCTCCCTCTCGGGCATTCACCGTGACGTGATCCAGCACAAGTCCGCGGATGTTATTCGCTATAAAGCCATGCTTGCCAACGGCAGTGATGTTTTCAAGGCGGATATTCTCAAGCGGACTCTCTACTAGGCCAGTGAGATAGATAGCGTTACCGGCAACCGTATCCAATGTGATGTTCTGGAACAATATATTTCGAATGACCGGAGTTTCCTCATTCTTAGGCTGGGTTCCATGCGGATCAAAAATCAAATCGCCGTAGAATTGGTCCACATACAATGCCCCACGGAACCATTGGGTATCTTGAAGTTCAAGATTTTGGTTGGTGAATGTGCAGTCCCGGTAAGTAATATTTTCGATCACATTACCTCGACCACGGATGGCTTTAACGCTAGCGATACTGAAGACATTATGGAACTCGCAGTCTTCTACCAAGACGTTACGCACACCGCCGGACATCTCACTGCCCATAGCCACCCCGAAACCGCTGGTAAAGCGGCAGTTACTGATACGCACATTCTCCGTCGGAATGCCTACTGCTCTACCCTCGGCGTTTCGACCGGACTTGATGGCAATACCGTCATCCTGGCTTGCGATGTGGCAGTTAAAGATATATACGTCACTGCAGGAATCGGGATCCAGCCCGTCGCCGTTCACAATACCTTCATACAGGTTGCCCTCTTCGTCATATTTTGTGTGAATGCCTACACCGTTGACACTTACGCCATTACAGTAGACTATATGCACACACCAAAAGGAAGATTGACGCACGGTGACCCCGTGGATGTACACATTATCAGTATTTCGGATACATATGGCTGACCCCGGTTTGCCCGCAACTTCCGATAACTCTTTTTTGCGAAGTGCGCTGCCGTTGGCATCTATTTTACCGGGACCAGCGATGGTGATGTTGCTTAAACGACCACCCTGCGTATCCTGTGTGTTAACAAGGCTGGCGTAACATGTTCTTTGCAACCCCTCCCAACGAGATTCCAAGAGAGGGTAGTCCTCTGTATCGGGACTGCCAAGCAATACTGCTCCCTCTTCAAGATATAGGGTCATGTCGCTTTTAAGGTATATGGCTCCAGTCAGAAACACACCTTCGGGAATAGTTACTAGGCCGCCTTGGCTGCAGGCGTCGATAGCAGATTGGATTGCCGATGTGTTCAACGTTTCGCCGTCTCCCACTGCGCCGTAGGCTGCAATATCAAACACTTGGGGTTGAGGCCTTGTTATGATGCATATCGTGTTGCTTTGCAGCGGTTCCTCTGTCGACATATACGTAAGAACATATATAAAATACTCGTGTTCAGGTGCAAGACCTTGCAAAGTGTAGTCTGTGTTCTTAGTGGTTGCAGCGAGGGAATTGTTCACATACACCTCGTAGCGTTCCACGCCGTAAGATGCGGGCTTATCCCACAAAAGGGCTATACTGTCTGCTGTTTGGGCTGCGGGCGGCGACGTAAGACTGAAGGTTAAGTGTGTTGGTACTTGTTCGGTCTGCATTATGCGTTCTTCCCTTCCTATTCGTTCCGTAGAATACCTTGCTTGATATATCGTTGTAATCATTCTATCGTTCACACATTATCCTTTGACCGAACCTAACAGCATCCCCTGTGCGAAGTGCTTTTGCAAAAAGGGATAAACGATCAGCAATGGTAATGCCGTTATCAGAATCGCAGCCATCCGAGCCGATGGCGTATATGAGAATATCGGCTCAGCCAATTGACCGATCTGTTCATCATTAATGATTAACATCTGTCGCAAGAAGACTTGGAGCGGCCATTTCGAATTATCATTGAAGTAAATAATTGCCGAGAAATAGGTATTCCAGTTTCCTACCATATAAAACAATGTAAATGTCGCAATCGCGGGCTTGGCTAGAGGAAGAATGATCGTACCGAGTAAACGCCATTCCCCACAGCCATCAATGCGTGCTGATTCCTTCAATTCCATGGGAATCGAACCAAAAAAACTGCGCATGACAATTACATTGAAAGGAGAAACCGCTGCGGGAAGCCAAATAGCCCAAAAGGTATCTACTAACCCCAACCCATTGACCACCAGGTAAGTGGGAATCAAGCCTCCACCGAACAACATTGTAAAGAGCACCATAAAGTTGATTACTGTTCTGCCTTTTAACCATTGCACGGATAACCCATAGGCCATCAGCGAAGTGACTGTAATATTGATAAATGTACCGACCACTGTAATAATGACCGAATTTTTAAAAGCATCAAGGAAACCAGGATTATACAGCAAATATTGATACGCCTCGAAGGTCCATTTACTTGGTAAGAGAAAGAAGCCCCTTGAGTAATAATCGCTTTGTGGTGCAAATGAAGTGACGGTGACGTAAAGGAGCGGCAGAAGAATAAAGACAGAGGCAAGCAGCAGCAAGATATATATAACCGTTCTAAATACTTTTTCTCCAACCGTTAATCTTGCATTCATCAGTAAACCCCTTCCTCTCCAAGACGTTTGGCGATCGTATTTGCCGTAACGACCATTACAATCCCGACAACCGACTTGAACAGACCAATGGCTGACGAGTAGCTGAAGTCGCCCTGCACGAGACCCTGTCGGTACACATAGGTATCGAACACGTCAGAAACACTTAAATTCAGCGAGTTTTGCAAGAGAAAAACATGCTCAAATCCAATGTCGATAAAGCTGCCAAGCCGTAATATGAGCATAATCAATATGACGGACTTCAGCGCAGGAAGAGTTATATGCCATATTTGGCGCATCTTTCCTGCACCATCCACCTTTGCGGCCTCATACAATGTGGGGTCAACGGCGGCGAGCGAAGCTAAATAAGACCACCCAAGATAAAAAATGTGGGGCGTATAAAATCGTTTGAACCGTGTTTTTGAAAAATCGATTTCTCACTTCGTTTAACAATATGGCTACTATGATGGGAGCCGGGAATGCAACGAGCACGTCAAGTAGATTGAGGAAGAGTGTATTTTGCAGTAGCAGAAGAAAATCCTTCTCAGTGAAGAGGCGTACAAAATGATCCATACCTACCCATTCGCTTCCCCATACCCCTTTGAAGGGACTGTAGGACTTAAAGGCAATGAGAATGCCCCCCATCGGACCATAGCGGAAAATTAAAAAGTAAAGCAAACCTGGCAGGATCATCACATAGATGGGAAATGCTCGAATCAAATAACGCTTAAACTTGCTGGATTGAGAAAACACTCCGTATCTTGATGCTGAATGTCTGATTTCCTGATTATTCATTGCGTTTGCTCCTCCTGCGAACTGCTTCCATTAATTCATCTGGTCATTTGGCGGCGGCTTCATTGACTTCGTCTATGATGTTTTGACCACCATTGGCGAGCCATTCAGCCGAAGCATCTGCAATACTGTCAATGGGAGCTCTTCCTACGATAATTTTGGATGCCGCCTCTTCGAATTTCAAATTTAAATTCGCAAGCTTCGTCTTTGCGGTATCCGAATAATATTCAATCCCGGGTGCCGCATTAGGCCATTGGTATTTCAACACGTTTTCCGCATATTGTTCATTTCGTTTCATTTCCTCTTCATCGGTCCACAGATACAAATTGAAATCCGTCCCTGGACGTTTAAACAAACTACTGTTTAAATAACGCGGCATTTCAGGCTCCCACCGATCCGTAACTTCATAGCTTCCATCTTCCTTTTTCACATAATGGATACCTTCAATTCCATTTTTCATGACAGTTGTACCTTCATCCGTTACCCACCAATCCAGAATTTGCAGAATACGGTCTTGCTTTTCCTTACTGGCCTTCGCGTTGATTACCTGTTTATTGGTGCCGACGGTCCAATTCAAATTACCGCGCTGACCTTCTGGTCCAATCGGCGGAGCCAAAGGTACAATTTCGGGGTTCGAGTCCGGGAAATTATTTTTAATTTGCCTTACGAGATCCGGATAGTTGTTGTGATAAGTAAACAACCCAAGTTTATTGCTTTTATGGAGTTCCTCAATATCACTGGATTTACGCAACGCGAAATCTTGATCTAACACGCCTTCCTCATATGCTTTGCGCATGAAAGCGAGATAGGCTTTTTGTTCTTCAATTTGCACTTGCGGTGGTATCAGTTGTCCGTCTTTTTCAATCCATTCGTTAGCAAGCCCAAAGGCGCTTTTCAATGCCAAATTGTCCTTTGAGAAGCCTATCGTATCCTTTTGGTTATTCCCATCGGGATCTTCCTGTACAAATGCCTTCGCTATTTCATAAAATTGGTCAACGGTGAAATGTTCTTCATCCGGTACGGGTATCCCCAATTGTTCTAACCAATCTTTACGGACTTGGATGGTGTCCCGCGCAAGCCACGATATTTCTGGCAGTCCGTAATTTTTGTCTATCGGATTAAGGATAGTCACGGCCGGATCATCAGCAGGAAAAGCCTCGCTCAAGTTAGAATAGTTCGGGAGTAATGGCTTAAGATCAACGAAAGCTCCTTCACCCTGCCATTTCAGATACGTATCTGGGTCAACCCGATAGAAATCAGGAAGGTTCCCAGAAGCTGCCATTACCTTTAACTTCTCTGCATATTCAGGACCATTAATAAATTGCAGTTTTAAATCGATATTAAATTTTTCATTCAAATACTGAATGGTGGGATGATCTGCTGCCCACTTCGATCCACTCCAATACTGCACTGCCATGTTAATCGTCAGCTTTTCCCCAGCAGCTTGTTCGTTTGAACCTTCTTGATTGACGCTACTCCCGGAACATCCTGCTATAAGGCTCATCACTAAAATAATGGCCACTATAGTTGTGATTACCTTGTGGTTCATATGCGTCCTCCTTTACCAATGTTCTTTACAGACTTAAGTATACGCTTTCAAAAATATCGAAAATTGCACAATCCAACGATATGTTATCTGATTTTCTTTTTATTTGATTATCCAAATGGCAACCGAATGGATACCACAGTTCCTTTCCCTGGAAAAGAACTGAGATGAACGCCATAACCTTTTCCGTAAACCAACACCAACCTGTTATGAATATTGACAAGTCCAAGCGAGTCTTTTTTTGATATGTTATTTCCGGTTGAATACGTTATATCAGCTAATTCCTGCTGCAGTTTGCTCAGAAGTTCTTCCTCTATCCCTTGTCCGTTATCCACTATTTCAATAATCAAATCCCCTTTGTCGGGATATGCACTGACGATAACCGCTGCTTTACCGTTTCTCGGCTCTACAGCGTATTTGACAGCATTTTCCACAATCGGTTGCAACGTTAATTTGACGATGCGAATGCCAAGATACTTGGAATCCACATAAAGCTTGCTCTCAAAATGTTTTGAATATCTGACGTGAATAATATCCAAGTACTTAGATAGTTGTTCAAGTTCTTCGCTTAAACTTACTTCTGTTTGATCAAATCTGGCCGTATACCGATATAATGACGCCAAATTATCTGCCATACGCTCTACGCGTGAGGAACCTTCCAGGAAAGCAATGCTTTTAATAATGTCCAGGGTATTGTAGAGAAGGTGCGGGTTAATTTGATTTTGTAACGCTCGGATGACAGCCTCTTTCTGCATTAGCTGAAGCTCCACTTCTTTTATTTCCATCTGGGTAACGGTCTTCACTAATTCATCCAGTCTTTTGGTCATCCGGTTAAAACTCAAATTTAACAACTGAATTTCATCACGCCCAGGTTTTACGTTCGTCTGGACTGTCAAATCGCCTTTCTGCACTTTGTCCATAGCTGCTTTCAACTGAGTAATCGGCTTAACAAATCTGGTAGCCAGAATCGGTACAGTTACAAAGATAAGCAGAGCAAGCACAGCCATTGCGATAATCGCCGAGTTACGCGCAATTTGCTGCCCAGAGGCCATTTCATCTAACGGCACGATTGCGACTGTCTTCCAGCCGGTTAATTCTGATACACTGTAAGAATGTAAGTACTTTTCACCATTCCAATTTTGGATCTCGTTTTTGTGTCCTAACGATAATCCTTCCAATCCCGTTTTCTCTATTGGTAACGACAAATAAGAGGAATCGGAATGATAAACAACCGAATTATCCTCGGACACAATAAACATATAACCCGTCTGCCCAATGCGCATTTTTCCGATGATTTCCTCGATTTCGCTTAATCTCATATTGATAATGAGCTTTCCCGCCAACCCTACGTTTTCAACGTCGTAAATAGGAATAATGAGTGATAAGACAGGATAAGAGGTTCCTTTTACATAAAAGGTGGGCTGTAATTGTAGATGTTCCGTAAAATCCAAACCATACCATGGCTGTGTCTCAACAACATCTTTAGAGGTGTTCCCTTGCGCTTGTAGCACTCGATCATCCAATGACATCAAGTACATGTTGTCTATTTCCGGATAATTGAAAGAGATGTATTTGTTTAAAATGTCCTTAATGACTCTTTGTTTTTCCGTGCTTAGATCGGAACTCCGTAGCCACTCTTGAATGAGCCCAGAATCTTCATTGTCAGATAAGGGACTGGTATAACGCAGCGGACCGGCAATCATGGTATACGTTGATTTCGCCATTTGTTGAAAGTAAATATCCAACTGGTGATTAAGGCTAACGGTTGTTCCCTCGGCTATATTATAAAAGTCTTTTTCAGTTGCCCTGCCGTAATATAAGTTAGATAAAAAATTCATTACAAGTACTGAAAGTAAGGCAACGCCAATAAAAGCAACAATCATTTTTTGGTTTAGTGTAAACCTACTGAGTAACGTCTTCAATGCTCACCCTCCCATCCGTTTCCGATACTCGCTTGGAGTCATGCCAGTAAGGCTCTTAAACACGCGTATAAAGTAAGGTTGACTAGAGAAGCCCGTATTCTCAGCTATCATATAAACTTTATCATTGGTATTCAGCAGCAGCTTCTTTGCTTTTTCTATCCTTACGTTATTGATATAAGAAACTAGTGATTCTCCAGTATATTGTTTGAATAAAAGACTGAAGTGGGAGACACTCACCGCAGAATACGCGGCCATCTCCATAAGGGAAATATCATCTTTGTAATGCGATTGAATATATTCGCAAGCGCGTGTGACGAGTTGACGATGCTCTTTTCGGTTAAGATCCGGCTGTAAAAACCATGATTCCAGCATCTGACTAAGGTGGCGGCGGATCATTTGATCATTCATACTTTTAAAATCATTGATTAGCTCACGGGATATTCCAGTCGTCGCTGTCCATAAATCACTGAGTTGCGTTTGCACAATTCGCAAAAAGCTGAGATATGCCCCATGATTGACTGTTTTCAACTTGAAAATGGCATCCAGTAATTCACTGAATTTTTTCATACCCACGATGGGTTCCAATTCGTTCACGGTCTCAAAAAAAGTTTGGATCCGAATCAGATGATGATTCATTTCCGATATAGCCGTTAGCTTTTCCATCGTTCTTAACAAGGTTGATTTCAACAACTCCATCTGAATAGGTTTTAACAAATACTCTGTGACGCCGTATCGAATTGCTTTTTGTGCGTAATGAAAATTATCGTAACCACTAATAATGATGGTGGCCATTGGTATTTTTTCTTCCTCTATGTTTTGAATTAATTCGAGCCCATCCATCTCGGGCATCATAATATCGGTAATAAGTACTGTCGGCCACAGTTGCTGTATCATAAACCAGGCTTCCAGACCGTTTGTAGCCTCACCGACTACTTCAATGCCATGACCAATGCTTTCTACCATTTCCACGATAGCCGCCCTTATCCACGGTTCATTCTCTGCTATAAGCACCCTAAGCATCCTCGTTCCCCTTTCAGCTCTCTAACCATCTTTTTTTAAAACGCTTTCATAAAAGATTCTACCATTCTTAATTAGATCGATTATCGCCCGTTCATAATGTAAGTGCAATAAAATTCAATAACATCATTGCTATGGATCCCTCCCGGATCGGTTAACTTTAAACTGAAACGCAACAAAACCTGAAGTCAATACTTCAGGTTTTGTTGCGTTTCTATATGTTAAAGATCCTCATTTTCGGACGTAACTTACTCCTCTTATTGGGCGGTGTATCCACCATCCACGATTAGACTATTTCCTGTCATATAGGATGAATCGTCGCTAGCTAGGAACAGTACGGCTTTGGCCATTTCATCTGCTTGACCAAGCCGCTTCATTGGTGTTGCCGAAGAAAGAGCCTGTTTGCTCTCTTCTGGAATAATCGGTGTATCGATGAAGCCTGGGCAAAGTGCGTTCACCCGAATATTTTTCTCAGCATACTCCAGCGCGAGTGAACGAGTCAGATTCACAACGCCACCTTTTGCTGCATTGTAGGCTGCAGAACCAGGTGAACCAACCCATCCGTACATGGAAGCCGTGTTGACGATAGTCCCTCCGCCAATTTTGAGCATTTCTCGGATTGCTTCACGCGCGACCAAGAATACGCCGTCCAGATCTACATTCACCGTATTGCGCCATTCAGCATATTCAAGCTCATGCGAAGGATGAACACGCCCGATTCCTGCATTGTTAAATACGATATCCACTTTACCGAAAACCTCTACGGTTTTTTTGAAAATCTCAGCAACCTCTTGCTCACTCGTGATGTTCGCTTTAATAAACAGAGCGTCAGCTTTAAGCGCTTTCAGTTCTTGCTCAAACGCCTTACCTTTTTCTTCATTCAGGTCCACCAAGACCACTTTGGCTCCTTCTGAAACGAATAAGCGTGCTGTCGCTGCGCCGATTCCGGATGCCCCTCCCGTAATAATTGCCACTTTGTCTTGAAGTTTGCCCATGATTAAATCCTCCAGTATACTATTTTGAATAGCACCTATTTGCATATGTGCTATATGACGTTTACAAACATAATTGTATGCTTAAAATTGTAACAATCCAATCATTAAGATACGATGATATGTCTACTACATAGACACTTGGTAAAACAATGTCTATTTTTATAGGAGTTTTATGTATGAATGATGAACAAATTATGAAATCTCAACAGCGCAATCGAACAGAAGAGCATCTTAAAAGCGCTCTGATCCAACTCATTAAGAAAAAAGGCTATCATGCCATCTCTGTCAAAGACATCGTTGATCAGGCAGGTTATAATCGCAGTACTTTTTACTTACACTACCAAGATAAATTCGTGCTCGCCGAAGAATTGTTGAATACGAAGCTCGAAGGTTTGAGACTCGCCGTAGGCAAGCCATATTCGCATGGCCAAAAGGTCTACACCAACAAGCTTAATTTTGAATCTTTTCAAATCATCGATTATATCTATGAAAACCGAGACTTCTTCGAATTGATTCGATATGATGATACGTTACCTGGTCTGCATACAGGTTTTCCTCAGACTATCCTGAAAATCTATGAGGAGCAGTTTATCTTCGAGACGATCAACGATTCCCCCGTTAACATGGAGTATTTTAAGTACTATACGGCTTACGGTTTTTTTGGAATATTGAACAATTGGATATTAAGCGATTTTCGTGAATCACGTGATATGTTTATCAAGAACGTAATCGAACTATCAAAAACACATATTCATTCTTTTCATTATGTGGGGGACAATTAGTTAAATTGCATTTAGAGACAAAGAAGAGGAATCGTATCCTCCACTCTTTGTCTTTTTTTGTCTTTCCCCCTCTTTTTCTTATGGAATTTATTGAATGATTATTTCTCAATCTGCTTATCTATAAATTTGCCTCTTGAGTAAATTTGCACAATGAGCAAATTGAAGTTATGATAATTTCGAGTAAATACTAAGGAGTTGAGTGAATACCAAATGAAAACAATCTACTATCGAGAGAGTTATTTTCTCCAGAAGCATGCATGTGGAGGTGTACGCATCTGATGGCCAAGCAAACCCTGCGACATTTAAAAAAAGAAGCTACTGAAAAAGCGCTAGCGACTACAGCATTTGAACTAGCACTTGAACATGGGTTGGACGGTTTTGTTGTCGAAGATATCGTGCAAAAAGCCGGTTATTCCAGAAGAACTTTCGCAAACTATTTCACATGCAAGGAAGAAGCAGTAGCCATTGGAGCTACTTCAGTTAATAACACAACTGAGTTTGAGAATTTGATCACCAAAATTCCACCAAATGCCTCTTTGCTTGACATTTTGTATCAACTAATCCAGATGCAGCTTACAGCAGACCTTATAGGAAGATTGCGTGAACTTCTGTTACTTTCCCAAAAATATCCTGTTCTCGAACCGCATTTCCTTGGAGTAGTACACCAAATGCAGACGACTGCTCAAGAGACATTATTAGACTTATCAAACGGGAATGATGACGAGGTATATACTTATCTACTTATTAACGCGGCCTACGGAACCATTCTTCCATTAATTGACGGAAGACTTAATGTGCTGTTACCAGGACAAAACATAAGTGACCACCAAAGAACTGGGGCTGTATCGTTCGATGAGTTTTTAGAAAACATGTTTGGTCACTTGCGCAAAGGATTCTAATACAGTAGCAATCCATATTCACCATAGAGGGAGTGTAAAACAAAGATATGTCTACATTATTATATAGAGTGGGGAAAACCGCTTTTCGCAAACCGGGGTACTTTATACTCGGATGGATTTTAATTTTAGGAATTGTCGTCTCGATGATCAGTGTGAATGGTGTGCATATCAGTTCCGAAATGAAGATTGAAGGCACAGAATCTCAAAAAGTTCTGGACCAGTTAGCCAAAGAATTACCTGCGGCCTCAGGCGGTCAAGGGAGTGTTGTGTTTGAATCACCTCCAAACGAGCGTCTAGATACGCCAGAACGATTGGCAGCAATCACAAAGGGTGTTAATGATGTTTACGGGATAAAAGATGTGATTAACCCTGCAGATTATGCTGCTGAAGCCAGCGGCTCAACTGCTGAGATGGCTCAGGCTGCCAGTACAGAGCAGTCTGAAACAGCGGCTGCTCCCTCCTATGGTCCTCTGATGGTGGATGGTGTTCCAGTACCGGGTGTTCTTCTCTCTCCCGACGGCAGAATTGCTTTGTTCCAATTTCAGTTTACCATTGAGCAGTCTGCTATCACGCAGGATGTTTTTGACTCCGTAATAGATTCCGTCATGACTGTTGAGAAAGGAACCAATATTACGGTCCTACCAGGTGAAACACTAAAAACCGTATCCATCGGTGTAGGATCCGCCGAAATCGTTGGACTTGTTATTGCCGCGGTTGTTTTGCTGGCCACACTTGGATCCGTTGTAGCGGCAGGACTGCCTCTTGTAACTGCACTTCTAGGTGTCGGCATCGGAGTGGGCGGAGCATTCTCCATTTCCAAATTCATTGAAATGCCTAGTGTCACTTCGGTTTTGGCTCTTATGGTTGGACTAGCAGTTGGAATCGATTACGCTCTATTCATTGTAAATCGTCAACGCCGGATGATTATTGATCAACGTCTGAGTGCACAAGAAGCTGCTGCCAGAGCTATTGGTACATCGGGCAGTGCTGTATTTTTTGCAGGTTTGACGGTTATCGTAGCTCTATGCGGTATGCTAGTAATCGGTCTTACGTTCTTATCGACAATGGCGTTGGTAGCTGCTGCAACCGTGCTCATCAACGTATTCGTTGCCTTAACCCTTTTACCGGCGCTGCTCGGGTTGGTGGGTGAGCGTATCTGTTCGCCTAAAGCTCGTGAGAAAAGCGCCAAGTCTAACAAAGCGGCTGGTCGAGGCGCAGCTGACAGATGGGTTAAATTCGTTATCAAGTATCGTTGGGCCACAATTGTCGCCATCATCGTACTTCTTGGTGTCGCAGCAATTCCGATTACAAAAATGGAGATGGGCATTCCTGGAGCTGCTTCAGCGAATCTGGACACGACTGCAAGACAAAGTTATGAAGCAATTTCCGAAGGCTTTGGAGAAGGCTTTAACGGACCACTTATTCTGGTCGCCGAGCCCAAGGATTCTTCAACGCAGGTCTCTCCCGAACTCGTAGGTAATCTTGTGAAAGAGCTTCAAAGTCAAAAGAATGTTGCGCAGGTTTCACCTTTAGGCATGACTGAGGATATGGCTATTTTTAGTCTGATTCCTGAAACTGGCCCTAATGATAAAACCACCAAAAACCTGGTAAATGATTTACGTTCTTCTGAGTCGAGTATTGCACAGACGTATGACGTTAAGCTTGGAGTTACCGGATTCACTGCCGTAAATATCGATATGTCGACCAAGCTGGCAGAGGTATTCCCTATATATGTAGGAATTATTATTCTGTTGTCCCTTATCATTCTACTCTTGGTATTTCGTTCAATCATCGTGCCAATCAAAGCAACCATCGGCTTTCTTCTTAGTATTCTTGCTACGTTCGGAATCACGACAGCTGTGTTTCAGTGGGGCTGGCTCCACTCTCTCTTCGGCTTCGATACAGGTGGTCCGCTGCTAAGCTTTATGCCGATCATTGTTACGGGTATCCTTTATGGACTCGCAATGGATTATCAGGTTTTCCTTGTTAGCTCCATGCGGGAATCGTATGTTCATGGTCATCGGGGGACTGAATCCGTCGTTCACGGGTACAAACAAGTGAGTCGTGTCGTAGTTGGAGCCGCTGTAATTATGGTTTCTGTTTTTGCAGGGTTTATTTTCACGGATGATGTCATGATCAAACAAATTGGATTTACGTTAGCTGTAGGAATCTTGATCGATGCCTTCATTATTCGAATGGGATTGGTCCCGGCCATCATGGCTATTTTCGGGAATAAAGCGTGGGCGCTTCCGAAATGGCTGGACCGCATTCTGCCGAACCTTGATGTCGAAGGCGAGAAACTGATTGCTTCACTCAATGCTAAAGATAACGAACATCACAAGTCTTGATGCGGCAAATTATTTAGATTTGAATTCCTTTGGATGAAAAATAAGAAACAGCGACCACGTTCTGGTTACTGTTTCTTATTTTTTTTCATATTAATTTAGCTTAATGGATCTGGAGTGCCGCCACCAACATGATGGAAGCTTAGTTCCTGAAGTACTGCCTCTTGGTCACTTTCGGTGATTTCAACAATAACACCCCGAATTTTGATCGCAGGGATACGAATAATTGCCTTATGACCTATATGTTGCCCTTCATAAATGGTCACAGGTCGTCTTGACTTTTGAGTAATGATGTCAATCTTGAAGCTTCGTATATTTTCACCAGATGTAAGATCCTCTTGGATGATAACGTGGTCGAGTAACTGGGGCACCTCTGTCTCGTAAACCCACGATTTTTCAAATCTTCTGCATTGCTCAATTGTTGCAAATGGACGTTCGAAAAGGCGAATTTCCGAACCGAATTCCAACAGTCTCTCTACATCTTTCTCCGGAAGCAGACCGTTGCGATCCGGTCCAATATTCAGGAGCAGGTTTGCACCACGGCCAACGGAATGATAATAAATGCCCATAAGTTCTTCCGTACTTTTCAGGGTAAGTTCATTGCTATCGCTATAAAACCAATCTCCCCTTATTTGGACGTCACATTCCGCTGGCAGCCATAGGTGTTCAAGCAATTGCTCTTTCTTTTCCGTCATAATTGAAAACTCCGTTGAGTCAACTTCATTCCAGCATGGAATAGGTGCAATACCATCCTCATTCCCAACCCACCGAAAGTCGGGGTCACCCATATTAAAAATTAAAATATGAGGCTGCAAGCGGCGAATTTCATCAATAATACGTTTCCAATCATATGAATGTGCCTCAGAGCCACAACCGTCAAACCACAGAATATCGATGTCGCCATATTGCGTGAGCAACTCTGTGATTTGATTGACGAAATAATCGTCGTAGGCCTTCGCATCTTGGGTGTAAAAGTCAGCTGAACCATCATACGGTGAATAGTACAAGCCTGGTTTCATATCATATTTTCGGCAAGCATCAACAAATTCCCGTATGACATCCCCTTGCCCACCCTTCCACTGAGAAGCCGCCACACTAAATCGACTGTAGTCGGAAGGCCAATTGGAAAAGCCGTCATGGTGCTTCGCAGTTAACACAGCATAGTTCATTCCGGCTTCTTTGGCCGACCGGATCCACTGCTCACAGTCTAAGTCAACAGGATTGAAAGCAGCCGGATCCATCTGCCTTTCATCGAAATCGACATATCCTTCATAAAAGGTGCGAAGTCCGAAATGAAGAAATAATCCAAATTCCCATTTTTGAAAAGCAAGTTGTTTGGCTGATGGCGTTAATTTTTGAACAAGATTCATATGATCACACCTTTCTCATTCCATTGTTTAATACAGCTGTTCATTCTGTTTGTCCGTTCTCAATCTCATATAATCGATCGTAGTCCTCGATATTAAAACTGTATAATTGCATGGCCGTTTTGCCAGAGGAGGGTGCAAGCTCTCTCGCATGATCGAATCGAAATACTCGCTGGAGAATCTTTTCAACCTGCTCTTCCTGTCCATTCTGCTTTGCTACCTGCATATATTCATAATCGCGGATGCCTCGCTGCAGCCACTTATAACGCAGTGAAAGCAGCGGCTTGCCCCTTTTTCCCGGGTAAACGAAATTGGTATCCCCAGCCTTCCAAATCATAGGACGATAGGAAAGCCTCTCCAGAGGTTTGTCGGGCCACACGGTATAATTCCACCGTAGAAAGCCATCCAATTTCAGCTTTTCTGCGAGCCAAGGGATCACCCGAGACTCAATTGACGGCGAACTGAGGAACGTGTTGGGTTTCTCTGGCGAGCAGCAAACGTAAAATGTAAATGTCCCCTTCACTTCTTTTCTTAGCTGCTCTAGCTGTTCATACTCTTCTGCAGCACAGTCAAGCACAGGCACATAATCAACGATTCCTTTAATATGTTTATGAATAAATTCGGTATGATTGATTGCTGCTTTATAGAGGAATGATGGCGCCATCTCGCGTAAGCATGCTAAACTTTCCTCAAATAAGCAGATATCAGCCGGTTCATCCGCAACAACACGAACGCGGTCAATCCACTTTTTCGAGATAAAATGCTGCTCTAATGCCACTACATAAGCGCTAAGATCTGATTTATTTCGGATAAACTTATAGCTCCCGGTTTCTTCATCATAATAGCGGACGCGAATGGCATCGGGGTAATCCTCCACAACTCCCCCAAACCCTTCATCCTCATGCTTCCAAATATTGATCAAGCCGAATACTTCTATTTCTTTGCATATTCCGTGCTTCTCTCCTATCTCAACATACCGATCCAAGTGCGTAAAATCATAGTCAAATCGACCGTCGCTCCGTCTCACGATTTGAACGATACTGTATTCATTCAAGTCGGATGGCTCAGCATCGATAAATGATCGTTGTCCGCTCCATGGCTCCTCTGAAACAACAAGCGTCAACGCCTTTTGTCCGAGCTGAGATAAGCTGTGAAGATACGAATCAAGAAGCGTAAAATGTTCATCGGTCCAATAGGAAACATCATATTTTCTTGCAATATTACAGTTATGCTGCCACAAGTCCAAAACGAAAGTATAATTTTGAGGCTCTGGCAGCACTTGTTCACTGATCGTTAAACGAAACGTCAGTTCTTTCTCCAAAACCTCATCCTCGAACATCGTATGCGTGTAGAATTTCAGCTTGCCTTCATATTGACCGCTTACAACGGAATCATCGGCATGAAGCTCCACCCACAAAGGTTGGATCTGACGCTTCCTAAGCCATTGGTAGGGTTCATCCAGCAGAACATCTGAAGTCATAACGCGATTATCGTCCTCTATCAACCCGATAAGCTGAAGATCGATCTTGCAGGGAGCATCCGTCTCCACCTCACAGCGCACGATTTTGATCGGCCCGCCCTTCCATAACAATGCATCCCGGTTAATCGTAACGAGCATATCCTCTTGATCTGAGTTGACCAATGCCTGGAAGGCGGCGCTGTCATTTTTACAGCAGCGAAGTTCTAAGTGTTTCACCTGCGTGTCTTCACGTCCCTGATTCCACCAATTGGACGACCACATATACTTATAGAACATGTTTTGCAAACCACAGTTCACTTTAAACTGCACCTCCGAGTCTAATCTGAAATCCTCCAGGTCCTCCTCCAGGTCAGACTTGAAGGTAGAATTATTTAGGGGAAATTTCGAATTATTTCGTATCAATTGCCTTCTGGTAAATTTCTATATACTGACCAAGTTGCAGACCATCCAGACCTTTTACATAAGAATCCCATTCTTTCTCGATGTCCTTGCTGCCCGTAATGAACTGAGCCATGTTTGACTTGACGTAATCTCGGATTGATGTTTTTAGTTGAGCCGCAACCTGAGTGTCTTCCAATGCTATGAATACGCTGGACGGATAATTCTCTTTCGATTGGAACGGCTCATATTTGGCTGACTCACGCTTCAGACGAACCTCGTACGCGCCTTCAGCAAGCGGATCCTGCAGAGCTGCCCATGAGTCACGATACTGGTATGTGCGGAGGGATGGTCCAAGCTGATCCCAGCGATCGTTATACGTAATTTTGGTTTCACCATCAGAAATAATTGCATAAGTTGCCGGTTTGCCGTCCATACCCAGCTCGCCTTCCTCTGCTTTGCGCCATCCTTCACCTTCTGGACCATGCTCTTGATTCACAATGGCTTCTTCTGTATATAAATAGTCGGCCAAACGGATTGCGGCAATTTTCTGTTCATCGGTCGCTTTATTCGTAATGGCCATTTGCGACACACTTACTCCCGCAAAGTATCCTGCTTGCTGCACACCGTTCGGTCCTTTAAGGGGAGGCACGGTGACATACTCTTTATGGCGCGGGTGTTTGTCATCGGGGCTGTGGGCGTAACTGATTAGAGCGGTTGTAATGCTGCCAATCACATTCGCGTCTTGACGGTTGCCCAACTGCTGGATGGCATCGGAGTTCTGTGTGAATGATGCTGGATCGATCAGGCCTTCCGTATAGAGCTTGTTCAGGTACAATAATCCCTGCTTCCATTCTTCCTTATTGGCGACGAAATCCACTTTGCCGTCCTTTACCTGGAGAAAAGTCCCGTTGTCTTTGTCCACCTGATCGTCGATGATAAACGAATTCATCAAGAAGGAAGCGACGTTCCCTGCCCACATGTCGTCAGCGCCGGTAAGCGGAATTTCGTCTTTTATACCATTACCGTTCGGATCATTTTCTTTAAAAGCTTTTAGCACTTCATAAAACTCGTCCGTTGTTGACGGCATTTTTAACCCAAGCTTATCCAGCCAGGACTGATTGATCCATAGCTTCTGTGCATAGTTGCAGTGATAGCACTCGTTCACTTGCGGAAGTGCATATATGTTGCCGTCCGGTGAAGTGATAGAGCTTTCCAGGTACGGCAGTTCAGCCATTGCTTTTTTGAAGTTAGGCGCATATTTATCAATCAAGTCGTTCAGTGGAATAAACACACCCTCTTTGCCGTACTTCATCTGCTCTTCTTTGGTTAAGCTCCCATGCAAAATTACTTCAGGATAATCACCGCTTGCCAGCATCAATTGTTTACGGTCGTTTAGCGCTTTTTCAGGTACGAGATCCCATTTTATTTGAATATTCGTCTTGTCCTGGAGGTATTTCGTGAATGTATTGGTTTCCATATTCTCTATGACGGCGTACTGCGGAGCAAACATTTTGATCGTCATGGGCGTATTGACAATCGGATATTCTCCAACGGGCGTAAACACGTCGCTTGCTTCTGGTGCACTGGCAGAAGGTGTATTCGTAGTTGCGCTCGAATCCCCGCTACAGGCGCTCAAGACGAGTGATAAACAGAGTGCAGCTCCGAGGACGCAAGAGAATGACTTTTTCCATGTTTTCATAGTTATGACCCCTCCCATTTATCGAACATTAATTTCAATTACGGAAGCATTCTATCTGGTCTTCAACCCCTCACCTCCTTAAATGCTGGTTGAGCTACCTCCCCGTCACTATCCTTTTAATGAACCGATCATGACACCTTTAACAAAGTGCTTCTGCACGAACGGATAAATGATCAGGACAGGTGCACTTGCGACAACGATAAGCGAATATTTTAGCAAGTCCTTCAATCCTTGCTGCGCCAACATCTGATCAACATTGGTCACCATAGTCGGATCGATCGAGTTCAGAATAAGAATGTTACGCAACACGATCTGTAACGGGAACAAATCTGGAGATTTCAGGAAAATCAATGCATCGAAGTAAGCATTCCAGTGGCCCACAGCATACATCAACGTCAGCACAGCCAAAATGGGTTTGGAGAGCGGAATTACCATACTGGTAATGAACCGGATGTCACTACAACCATCGAGTTCGGCAGCTTCCGCAATTTCCTCGGGAATCGTGGTCTGAAAAAAGGTCCGTGCGACAATCACTTGAAACACCGCCATGGCTCCTGGCAAAATCATCGCCCAACGTGTATCGAGGATATGAAGGTTTTTTACTACGAGATATAAGGGGATAAGCCCTCCTTCGAACATCATCGTGATGACTAGAAGGACCATGATGAAATTACGGCCGTAGAACGTTTTTCTGGCGAGCGGATAAGCAAGCATAACAGTCAAAGCAACGTTGACTGCTGTACCTATGACTGTATAATAGAGCGAGTTCAAGTAACCGAAAACGATTTGTGGATTTCGAAACACCGCTTTATAGCCTTCCAGCGTAAAGTCGACGGGTAACAGCCACACCTTGCCGGATACGACGGCTTGCGGTGAGCTAAACGATGATGAAATGATAAAGATGAGCGGAAAAAGGACGACAATCGTCACTACGCTCAAAAAAGCATAGACACCGAGTAGAAACAAACGATCACCATACGATTCCCGAATCCTTGATGCTTTGAACATATTTGTTCCTCCTTTCTGCTGATTTGCTGTTACCATAAACTCGAATTGGATAATTTCTTGGCAATGTAGTTAACGCTCACAAGAAGAATCAGATTGATGATCGAGTTGAAGAAACCGATTGCAGTCGAAAAGCTGAAGCTGGAGCTGAGCAGTCCCACCTTATACACATAGGTAGAAATGACTTCAGAAGTGCTGATGTTTAGGGGATTTTGCATCAAATATACTTTTTCGAAGCCAACTTTCATGAAATTCCCTAAATTCAATATGAGCAGAATGACGGATACAGGGATAAGGCTCGGTAAGTCAATATTAATAATTTTCTGCATCCGGGACGCACCATCCACTTTTGCCGATTCATATAGTTCAGGGTTGACTCCTGCCAAAGCTGCAATGTAGATAATCGCACCATAACCTGAAAATTGCCATACATCCGACCAGACATAAATCGATTTGAACAAGCTCGGAATTCCCATGAAATTTGTATTTTCAATGCCTAGTAGTTGTGTGAATTTGCTAATAATCCCAACACTTGGAGACAAAGTTACGATGAGAATAGAAACCATGATAACGGTTGAAATAAAGTAAGGCGCGTAGGTGATCATTTGTACACTGCTTTTGAAAAAACCGTTACGAATTTCATTTAATGCAAGTGCCAATAGAATCGGAGCAGGAAAACCAACAAGCAAACCGTACATATTAATGCCAAGCGTGTTCTTCAAATACAGCCAAAAGTTTGGTGATTCAAAAAATTGTTCGAAATATTTCAGTCCGACCCATGGGCTACCCCAAATACCTTGGATGACGTTGTACTCTTTGAAAGCAATGACAACGCCAGACATAGGTATATACTTGAAAATGACCAAATACAGCAACGGCAGAAATACGACCAAGTATAACTGCCAGTGACGCTTCATTTTTTTCCCAATGAAGCGTAATGATGATTTGCTGTCAGGCAATGCCGGTTCATGTGGCTGGCCTTGCATTGAAGTTTCGGGTTTCCTGATTCTCTTTTGCATGCTTGACATATGCTCCTTCTCCTTTCGTTCGATCTGATTGTTTGCGCTTACATTCTACATAGTAAAGTAGGATAACGAGGTGCAGCAAGAAACAATAATCGTTAACTTAACCGTCTTCGCATGGCCTGAAAATGCGCAGCAGCTCCGGTGTTTAGCCGGAGCTGCTGCATGAAATACATTATGAAACTGCTGGGTAAGCAGGCGTAGCAAACCATTTTCAACCAGTTAACCAAATTCAACCGATCTGTCTGCGCGCTGCTTCTTCGCGGAATTCGCTTGGGGAGTAGCCTACCACTTTCTTAAACACACGGCTGAATGAGATCGCGCTTGTATAACCTACCTTCTCAGCTACCTCCTGCATGGAACCTTGTGTTTCCGTGAGCAAGCGCTTTGCGGCCTGCAGGCGGATGTCAATCAAGAAGTCGACGAATTTCTGTCCGGTCTCTTCCCTGAACAGCTTGCTTACATATTTTCCATTAATGTTAAAGATTGAACTGAGATATTCAAGCGACATGTTCGGATTGGCATACTCCTCTTCGATCATTTTCCGCATATCTCGAATGGTAGCTGCATGCAGACGCCTGTTTTGCGCTTCCTTCAAATCTGTGAAAAAGCTGTTCAATACGGTCAAAGATTCTTCCCGCATTTGCTCGAGTGAATGGCACTCGTCTATGATCTTACTGAGCCTCGGTAACCCGTCTCGCATCCATATTTCTTGGACCTCTTTTGTCATCCCGGAGATTTCCAGTCCCAAGTAGTAAATTAAATAATTCATCAGATTTGTAATTTCATCTTTCGTTAACAACCCTAGCTTCATTTCATTCATGAGCTTGTCGTACTTCGTCTTCCATTCGTCCTCAAGAAGTCTGAACGACTGGATGATGGATCGAATTACGTTTAATTGTGAGAACACCTCAACCTGGCCATGATTTGCGATGTGTTCGCTAGTAATGAGCCTGTTTTCTCCTAACACTATTTTATATTTAAGCGCCCTTAGTGCCTCTTTATAAGAATTTGCGACGCTGGAAAGCTCTTCAACCTGCTCACCGATACCTATCGTTACCGTAAATTTCAGATTTTCCTGTACCCACACACGAACGCTCTCGAAAAGTTTGAGTGTTATGGAAGTACTTGCTTCCTCCTCGCTGTTCATAATTACCATGACGCTTAGCTGAAATGCCGAAGTCCACTCTGACCAAAGCGCGAGCTCATATTTTGGAGCAAGCTCTTGAATAACACTGCGTAGCGCGAATTTAAGAAGGTTTTGGTCTCTGCGGGAGTATTGGCAGCAAAAATCACTGTATTTATCCATTTCGATCACAAGTACGACTTGTTTATTAAACGAGTATGGAAGCTGAAGACTGTTTGTTTCTCCTATCCATTCCTCATGGGTTAAACCCATGTCACCTTCAATGAGTTGGTGGAACAAGTACCTTTTTCGCAGATGCAGATCTTCATCGTGCTTTTGCTGATACTGATTCGATTGCTCAATAATATTGGACAAGGCCGATTCGATGAAGGAAAATTCATCTCCCAACTCCTTGGACAAAGGGAGACGGTAGCCGCGGATTCGCGCCACAATCTGTTCCAGCGGTCTTGAATTGCGTCTGGTAACATAGAGCAGCCATACAAAACCACCCCCGATCGTCACGATACCGATGATAAACCAGACATTATATAATGAAGAGATCACATGGAACAACTTTCCATTTATGAGTCCGCTTTGGTAGGACCATCCGGTATAGCTCGATACATAATTGGAGAAAATCTTTGATTGCTCTTTAGAATGCAAGTCACTAAACAAATCGTTTCCCGCTGCGTCCCGAATTCCGATAAAGCTTGTTTTTGAATCGTATAGGTCAGCAATACTGTTCTGCAACGAATCAGTGGCCACATTGACGACAATCATGCCTTTCTTGCCTGTAATAAATGGCGCTCCCCGTACCAAACTAACGACAGGCTTACTCCCTTTTGTAGAAAACTGCTCGAAGGTTCTTATGCCCGACCATTGCTTGGGTGCGAGCGGATCCATAGCCTTAATAATAAATGGCTCGTCTCTGTAGTTGCTAAGTTGATCACTTGTCGCATTACTAAGCACGAAATTGTCTTCATAACGCACAAAATAGATCGAATCAATCATGGGGTAATAGGATATCATATCCTGCATTTTTTTAACTGCGCTTATGTTGATGAAAATGTTATTCTTCTCTTCATTATTGAAGAAATCAATCAACTGCTTATTATTTATGGTTTCCGACATTATCATATTGTCTATCGCCTTCAGGGAAGTATCGATCAGACGCATCGCCTGTAATGATAGCATTTTGTTGGCGTTAAGCGCCTCCTTACGGCTTTGTTCGCTTAATATCTGAAAAAAAACAAAAAACGTAAACGTAATCACGACAATAAAAATCGGCATATAAGAAAACAGCAATCGATTAAATAACGTTTTCCTCATATCCAGCCCCCAATTTTTTAAACGGAATGATATATATTTACATATTGTACACGCTTACATCTGAAGACGTCCATACAATACGGCATGTCCACCCCTCAACAGTATGTAGATTAATCGCCTCTTTTTTAGCCATACAAAAATGCACCCCCTAGAATTTCATCGGCCAAACCCAGGGGTTTTTCCAATGTCTATTCTAAGGGGTG